>NZ_JABDWI010000017.1:0-182886 GCF_019685235.1 Rhizobium sp. NLR8a
TTGGTCTGACGGTTGATTACCAGATCGTCGACAACTTCTACGCCAAGGCTTCGGTTCAGTACCTCGATCCGGAAGACGCTGACGACTCTACCTCGGGCTACTTCCGCCTGCAGCGTTCGTTCTAATCCACTTGGTGAGTGTCCCCGGTCTTCAGACCGGGGACGCTTCAATCAGTTTCTGATCCGAGTGACCTCCGATCAGCTACGGGGACGGGTCCGGTCTTCCCTGCCGGACCGTCCTTGCAGCGTTTTTGAGACGCGCTCTTGTGGCTGTCTTTCCGGAGCGTCATCCAGGTAAGCCGAACCGGCATGTTGTGTATCGCACGTCGGCATCCTGTCGACCTTGCTTAAGGCCATGCTTATTCTCAAGAGAGTTTGGATTGACCGTTGGCCATTGATTGGCGTTGCCGCGACGGGTCGTGGAAAGAAAATCCAATGCCGACAATGTGATTACAGCTTTGGTGGAGAGAGGATACAGCCCTTTCGGGGGGCGGCATTCATTCCTACTCTCGGACAGCTTGTTCGTATGGACGATCTCAACGACTA
The DNA here is from genome assembly GCF_019685235.1 of Rhizobium sp. NLR8a. Classification (NCBI taxonomy): domain Bacteria; kingdom Pseudomonadati; phylum Pseudomonadota; class Alphaproteobacteria; order Hyphomicrobiales; family Rhizobiaceae; genus Rhizobium; species Rhizobium sp. NLR8a. The sequence continues at coordinate 546 of NZ_JABDWI010000017.1, forward strand.
TTATTATTTGCAGCCGTCGTCTCCAGCGGTGGTTTTGCTTCTGCAAGTCGCAATCTCAAAATACCGCGCTCAAAATTGAGCAGGCGGGTCAGCTGGCTTGAGGATGGGCTTGGCGCACGGCTCATAGAGCGTTCGACCCGTCACTTCCGGGTGACAGAGATCGGTCAAGCTTTTTACGAAAGATGCCAGACCATTCTGCAGGAGGCCGACCCCGCCAAATCGATCGTCACCGAGGCTCAATCCGACCCGCCGGGCGTGGTGCGGACGGGCTGCCCGCTAGGTCTGGTCGACATTTCGGTCGGAGGTATCCTGCCTGAATTCCTCGAACGCTTTCCGAAGATAAAGCTGCAGATTATCGGCTCCGACCGCCGCGCCGACCTCATCAACGAATCGATCTTGAGGTGAGGGCGACCAGCGAGCCGGAGACACAGACGAGCCGGACGATGCGCAAGCTCGACCGGGCGCGGCGCGTTCTGGTCGCAAGCCCGTAGCTCATCGAACGTATCGGCGGTTGAAAATTGCGTCGACGAGCTCGCCGACCTTCCGACGCTGGCGATGACCCCGTGGGTGTCGTTCCATACCTGGGAGCTCATCGCTCCGAATGACGACAAACGGGTAATCCGGCATCAGCCGAGGTTGACCTGCCGCAGCGTGACCGCCATTCTCGATGCAGCCCTCGCCGGCCTCGGCTTCGGACTTCTGCTCGAAAGCGCGTGTGAGGCGGATCTGCAGGCCGGCGGGCTGGTGCGGGTGCTGCCGGAATGGCAGTCGGAAGAAAGCCAGTTCCATATCGTCTTCACAACCGCCAAGTGCATGCCGCCGGCGGTCAGAGTGCTCATCGATTTTGTGGTGGAAAAATCCAAGCGTCATTGACGACGAGGCGACAGCCTCAGTCTGGGACGCATCGCGCTATTTCAGCCGTGCCAACAGCCTTTCACCGCTCAGCTCCCTGACCGCATCCCTGCCGATCCAGCGGGCGGTTTTATCTGGACGTTCAGCCAACAGCTTCGCCAACCCCAGTGCCGGTCCATGGCAGGCGCGATTGCGCTTGCCGATGCTGCGCAGTGCCCAATTGACCGCCTTGCGTACGAAGTTGCGGGAATCGCCGGAATGCGCCTCGATCACAGGCAGCCAGGAGAGGATGGCCGTATCGGTAGCGCCCTTTCGATGTACGGCGGCGCCCGCGATCATGGCGAAGGCGGCGCGACGAACAAATTCGCGCTCGTCTGCAGCGAATTCAGGAATGAGCTCGTCCAGGCCCGCCTCGACGAAGAGATCGGCGGCGCAGTCGACGACTTCCCAGGAGTCGAAATCATGAGCCCAGTTTCTGGCTTCTTCCGGCGTCAGCCGCTTCGGCTCGGCGGTATAGAGAGCGAGCAGCCGAGCCTCGCGAATATTGCTTCGCCAGAGCTGCATTGCCCTGAGGTGATTCCTCTTCGCCAATCTGGCGACCGCCCTGATATCAGCATTGGAAATTCCGAGGGCGCGGTCGGTGACGATGCCGAATCGCGCCATTCCAGCGGCATTCTCCTCCGAGCGCAGCGTTTCGAGATGCGCGATCAGTTCAGCCGGATCGGAAGAGCGACCGATCATTTCTCAAGCCGGGCGAGCAGCGAAGAAGTGTCCCAACGATTGCCGCCCATCGCCTGCACATCGCCGTAGAACTGGTCGACGAGGGCGGTGACCGGCAGCTTGGCGCCGTTGCTGCGGGCTTCGGCGAGCACGATGCCAAGGTCTTTCCGCATCCAGTCGACCGCGAAGCCGAAATCATATTTGCCGGCGTTCATGGTCTTGTGGCGATTTTCCATCTGCCAGGAGCCGGCCGCGCCTTTCGAGATTACCTCGACGACCTTTTCAATATCGAGGCCGGCGCGCTTGCCGAAGTGCAGCGCTTCTGAAAGCCCCTGGACGAGGCCAGCGATGCAGATCTGGTTGACCATCTTGGTAAGCTGTCCGGAGCCAGCTGGCCCCATCAGGCCGACCATACGCGCATAGGCGTCGATCACCGGCCGGGCTCTCTCGAAGACGGCTTCATCGCCGCCGCACATGACGGTCAGCACTCCGTTTTCGGCGCCGGCCTGGCCGCCAGAGACCGGAGCGTCGATGAAATCCACACCCTTTTCCTTTGCCGCGGCATAAAGCTCGCGGGCGACCTCGGCGCTGGCGGTGGTGTTATCGATCAGCACCGAACCCGGCTTCATGCCGTGCAGGGCGCCGTTTTCGCCTGAGGTGACCGAGCGGAGATCGTCGTCATTGCCGACGCAGACGAAGACGAAATCGACACCTTCCGCTGCCTCGGCCGGAGTGGGGGCGGATTTGCCGGAGAATTTCTCGGCCCAGGCAGCAGCTCTTTCGGCCGTGCGATTGTAGACGGTGACATCGTGGCCGCCCTTTGTCTTCAGATGACCGGCCATGGGGAAGCCCATGACGCCGAGACCGATGAACGCGACTTTAGCCATATGTTCCTATCCTTATCCAGAGTGAGAGGCCCTGAGGATTAACTGAAACGGCGCAAGCAGAAAAGCCGTGAAGACGGACTTCCTTTCGATTGCTTCTTTGAGGCTGGTCGCCGATCGGCCGAGCCCTAGATGGAACGAAGCACAATGTTACTGGGGGTGACATGAGCGAAATTCCAAGAATCGAGCTGCGCCGCAAAGGCCGCAGCGGCACGCAGGCGATGCTTATTCCGTCTCAGAAGATGGTCGCAGAGCAGATTCGGTTGGCGCCTGAAGGTGTCCTTACCGAGGCTGGCGTTCTGCGCCGCCGTCTCGCTGCCCAATACGGAGCGGACGCCTGCTGTCCGGTGACGGTGCAGCGGCATTTGCGTGCGATTGCCGACCTGTCCGTCGGTGAACTGGAGAAGGGCGAACCACCTTCGATGGTGACGCCCTATTGGCGCATCGTCGATCCGGCGAGCCTGCTTGCGAAACGTCTTGCCGGCGGTCCCGCCGTCATTCACGAGCGGCTGGCCGCCGAACGCCGGGGGAAGTAGCGGGCAAGGCGAGGGCGAGGAACTGCTTCCAATAGCGGTTCCGGGCACCATTTCACCAGGCGCCGCTGCTATCTTTCTGGGCATCTGCGGGGTGGCGGCCATGTCAGGCGTGTGTCCGCTCGCCAAGAGCGGGCTTGCCAGGCTTTCAACAATAAATTCGGCCGCAAACAGATCTTCGCCGGCGCAGCAGCCATGGCGGCAACCTGAAAGTCGCCTCGGGCTCATGAACGCAGATGCATGTATCGCCGGATGCCGTCTGCGGCTTTCGGCGTTTCTGTGGTTAGCCTCGTGGCTGGCGAGTAGGGATTATTCATAGTGGATGGGCTATGATGGCCGTATTCGTAGTCCTTTCGATTGTTGTATCAATTGACGGGTTGGCAATACATTTTTCGTTCGATTGTCGCGTTCTGTTCGTCGCTTGACATAGGTATACCTCCATGGATATAGGTCTATTCATAGCTTTACGGGTATGGGTCTTCAATGTCGAACGTTCAGGACGTGCTCTTCAGGACGCTTGCGGATCCCACCCGGCGCGCGCTTTTCGAGCGGCTGTGCCGGGAAGGGGAGAAGACGGTCGGGGCGTTGACGGCGCAGGCCGGGGTCTCGCAGCCGGTCGTTTCGAAGCATCTCGGGCTGCTGAAGCAAGCCGGCCTGGTGCGCGACCGTCATGAAGGGCGGCAGACGCATTATAGCGCGCAGCTCGGAGCGCTTGCGCCGCTCGTCGACTGGACGAGCGAGATGGCCGGCTTCTGGCAAAGCCGCTTCAATGCGCTCGAAGATTTGTTGAAGAGGATGGATCAATGACAGACATATCGACCGAAACGCGTTCCGTCGTCATCGAGCGGGAAATGCCTTTTCCAGCGGAAAAGATCTGGCGGGCGCTGACCCAGCCGCACCTGATCCAAGAGTGGTTGATGAAAAGCGACTTCAGGCCGGTCGTCGACCATCACTTCAACTTCAACGCCGATTGGGGCGCCGTCGACTGCCGAGTTCTGGAAGTCGAACCACACAAGACCCTCGCTTACAGCTGGGGCGCCTATGGCCTCGAAACCGTCGTGACCTGGACGCTCACCCCAACGGGCGCGGGTACGCATCTGCGAATGGAGCAGTCGGGTTTTCGGGCGGATCAGCGGCAGGCCTATGGCGGCGCCAGGAGCGGGTGGCCGCAATTCTTCGACAAGCTGGAACAGGTGTTGACGCGGGTTGACTAATCCATTGGCGGCGGCCGGTCGGGCTCGTTCGAGGAGGCTTCATTGAACCGGAACAACTGGTGTCGGCAGGTCCACCGTTGGCTGTCGATTGCCTTTACGCTGGTCGTCATCGTCAATATCATCGCCATGGTGCAGGAGAAGTCGGCGGTCTGGGTTGGGCTCTTGGCGTTGCTGCCGTTCGGCCTGTTTGTGCTGCCCTATGCCGCGAAACGGCGCGTGGGATGCATCGGCGGATAGGAGGTGATCCATGGCGGGCAAAACGTCGCAGGGTGCGGAGAAATTCATGAAAGAGACTGCCAAACCGGCGGTCGCCGCGCCGAAGCTTCTGTCGGGTGGCAACCCGCAAATCCCCAAGGGTTACGGCGATGCGCCCGTGCAAGCCTATATCGCCGCCATGCCGGACTGGAAAAGTGAGATCGGGCGTCGCCTCGATGCGCTGATCAGCAGAACCGTGCCCGGCGTCTGCAAGGCGGTCAAGTGGAACTCGCCCTTTTACGGCATGGAAGGGCAAGGTTGGTTCCTCGGCGTCCATTGCTACGCCAGCTATGTCAAGGTGGCTTTCTTCAAGGGTGCGTCGCTGCATCCCCTACCGCCAGGCGAGTCCAAGCAGAAAGAGGTGCGCTACCTCGACATACGCGAGGACGACCCTTTCGACGAGGCGCAGATCGCCTCCTGGGTAGAGCAGGCGAGCCGTTTGCCGGGCGAACGGGTGTGAGGTTTTGATGCGCGGCGATGGGAGAACGATAAATATGAAGAAGACGACGGCCACCATGAAGAAAATCGATTCCGAGGAAGGGACCGGGCAAGCCTCTCCCTCTCAACTGATTGATGCGAGGATCGAGGAACTCAAGGATTGGCGCGGCAACGTGCTCGCGCGGGTCCGCGCGCTCATCAAGCAGGCCGAGCCCGAAGTGGTCGAGGAATGGAAATGGCGAGGCGTTCCGGTGTGGGAGCACGCCGGCATCATCTGCACCGGTGAGACCTATAAGAGCGTGGTCAAGCTTACCTTCGCCAAGGGAGCCTCGCTTGAGGATCCGAAAAGCCTTTTCAACTCCAGTCTCGACGGCAACACCCGGCGCGCCATCGACCTTCATGAAGGCGACAAGATCGACGAGGAGGCGCTGAAGGCGCTCATTCGAGCCGCCGCGGCGCTAAATGCGTCGGTGCGGGCGGCCGGTTCGCGGAAGAAATCAAGCAGCGTGTGACGCTTCATCCGGCCGCGTTAGTGAATTGGGCTTGCCTCGCGTTCGAGAAAGAGTTCGAGATTGGTGAGGCCGATTTCTGTGCCCTGAAGGCGGGCGCCGTTGTCGGCGTAGCCGTCGAGGAAAACCACTTGCTCGGTGAAGACCATTCTGGTTCCGCTGGCTTCGGTGTCGAAGGCGACGGTGACGAGCGAGGCTGAGATGCGGCTTTGCCCGAGCTTCATCTCATAGGCATAGATGATGCGAGTATCCGGGACGATATCGATGTAGTGGGCGTCATAGGCGTGCAGAAGCCCCTCGGTGTCGGCGGTATAGTTCCTCTCTGTACCGCCCGGCCTGAAATCGAGCGCGTATTCTATGGGCACCCATTCGCCGTGGCAGGCAAACCATTGCCGCTTGGACTCCGGCGTCGACCAGGCGCGGAAGACCCGGGCGACGGGTGCCGTCAGGCGGCGTTCTATGACGAAGGTGGCATGTTCGGCAGATCGTATCGTCATTCGGGGAGTGTCTCCGGCTCATCGGCGAGAAATTGATCCAGCCCGTCAAAGGCGGCGGTCCAACGGGTCTTTCGCTGTTCCACCCAGCGTTCGACAGCGGCGAGCGCATCCTGCTGCAGCCGGTAGGTCCGCACTCGGCCGGATTTTTCGGAGAGGACGAGCCCGCTCTCCTCCATCACCTGCAGATGTTTCATCACCGTCGGCAGGGCGACGGCGAGCGGAGCGGCCAGTTCGGTGACCGAGGCCGGGCCGCGGCCGAGCCGGTCGATCATGCCGCGGCGGCTGCGGTCGGAAAGCGCGTGGAACATGCGGTCGAGATCCGCCTGGCTTTCGATCATTCCGCTTCATCCCGAAAGCGGGCGGGCAGTCTGTCGTGATAGGGATAGAACTTGAAATAGGGGCGGGCCTCTTTCAGCGCCCTGGCGAAGGACGGGCGCGCCAGCAGCCGCTCGTAATAGGCGCGAAGCTTCGGCTGATCTGATGAAAACGCAACCAGCGTCTCGGCGTAGAAGAGAGAGGGGGCTGCGGCGCAGTCGGCCATGGTGAAGGCCTCGCCGGTTATCCAAGGGCTTTCGCCCAGTTGTTTTTCGATCATGGTATAGGCCGTGGCCAGCGTCGCCCGGGAAGCGGTCATCTCGATTTCGTCCGCCTTGCCTTCAGGGCGGCGGCGATTGCTGACCAGCGTCTGCATCGGCATCTGGACATAATGGTCGAAGAAGCGGTCCCAGAGACGGACCTGCAGTGCCCGGTCGATCTCCAGCGGCAGCAGGGGCACGGCGCCGGGATAATAGTGATCGAGATATTCGATGATAATCGAAGTCTCGGGGATGGTGCTGTCCCGGGCTTCGTCGCGGAGCAGCGGCATCTTGCCGATAGGCCAGAAGCGAAAGAGATCGGCGCGTGAGGCCTCGTCGGACAGATCGACGATACGGTTCTCAAAGGGGGTCTCGTTTTCATAAAGCGCGATCAGCACCTTGTGGCAGAAGGAGGCGAGCGGATGCCCATAAAAGACGAGCGACATGCGGCGACCTTTCCTGTCTGGCTGAAAACTTTGCCGACTGACTAACTATCAGGTCCGCAGGCATCGCGCAACAGATAGTTCACCGATCGTGAAACTATTATCTTCAGCCGATGTATCTGGCGATCACCAGATGGCCCGGCGTCGGCTGTCCGTCTTCCATGCGCACGTTGATGTCGGATATCTCGACAAGCGCGAAACCGGTGGCCGTCAGCCGTTCTCTCACATAGGCGTCGGCATGGGCGAAGCGCTGGTGTGGTCCAACCATGTAGGGGCGGCCGGCAAGCAATTCGTCAGGCAGGGTCTCCGAGGAGAAAATGAACAGGCCGCCCGGCGTCAGATTTTCGGCGGCGCCGAAGAAGAGCGGTTCGAGCGCGCCGAGATAGGGCAGCACGTCTGTGGCGGTGATGAGGTCGAAAGCGTCCTCGTCATTGTCGTCGAGAAAATCCTCAACCTCGGCGACGAAGAGCGTCTCGTAAAGATCTTTTTCGTGGGCGATCTCGACCATCTTCTCCGATATGTCGATGCCGGTCATGTCCTCGCACAGCTCGCGCAGCGCGCCGCCTGTGAGACCGGTGCCGCAGCCGAGATCGAGCAAACGCTTGAACGGCCCGAGCTTCAATGCCTGCAGGCGCTGGCGCACCAGCATCGGCACGTGATAGCCGAGTTGCTCGACGAGCACGTCCTCGAAGACCTCGGCATGCTGATCGAACAGGGTCTCGACATAGGCGTCGGGCGCCTTGACCGGGGTTTCGCCGCGGCCCATCGCCGCGATGCGCACGGCGGCTCCGCCGTGGTCCTCGGGATCGATCGCCAAAACGTCCTCGTAGGCCGCTACGGCCGCCTCGACATCACCTGATTTCTCCAGCGCCAGTGCACGATTGTAGGCCTCGGCAAGGGCTTCTTCGTCGATCTTCTTTGCCATCGCGGTGCATGTCCTTCTGTTTCAGGCATGGCTCTACGGCGGCTTTCGAAGTTTTGCAATGGCGCGGCAACAGGCGCAGAATGGCCAAAAAGAAGACGATGGGAGGAAACGCCATGAAAGCGGAGCACGACAGGGTGCCACCGGCAAGGAAAGAAGGGGGCGAGCGCCCCTTGCTGCTGCCCACGACGCCGGGCGAGATCACCAATACGCTCAGCCATTATTACCGCGGCGAACTCGGACGGATGACGAGCTGGCGCGACCGCATCGACCGGACGTCCAACTGGGCGATCACCGTGGTCGCGGCGCTGCTTTCGGTGTCGTTGTCGACACCAAGCTCGCATCACGGCGTGTTGTTGTTCGGCGTGATGCTGATTACGCTGCTTCTGATGATCGAGGCGCGGCGCTACCGCTTCTTTGATATCTACCGCGCCCGAATCCGGCAGGTCGAGCGCTGTTATTTCGCGCAGATCATGGCGCCGAACGCTGCGGCCGGCAGCGAATGGGCCGCGGTGATTGCCAACAGCCTGCGTCATCCGCGCTTTCTGCTCAGTTATGGAGAAGCGATGCATCGGCGGCTCAAACGCAATTACGGCTGGATGTATTTAATCCTGCTGCTTGCCTGGTGCCTGAAGATCTCGACGCCAAAACTGCAGACGGAGGGCGCGCCGGCGCTGCAGGCGCAGTCCTGGGCCTATGTCATCGACAATGCCGTGCTCGGGCCACTCCCCGGCCTTGCGGTCATTTCGATCGTCGTCACCTTTTACCTGGGCATGCTCTATTTCGCCCTGCGTCCAGACCGGGACGAAGGCGAATTCGGCCATGGCGAGGCGCATGTGTGATCAATGCAGGATGAACTCGCCCTTCAACGCCCGCCACTCTGTCGCCGAGATCAGCTTGCGGTGGACGTAGCGCACTGAATGCAGCGGCCCGTCGAGCTTCTCCTGCCAGAATTTAAGGAAGCCCCGCATCTCGGGAAAATCGGGTGCCAGATCATAATCCTGCCAGACATAGGTCTGCAGGATCGTCGGGTGATCCGGGAGGTGGTAGAGGATCTGGGCGGTCGTCAGACCGTAACCCTGCAGTTGCTTTTCCATGTCCTTGTGCATCGTATTCAGCTTCTTCTCGTTCCCACTCGCGCTTTATTAGCGCCACGTGAAATGGAAGCACGCGAATGGTTAATGCAAGCTTAACAGATACGTTGCGAAGGAAGTATTGTTTTTTGTTTTCAACGGTTTGGCAGCATGATAATACGAGTGCTGCCACGCTTCTTTAGCAATCCCAAAACCGCGATACACTTTTGCCCTTCATGCTCAGCGCTTGAGATGCCGCGTCAGTCGACGCTCGATCCAGGCCCAGAGATGGCGTAGCGCCTCGACAATGGTGAGGTAGAAGATCGCTGCCCAGAGATAGGTCTGGTAGTCGAAGGTGCGGGAGAAGGCGTAACGGGTTTCGCCCATCAGATCGAGGACGGTGATGATGGCGACGACCGCCGAGCCTTTGATCAAAAGGATGATCTCGTTGCCGTAGGGGCGAAGCGCCACGATGAAGGCCTGCGGAAGGATGATCTTGCGGAAGGCGATGGTCTTATGGATGCCGAGGGCTGCTGCTGCTTCGCGCTGGCCGTGCGGCACGCTTTCGATCGCGCCGCGCAGAATTTCCGCCTGATAGGCCGCCGTATTGATCGTCATGGCAAAGAGGCCGCAATACCAGGCTTCGCGGAAAAACCACCAGATGCCAACGGCTTCCAGCTGCGGGCGGAAGACGCCGAGGCCGTAATAGACCAGGAACAGCTGGGCAAGCAGCGGCGTGCCGCGGAAGAAATATATATAGCCATAGGCGAACCAGTTAAGAGCCCGGTTCTTCGACAGCCGGGCCATGGCGAGCGGCAGGGACAGGATGGCGCCGCAAACGACGGAGATGGCAACCAGACTGAGGGTTACCCAGAGTCCGTGCAGATAACGCGGTCCGTAGCGAGTGAATTTGTCCGGATCCCAGCCATTGATGACGGTGAAGATCAGCAGCGCGGCAAGCAGAGCCCAGACCGCAACGAAGACGTAGCCGCACAGGCGTGCCACTGTGACCGGCTTTGCCACCTCGCGGGGCGCAGGCTGCGGGGGGATCAATGTCTCAGCGTAACTCATCGGCGGACATCCGAACGTTTGGCCCAGCGGTCGACATAGATAAGCAGGAAGGAGGAGAGAATGGCGAGCACCAGATAGAGACAGCAGGCAATGCCATAGAAGAAGAACGGCTCCTTGGTCACCCGCACTGCGACGCTCGTCTGGCGCAGGATATCGGCAAGGCTGATGATCGAGACGTAGGAGGTGTCCTTCAGGAGCACCATCCAGAGGTTCGTCAGACCGGGAAGGGCGATGCGAACGAGTTGCGGCAGGATGACGAGCCGTAGCGTGCGGCCGCGATGCAGGCCGAGCGCATCTCCTGCCTCATATTGGCCCTTGGGAATGGCGCGGAAAGCCGAAAGCAATACTTCCGAGCAATAGGCGGAGAAGACAACCGACAGAGCGATCACGCCGGCCAGGAAGGCGTTGATCTCGACCGGCGGCCCGACATAGCCGGCAAGCTCCAGAAGAGACTGGATGAGCATCTGCATGCCGTAATAGATGATGAAGAGCGTCAAAAGCTCCGGCAGGCCGCGGAAGATAGTCGTGTAAATGCCGGCCGCCAGCCGCAGCGATTTTTCTTCCGACTGCTGGCCGAGAGCCACGAGGAAGCCGATGACGAGGCCGATCGGCAGGGTGACGATCGCCACCGATACGGTGACCTGCAGGCCAAGGGCGATCTCGTCGCCCCAGCCGGTGTCGCCACAGGCTAGGATCGTCGACGGACCCAACCAGGTGAAGATACCGACGGGTCCGCATAGCGGATCGAAAATGTGCACAAGTGAGCTCCAGAAGGAGCCGAGCGCGGAAAACAATCCGCCCATGCGTGAATTCCCCTCACGGCTTTTGCCGTTTTGATCTTGCCACCTTTGTCAAACAAAAATGGCGGAAGAGCAAGCCTTCCGCCATTCGCTTGATCGGCCAGATACCGAATTTCTTATTCGCCGTAAACGTCGAAATCGAAGTACTTGTCCTGGATCTTCTTGTACTCACCGCTGGCGCGGATCGCAGCGATCGCGGTGTTGAGCTTTTCCTTCAGCGGGTCGCCCTTGCGGATGGCGATACCGGCGCCGTTGCCGTTGATTTCCTTGTCGACCGGCAGGGTCGTCAGGATCTTGCAGCAGGCACCGGCGTCGGACTTGACCCATTCGGAGAGAACGACGACGTCGTCGATGACAGCATCGACACGGCCGCTGGAAACGTCGAGCTTGTATTCGTCGGCCGTGGGGTAGAGCTTCAGCTCGGTGTCGGCGAGGTGCTTCTCGGCGTAGTTGGCATGCGTCGTGGAAGTCTGTGCGCCGATCACCTTGCCCTTGAGGCCGGCAACGTCAGTGATCTTCGAATCCTTCGGTACGGCGATGGCCGGAGGGGTGTTGTAGTACTTGTTGGAGAAGTCGACGAGCTTGAGGCGCTCGGGCGTGATCGACATGGAGGAGACGATCATGTCGAACTTCTTGGCGTTCAGCGCCGGAATGATGCCGTCCCAATCGGTGCTGACGAAGGAGCATTCGGCCTTCATCTCGGCACAGAGCGCCTTGGCGATATCGATGTCGAAGCCCTGGATGGTGCCGCTGGCATCGACAAATTCGAAGGGCGGATAGGTCGAATCGGTGCCGATCACGTATTTCTCGCCATCGGCCATGGCGGAGCCGGCAAAGAGCGACATTGCCGCGAGCGAGGCTGCCGCGAAGATACGGGTGGAGATATGCATGAGGATCCTCTCTGTTGGTAGCCATCGCGCTTTTTTCTCTTGGGCTGACGGCTGCTGTTCAACGGTGACGGGCACCGCCTTGCGGCGATAATCAGACTTTTTTTCATGGAAATGCAACAGAAATTCCCGGGCTATTCGCGGCGCAAACAGCAGGCGAGATGAACGGCGGCAGACCGCTACATTCACCTGAGGTTAATCCCCGGCTTCCTAGAACCGGAACAAATCGGCGAGTTGGCGCTTTGCCATTTCGCCGTTTCGCCTCAATGCGACGCTAGGGGCGGAACTAGGGCCTGTCGGCCTTCAGGAAGCTCAAACAGGATCGAGGAAACCCGATGGGCAAGAAATCAAGATTGTTCGCAAGCGCGGCTTTTCCGCTGCTTTCCCTCTCGCTGGCGCTGCAGCCGGTGTCGGCGATGGCCGCCGTGCGCGGCGCTGAGACGCAGGCAGCCGCCGCGCGGCAAGTCGAACAGTGGAGCTTCGAAGTGGCGCAGGATGCGCCCGAGGATGCACCTTCCGAAGAAGAGCTGCTGAAGAAGAAAAAGCACAAGGAGAAGCAGGAGGCCCCAGCCGAACAGGCGCCAGCCGCCGAGAAGCCAAAGGAAGCACCTGCGGAAAAGCCGAAGGCCGAAGCACCCAAGGAGGCTCCGGCGCCTGAACCCAAGGCCGCGCCCGAACCCAAGGCAGCACCCGAACCCAAGGCCGCGTCACCGAAAGCCGAGGCGCCGAAAGAGGCGCCGGCGGAACAGCCCGAAAGCAAGCCCGCGCGGAAAGCCAAACAGGAGGCTCAGCCCGAGGCAAAGCCGGAGGCCGCGCCGCAGCAAGGACAGCAGCCGGTAACGCAGGAAAAGCCGAAAAGACCCAAGAAGCCTGAGGCTCAGCAGGCCGAGCCCGAGGCGCAGCAGCCAGCCGCAAAGGAGGCCCAGCCGCAAACGGAGCAGGCTGCACCTGAGGCCAAGCCGGAAGGAAAGCAGCGCCCCCGCGATAAAGGCAAGGGCAAGGCCGAGACAGCCGCTCCCGAGGCGGTGACGCCGACCGAAGAACAGGCCAAGCCCGAAGCCAAGCCGGAGGCAAAACCCACAGCCGAAGCGCCGGCCGAAAAGAAGCCCGCAGCCGGCGAGACTGTGGCGCCCGCAGATAAAGCGAGCCAGGACAAGGCGACCCAAGACAAGGCGACCCAGGACAAGGCCGTTGCCCCGGAAGCCGCTCCGGCCGAAAAACCGAAGGAAGGCATGGCGGCGAAACCTGCAGGCGAACAGCCCGCCGGCGAACAGCCGGCAGCACCCGCCACCGGCGCGGCCCAGCCGCTGCCTGAAGCCAGCGGCGGTCAGCAGGCCGAGCAGGCCATTCCTGCGCCTGAAAAGGTTTCGCCGGAAGAGCTGCAGCGCCGCAAGAAGATTGCCGAAGATCCGGCCAAGAGCAACGAGACCGTTGTCCTGCCGGTTGAAAACGGTGCGGCCGTGCTCGACAGCGATAAGGATGCCGACCGCAGCAAGGGCAGGGAAGTCCGCCGCGACCGCGACAAGATGCGCGCCGAGAGCAAGGACTTCAAGGTGCCGACCTCTGATGCCGAGGCGCAGGCCGCCACCGCGGATAGGGCACCGACGGTCAAGCTCGAGGCGGTGACTAGCGAGAAAGGAACCAGACTCGACGCCCGGCCGCAATTCGTTCGCCCGGACGGGGCGCGTGTCGACGACCAGACTGACGACAATCGCGTGATCATTCAGTACAACAATCAGGTGATCGTGCGCAGCGACGACGACAGGCGGTTCCTGCGCGACGGCGAACGGCCGATCTACGAAGAGCTCCCGGGCGACCGTTACCGCGAGACGATTGCGCGACCGGAGGGTTACCGCATCGTCACGATCCGCAACCGCTACGGCGACATCATCCAGCGGTCGCGCGTCGATGCCCGCGGGCGTGAGGACGTTCTCTACTATTCGCCCGATCTCTATGAGGATCCGGACCGCGACTATTTCGAGGATGCGGGTGCCGACTTGCCGCCGATGCGGCTGCGCGTGCCACTCAACGAATACATCATCGATACTCGCAGCGATCCGGACAGGGACTATTACGAGTTCCTGAGCGAACCTCCCGTCGAGCCGGTGGAGCGTGTCTATTCGCTGAATGAGGTGAAGTATTCGGCTCGTATTCGCGACAAGGTCCGCCGAATCGATCTTGATACGATCACCTTTGCGACCGGCAGCGCGGAGATCCCGATGACTCAGGCGCGCACATTGCGTAAGGTCGCCGACGCGATCAGCCAGGTGCTGAAGAAAGATCCGAGCGAGACCTTCCTGATCGAGGGCCATACGGATGCTGTCGGTTCCGACCAGAGCAACCTGGTCCTCTCCGACCAGCGGGCGGAATCGGTCGCCAATGTGCTCTCCGACGTCTATGGCATTCCGCCGGAAAACATGGCGACGCAGGGCTACGGCGAACGTTACTTGAAGGTCAACACGTCGGGCCCCGAACAGGAAAACCGCCGCGTCACCATCCGCCGCGTCACTCCGTTGGTGCGTCCGGTCGCCGCCAACCAGTAGCTGCTTCCGCCCCTCCCCGGTGTCAGGGAGGGGCGCTGACCTCCTCTTCTCCCGCCGGGAGAAGGGGGCGCGCTCTTGTCTTACCCCTCTCTATCGGCCGGCTTTCGCAGCCGCCTTTTCAATGACGTCGGCGACTTTTTCCGGCTGGGATGCGAAGACGGCGTGGCTGGCCGTGATCTCGGTCACTTCGCTGCCAGCTCGTTTCGCCATGTCACGCTCCAGCTCGGGATTGATGGAGCGATCCTGGGTGGCGACGATCGTCCAGCTCGGCTTCGTTCGCCATGCCGGCTCTCCGATCTTGGTCGAGAAGGCCTGCTTGGCGGCGAAGACCTGCGATCTTGCCAGGAAATCGGCTTCGGCTTTCGGCAGGTCGGCCGCGAAAGCCGCGGCGAAGGCGCCGGGGTCGAGGTAAAGATATTTGCCGTCCTCAGTTTCCTTGATGTCCATACTGCCGGCCGGCTTCGAGCTGGCGAGGCTCAGCAGGCTTTCCCCCTTGTCTGGCTGGAAGGCGGCGACGTAGACGAGGCCCGCAACGCCTGGATTGTTGCCGGCTTCGGTGATGACCATGCCTCCATAGCTGTGGCCGACGAGCAGCGTCGGTCCTTCCTGGAGGTCGAGAATCCGCTTCGTTGCCGCCACATCGTCATCGAGCGATGTCAGAGGCTCCTGGACGATGGTGACGTTGAAGCCGCGCTTTTCGAGGATATCGGTCGCTTTTCGCCATCCAGAGCCATCGGCCAGCGCACCGTGGACGATCACGATGTTCTTGACCGCGGCAGCCTCGGCCGCAAAAGCGATTCCGGCGGTGGCAAAGGCCAGGCTTGCGATGAAAGTCAGATGCTTGTTCATGGGGTCACTCCTTGTGGTTGACGTTGCGGGGCGGGAATCTTGAGGTTCAGCCGAAGGTGAAGGCGTAGCCCTGGACGCCCGGATCGAGGAAGCGGATTTCGAAGGTGCGGGCTGCGACGGCGCCGGCCTGGCGAACGAGTTGGTAAAGCCGCGTTCCGGTGACCGTGCCGTTGCCGTCGGCATCGATGTCGGAGCCATGATCGGGTCCCGGCGCCTTGCCGTCGAGCCTCACCTGGAAACGGATCGGTTTGGCGTCGGCGCCGGGTCCGAGAACGAGATGCAGATCGCGGGCGCTGAAACGATAGGCGATGCCGCCGCCTGCCTCATCGAGCGTTGCCTGATCCTTACCGATGGTCCAGGTGCCGGACAGGCCCCATGCGTTAATGCCGGGCTCGGTGATCGAGTAGTTCTGCGGCATATCGGCTTGCAGCCTTTCGGGCGAGACAAAATTTTCGGCCTGCCCGTAGCCGAGGTAGGTCTCTCCGGACCGGATATTGGCGAGGTCGGGACCTGCCTCCACGCCCTTGGCAGCGGGCGCAACCGGTGCCGTTTCCGCCATCTGGCTGCCCGCTTCGCGCAGCAGATCCTGGATGGCTTTTTCGGTCCTGCCGTAATTGCCTTCGCCGAAATGGTGATAGCGGATCTGGCCTTTGGCATCGATCAGATAGGCGGCAGGCCAGTAGCTGTTTTCAAAGGCGCGCCAGATTTTGTAATCATTGTCGATCGCAACCGGATAGCCGATCCGAAAGTCGCCGACAGCCTTCTTGACATTGTCGATCGTCTTCTCAAAGGCAAATTCCGGGGCGTGCACGCCGATGACGACCAGGCCCTGATCCGCATATTTTTCCGCCCAGGCACTGACATAGGGAATGGTGCGAATGCAGTTGATGCAGGAATAGGTCCAGAAGTCGACGAGCACCACCTTACCCCGCAGCTGCTCCTTGGTCAGAGGCTCCGAGTTCAGCCATTCGACCGCGCCGTCGAACGAAGGCGCATAAGCTTCGACGGGCAGATCACTGCGGAAAGGCTTGCTTCCATCGGCCGCGGGAATGATCTTGTCGTTGCTCGCCACCTCAGAGGGCGTGCCCCCGGCCGGCCTGGCATGCAGCCTGTCCAGAACGGCCTGTTCCAGCGAGGCAGTGCTGGCATAGGAAAGCCGCGCCAGCAGGCTGGTGTCGAGACCGAGCGCGATAACCGCCACGCCCGCCAACACGGCAGCGCCGACAGCCTGGCGGATTCGATCACCAAGGCCGAGCGAGCGCTTCATCGCGGCGAAGATTTTACCGCCGACCAGCAAGGCGACGGCAAGCGAGGTCGCAGCACCGGCGGCATAGGCGATCAAGAGGGCGGTTGTCTGCAGGTTGGCGCCCTGCAATGCCGCGCCCGTCAGCACGAGGCCGAGAATTGGTCCGGCGCAGGGCGCCCAGAGCAGGCCGGTGGCGACGCCGAGGATGAGCGCGCTCCTGACCGTCGGCGCAGTGCGTCCGCCGCCGCTGGCGTTAAGTAGATTGTTGCCGAGATCGACGATCGGGCGGGCAAGCGTGCTTGCGAAGCGGGGCGAAAGCAGGCTCACTCCGAAGAGCGCGAGCAGGACGATCGCGGCAAGCCGGCCATATTCATTGGCACGGATCGCCCAGCTGCCGCCGACCGCGGCAAGTGTCGCGACCAGCGCGAAAGTGGCGGCCATGCCCGCTAGCATCGGCAGCGTGCTCTTGAGGAAAGGCTGGCCGGAGCGGGCGAAGACGAAGGGGAGGACAGGGAGGATGCAAGGGCTGAGAATGGTCAGCACGCCTCCGAGATAGGCAATGATCAGAAGTGTCATCATCGTTTCCTTTGAAACCGTTTGATCGGGCTCTGGACGGCGATGGGCCCGAACCAGCAACGGCGGCGAGATAGCCGGCCGGAGGTATCTCCGATGTGTCTGGTTTGACGGGAAAATGTTCCGAACTATTGCGCTGGAGCGCGGACGATACAAACGAATACAAACTGCCTATCCGCAGAGGCGGCGGCGAAAACTGCGACCCTCCGCCCATGCCCTGCCGAGGCGGCGCTTTTGTATCAGAATGTATCTCGGCAGGCGGAGGTTACACTCGCATTCAAAAACCGCAGCCTGTGACATATGGCCGATACAAGCCGAACGTCATCTCAGCGCCGTGATCCATTCGACAGGAGAGACCGATGTCAGAGCAAATCAATTATCATCGCCGCCGTTTCTTTGGCATGACGGCAATCGCGCTTGCAGCCGTCGAATTCGGCGTGGCCGGAGCGGCCGCAGCCCAACTGCCGCAGTCTTCCAGCGCCGCGCTGCCTGACGTAAAGGCCGGGACCAATGCGTCATTCGAAGCGCTGAAGCAGGTCAAGACCGATGTGCTCGATATCGGTTATGCCGAGGCCGGAAAGGCCGATGGTCCGGTCGTGCTGCTGCTGCACGGTTGGCCCTATGACATCCATAGCTTTGTCGACGTCGCGCCGCTGCTTGCCTCCGCCGGCTACAGAGTGATCGTGCCTTATCTGCGTGGCTACGGCACGACCCGCTTCCTCGATGACAAGACACCGCGCAACGGCCAGCCTTCGGCGCTTGCCGCCGACATGATCGCCCTGCTCGATGCGCTCAAGATCGGAAAGGCTGTCGTTGCCGGCTACGACTGGGGCGGGCGGACTGCCAATATCATGGCCGCGCTGTGGCCCGAGCGCTGCAAGGCGATGGTTTCGGTCAGCGGCTACCTGATCGGCAGCCAGGAGGCCAACAAGAAACCGCTTCCACCGAAGGCGGAACTTGCCTGGTGGTACCAGTTCTACTTCGCCACCGAACGCGGCCGCCTGGGCTATCGGAGCAACACTCACGATTTCGCAAGGCTCATCTGGCAGACGGCATCGCCGAAGTGGAATTTCGACGATGCGACTTTCGACAGATCGGCGGCCGCCTTCGACAATCCCGACCATGTGGATATCGTCATCCACAATTACCGCTGGCGCCTGGGGCTTGTCGAAGGCGAGGCGAAATATGATGCCTATGAGAAGAAGCTTGCCGCCCTGCCGCTGATCTCGGTGCCGACGATCACCATGGAAGGCGATGCAAACGGTGCGCCGCATCCCGAGCCCTCCGCCTATGCCGGAAAATTCTCCGGCAGGTACGAACACCGCACGATCGGCGGCGGCATCGGCCACAATCTGCCGCAGGAGGCGCCGCAGGCCTTCGCCCGGGCGGTCATCGACGTCGACCGCTTCTGATTGGCGGCAAAGCTTCGTTGCTCACGCGGGCGGAATATGCGTAGGTCGCGTCTGGCACTTCGACAAGAGCGAGGCGGCGGGCGCGGCCGCAATCGTTGAGGAATAGGCAATATGGATCATGTCGATCACATCCTGATCGTCGACGACGATCGTGAAATTCGCGAGCTGGTCTCGGGCTATCTGCAGAAGAACGGCCTCAGGACCAGTGTTGCCGCGGATGGGCGCCAGTTGCGCAGTTTTCTGGAAGCCAATGCCGTCGATCTGATCGTACTCGACGTGATGATGCCCGGCGACGATGGGCTGGTGCTGTGCCGGGAACTGCGCGCCGGCCGGCACAAGGCGATCCCGATTCTGATGCTGACGGCCCGCACCGACGATATGGACAGGATCCTCGGGCTGGAGATGGGCGCCGACGACTATCTTGCCAAACCCTTTGCGGCGCGCGAGCTTCTTGCCCGCATCAAGGCGGTGCTGCGGCGTACGCGCATGCTGCCGCCCAACCTGCAGATCAGTGAGGCGGGTCAATTGCTGACCTTCGGCGACTGGCGGCTCGATACTGTCGCCCGTCATCTTCTCGACAAGGACGGGACCGCGATTGCGCTGAGCGGCGCCGAATACCGCCTGCTTCGTGTCTTCATCGACCATCCGCAACGGGTGCTTAACCGCGACCAGCTTCTGAGCCTGACGCAGGGCCGTGACGCCGAACTCTTCGACCGCTCGATCGATCTTCTCGTCAGCCGCCTGCGGCAGCGTCTCGGGGATGATGCGCGCGAGCCGACCTATATCAAGACGGTTCGCAGCGAAGGTTATGTCTTCTCGGTTCCGGTCGAAATTTCGGAGCCGCGCCGATGAGGGCTGATATCCCCATGCTATCGGGCCTGATGTGGCCGAGAACGCTCAGATCGCGGATCTTCCTCATTCTTTTGGTGGGCCTGGCCTTCGCCTATGGGCTCTCCTTCAGCGTGCTCTACATGGAGCGCTACATGTCGGCCAAGGCGGTGATGCTCGGCACGCTGGAGAACGACGTCGCGACATCGATTGCCGTTCTCGACCGACTTCCGGCAAGTGAGCGCGGCGACCTGCTGGATTGGCTGAGCCGCGGCAACTACCGTTTCGAGCTCGGACCCGGCCTGGCCGGTGTGCCCGACAGCTCCAGCAAGGCGAGGGAGATCGCAGGAAAAATAGAGGCGGCCGCCGGGCATCGCTTTCCCATCCGCATCGAACGGATTCCGGGTGAGGTGAACCGGCTGCAGGCGCATCTGACGCTGAGCGACGGAACGCCTCTGACGATCGATGTCACGCCGAGAGGCGTCATGCCGATCGCCGCATGGCTGCCTTACGTCTTCGCAATCCAAATGGCGCTGCTCATTCTCTGCACCTGGTTTGCCGTCCGCCAGGCGATCCGGCCGCTCGGCGAACTCGCTGCTGCCGCCGATGCACTCGATCCTGATAAAGACGGTCAGGCTTTGAGTGAGGCCGGGCCTAGCGAGGTGGCGCATGCGGCAAGAGCATTCAATGCGATGCGGGAGAGGATCGCCCACTATCTCGAGGAACGGGTCCAGATACTGGCGGCGATCTCGCATGATCTGCAGACGCCGCTCACCCGGATGCGGCTGCGCGCCGACATGGCGGAGGATTCACCCGAGAAGGACAAGCTGGTGCATGATCTCGCCGAGATCCAGCGTCTCGTCCAGGACGGCATCGCCTATGCGCGCAGCGCACACGGCAGCGGGGAAAAGAACACTCGCATCGATTTAGCATCGTTTATCGACAGCATAGCCTACGACTATCAGGACACAGGAAAGGCCGTGACGGTCGTCGGGCTGGTTGAAGGCGCCGCCTTCACCAGGCCGCACGCCCTTCGCCGCATCCTATCGAATTTCATCGACAATGCCTTGAAGTTTGCCGGCGCCGCCGAGCTCAGCGTCGAGCGCGGCGCTGACAATTCCGTCGTCATCAGCGTCATGGATCGCGGACCCGGCATCCCGGATGAAATGCTCGAAGCCGCGATGCAGCCCTTTTTCCGGCTCGAGCAATCTCGCAACCGCGAGACCGGCGGCACAGGTCTCGGGCTGGCGATTGCCCAGCAGCTGACGGCGAAGATCGGCGGATCTCTGAAGCTCTACAATCGCTCGGGTGGCGGACTGGCGGCTGAAGTCACCATTCGGTGATGTCAAAACTATCAGAATGTTTTGTAGGCGAAAATGTCGTGGACGCCGGATGCTACGTTTTGTGACATTTCGGCCGTTTCCGGAAACATGCCGGATATATCGATCCATCAAACCAACTCCGTCAACCCGGCCGCAGTAGCGGCCAGTCGCATGAAGCGACGCAACAAGGAGTGTTTCCATGACCAAGATCGACAAGGTTCTTTATACCGGCAGAACCCGCACCACCGGCGGGCGCGACGGCGCTTCGCAGAGCGATGACGGAGAGCTGGACATCAGGCTCTCGCCTCCCGGCAGCGCCCAGCCCGGCACCAATCCCGAACAGCTTTTCGCAGCCGGCTGGTCGGCCTGCTTCATCGGCGCGATCGGCATTGCCGCCGGTAAGTTGAAGGTCAAGGTGCCGGCAGAGACCGCCGTCAATGCCGAGGTCGATCTCGGCACAACCGATGGCGACTATTTCCTGCAGGCCCGCCTTAAGGTCAGCCTGCCTGGCATCGAAGCGGATGCCGCAAAGGCGCTCGTCGATGAGGCGCACCGGACCTGCCCCTATTCGAAGGCGACACGCGGCAATATCCAAGTCGAATTGAGCATTGCCTGACGGGCAGGAGCCGAAAGCACAAAGGGCGAGGCCAGTCGGGGCCTCGCCGACGGAGGATAAAATGAGATTGATGATCATCTGCGTGCTGGGGGCGGCAGTGTTTGCCGCACCCTGCATCTACGACATAAGCTCGCAGGAGCCTTCGCCGCTTGCAGGCCTGGTGAAAGCGGCATCGGCAGCTTCCGCGGCGCAAGGGCGGCCATTCATCCGAGGCCATGAGGGAGAAAGACAATGAAGCTCTATCAGAACGAAATCTCCTCGGCGACGTCGCGCGTCAGGATCGCGCTCGGCCTGAAGGGGCTGACGGCCGAGGCGTTGCCGGTCACCATTCTTGGCGAGGAGGCCGAGAGCCGGCAGGCCGGATACCGCAAGATCAATCCGCAGGGGCTGGTGCCGGCCTTGCTGACGGATAGCGGCATCCTCATCACCCAATCGCTGGCGATCATCGAGTATCTCGAGGAAATCGAGGCTGAGCCGCCGCTGTTGCCTGACACGGCGGAGGATAGGGCGCTGGCCCGCTCGATTGCACTTGCCATCGCAGCCGAGATCCATGCGCTGCTGCCGCCGCGGATCGGCCTGCATCTCAAAAGCACCTTCAACGCCGATGCCGATGCGGTCGCCGCATGGAGCCGTCACTGGGTCGGTGAGGGAATGGCGGCTGTGGAAACGATGATTGCCGGCCGCAGGCAAGGCGCCTTCGCCGTCGGCGACCGGCCAAGCATTGCCGATATCTTCCTTTTTCCGCAAGCGGTTAGCGCCCGGCGCATGGGATTCGATCTCGCCCGGTGGCCCAATATCTCGGCGATTGTCGCCAAGCTGGAGGCGATCCCGGCTTTCCAGGAGAACGCGCCGGCGCCGCGACGGTGATGCGGTCAATCAAGAAGCGGCCGTCAAAGAAGGTGGTCGTTTTTCTTTTGAGCGGTTGACCCTTGCCTGCAGATGCGCGGGATACCGGTCACCTTCCACCTTGATGGTGGCGAGCGCGCTTTCGATATCGGCGAGATCCTCGGCGATGACATCGGTCTTCAGGCGCTTCAGCGCCTGATCGGTAACCGCGCGGATCTGTTCCGGCCGGCTGTTCATCCCACCCTGGCCGCCATTGGCATCGAAGTCGAAGCCGAATTTCGTGGCGATCACCACCTCGCTGCGGAAGAGAGCAAGCGCCTCTCCTAAAGCTCTTCGTGGCTATAGGTCCCTAGGCCTCGGCAGTATCGAAGAAGGTCACGCCGCGTTCGAACGCCTTCCGGATCAGCGCGACCGCTTCCTGAATGTCTTTCCCCGGGCCATAAATACTTCAGCCCCATGCAGCAGAGACCGATCCCCGAGACTTCGAGACCGCTCCTTCCAAGTTCACGCTTCTCCATAGCCGTTTGCCTTCCAAGCCTGATACTCACTGTCGGTGACATGCTCCATCCAGTCGACGACCTTGCCATCGAGCTGTTCCTGGATGGCGATATGGGTCATTGCCGTCGTCGGCGATGCGCCATGCCAATGGCGTTCACCGGGGGAGAACCAGACGACGTCGCCAACGCCGATCTCCTCGATTGGCCCTTCCTTCGCGCTGCACGCGGCCGCAGCTGGATGTGACGATCAGCGTCTGACCGAGAGGATGGGTGTGCCAGGCGGTCCGCGCGCCGGGCTCGAAAGTGACACTGGCGCCAGCCGCGCGTGCCGGGTGGGTCAGCTGAAAGAGAGGATCGAGGCGCACCGTGCCGGTGAACCAGTCCGCCGGTCCCTTGGCTGAAGGCTGCGAGCCGCTTCGCTTGATTTCCATGATCGTCCTTTCCTGTGTCTGAGCTTGTGGAACGGTTCGTCCACCCCGTGGCGCATGTCTTCGTCCTGCGATGACCGATATTTAGCGCGTGCCTTTGGTGGCGATTAGATGGTAGTCATGGCAAGGACCTATGAGAAAGTTTCATGAATGCCGCGTCCTGCCGTCAATGATCTGATCGTCTTCCTTGCCGTTGCCCGCGCACAGAGTTTCACGAAGGCGGCGGCGAGGCTGGGTGTGTCGCAGTCGGCGCTCAGCCATACTATCCGGGGGCTTGAGGAGCGGCTTGGTTTGCGATTGCTGACACGTACGACGCGCAGCGTCTCGCCGACGGAGGCCGGTGAAAGGCTGCTTCTCACCATTGGTCCGCGGCTCGACGAGATCGAGTTCGAGCTTGCCGCCCTGAGCGCATTTCGGGAGAAGCCGGCCGGCAGTATCCGCATCAACGCCGGCGAACATGCGGCGGATGCCATCCTCTGGCCCGCCCTGGAAAGGCTCCTACCTGATTATCCCGATATCAATGTCGAGATCATCGTCGATTACGGCCTGACCGACATTGTCGCGGAACGCTACGATGCGGGCGTCCGGTTGGGGGAGCAGGTGGCGAAAGACATGATTGCAGTGCGCATCGGTCCGGACATGCGCATGGCCGTGGTTGGTGCCCCCGCCTATTTCGAAGGGCGCCCAAAACCGCTGACGCCGCAGAATCTTACCGAGCACAATTGCATCAATCTCCGCCTGCCGACCTATGGCAGTGTTTATGCATGGGAATTCGAGCGGGCCGGGCACGAGTTGAAGGTTCGCGTCGAGGGACAATTGACCTTCAACAATATCGCGCTCAGGCTGAATGCGACGCTCGCCGGGCTAGGGCTGGCATATCTGCCGGAGGACGCCGTGCAGGCGCATCTAACGAATGGGCGGCTGGTGCGCGTGCTCGAAGACTGGTGTCCGCCGTTTCCCGGTTACCATCTCTATTATCCAAGCCGCCGGCACGCCTCGGCGGCTTTCGCTCTCATCGTCGATACGCTTCGCTATCGAGGATAGTTGGCGGATTCGGGTCCCCAACAAGCGGTTGTCCATGCTTGCTGTAACACTATGAGAGGCGTTTTGCCGGGGGTGAAAACCTGCAGTGCCGGCGATTTGACATTCCATCACTCCCCACTAATTCACACTTGAAAATGAAGGAAACAATGAATGAATACTGCGCTGCCTGCCGCGAAAGCCCGGACCGGAGTGTCCGGTTTGGATACAATTCTGGCGGGAGGGCTTTCGGCGGGCCATGTGTTCCTCCTCGAGGGAAATCCGGGAGCAGGCAAGACCACCATTGCGCTGCAGTTTCTGATCGAAGGCGCACGACTTGGCGAACAGGGGCTCTACATCACCCTTTCCGAAACCGAGAGCGAATTACGGGCGGGTGCGGCGTCGCATGGCATGGTGATCGACGGCAATATCGAGGTCTTCGAAGTCGTGCCTCCAGAAAGCCTGCTGGACTCCGACCAGCAGCAGAGCCTGCTTTATTCGTCGGATCTCGAACTGGGCGAGACGACGAAGGAAATCTTCGCGGCTTTCGAGCGGGTAAAGCCACAGCGCGTCGTGCTCGACAGCCTGTCGGAAATCAGGCTGCTTGCGCAAAGCTCGCTCCGCTATCGCCGGCAGATCCTGGCGCTCAAACATTATTTTGCCCGGCAGGGAGCAACCGTCCTATTGCTCGACGACCTAACGTCTGACGTACTCGACAAGACGGTGCACAGCGTCGTGCACGGTGTCATCCATCTTGAGGAACTTGCGCCGAGCTACGGCTCCGAACGCCGCCGTCTGAGGGTCGTCAAATATCGTGGACAGGCCTTCCGAGGCGGTTATCACGATTTCATCATCCAGACCGGCGGCGTCATGGTGTTTCCGCGCCTGGTCGCCGCCGAACACAAATCGACTTACCTCCGCGATCGGATTTCCTGCAATATCCCGAAACTGGACCTTCTTTTAGGAGGCGGCCTGGAGCGAGGTTCCAGTACCCTCATCCTCGGTCCTGCCGGCACAGGAAAAAGCACTTTTTCGTTTCAGTTCCTGGCAGCAGCGGTTGCGTGCGGCGAGAAAGCGGCGGCCTTCATTTTCGACGAGGAGCTCAGTCTGCTCTTTGCCCGGCTGAAGGCATTTGGAATGGATCTCGAAGCGATGAGGGACGCGGGCCAGGTCCATATTGAACAGCTCGATGCCGCCGAACTGTCGCCGGGCGAATTCGCCCACCGCGTGCGGGACTGCGTCGACAAGTCGAATGCGAAAACTGTCATCATCGACAGCATTAACGGTTATCAGGCTTCGATGCCGGATGAGAATTCACTGATCCTTCACATGCATGAATTGCTGCAGTATTTGAACAGGCAAGGCGCCAACACCTTCCTCACCGTTGCCCAGCACGGGCTGGTCGGTGACATGAAGGCACCTGTCGACGTTACCTATCTCGCCGATACCGTCATTCTGCTGCGTTATTTCGAGGCTGCCGGAAAGGTGCGCCGCGCCGTCTCCGTGATCAAGAAGAGGACCGGCTTTCATGAGGATACCATCCGGGAGTATCGCATCGACAGTTCCGGCCTGACGTTCGGAGATCCTCTCGTCGGGTTCCAAGGCGTCCTTCGTGGCGTTCCCGAATTCATCGGAACGTCGGCGCCGCTCCTGTCGACCGATGGCGGGGATGGCGGCGATTCCTAATTCCGGTAAACCGAAAGCATTGATCTACACGCCCGCCGGCCGTGATGCCTGGGTGGCGGTTTCGCTGGTCGACGAGGCCGGACTGGCCTCGATCGCCGCCGCCGACCTTTCCATGTTTGCGTCGTCGCTCAGCGATGACATCGCGCTTGGTGTCCTGACGGAAGAGGCCGTTCGCTCGGGCGACCTCAAGCCGATCGCCGCCTGGGTTTCGGCCCAGCCGAGCTGGTCGGACCTGCCGTTCATCGTGCTCACCACCCGCGGCGGGGGGCCTGAGCGAAATCCATCCGCTGCCAGGCTTTCCGAGGTTCTCGGCAACGTCACCTTCCTGGAGCGGCCGTTCCATGCGACTTCCTTCATCAGCATCGCCCGTACCGCGTTGAAGGGGCGCCTGCGCCAATATGAGGCGCGCGCACGGCTCGAGGCTCTGAGCGAAAGTGAGCGGCGATTGCAGACGGCGCTCGCCGCCGGCCGTCTCGGGGCGTGGGAGCTCGAACTATCGTCGATGGCTTTGTCCGTCTCGGCGACGTGCAAAGCCATCTTCGGTCGAGAGCCGGATGAGGAGGTGACGTACGACGAGCTGATTGCAAGCATTCATCCCGGCGACAGGGATCTCGTGCAGGCGCGCCTGCGCCAGACGATAGACACCGGACGCGACTATTCGATCGCGCACCGGACGATCTGGCCGGATGGATCGCTGCATTGGACCGAGGTTCACGCGCAGCTCTATGCAGGCAAATATGGCTCCGCCAGGAAACTCGTAGGCGTCTGCACCGATACCACCGCCCGCAAGGCGGCCGAGGAGAATCTGAGACGTCTCAACGAAAACCTCGAAGAACGCGTCAGGGAGCGGACCAGAGAGGTCAACGCCGCCCACCAGACACTGCTCGAAGAAGTCGCCCAGCGCGAGAGAGCCGAGGAGCAGCTTCGCCAATCCCAGAAAATGGAAGCGATCGGCCAGCTCACTGGTGGCGTCGCGCATGATTTCAACAATCTGCTGATGGTAGTTCTCGGAAATCTGGAGCTGCTCGGCAAGCACGTTGCGGGAGATGCCAAGGCCACACGTCTGGTGGAGGGTGCGCTCCAGGGTGCACGTCGGGGAGCGGCGCTGACGCAGCGCCTGCTGGCTTTCGCCAGGCAGCAGGATCTGCAGGTCAGGCCCGTCGATCTGGCCGAGCTCGTCTCCGGGATGAACGACTTGCTACGGCGCTCGGTCGGACCCTCGGTCAGCATCGAGACCCTCCTGCCGAATGGGCTGCCGCCGGCGCTTGTTGACGCGAACCAACTCGAACTGGCGCTGCTCAACCTTGCGGTCAATGCCCGCGATGCGATGCCGGAGGGGGGAAGGCTGTCCATCTCGCTGCGCGAGGAAGAGGTCGTCGGCAATGGCGCCGATCTCGGCGAGGGGGCCTACCTCGTCTTGGCGGTGGCCGACAGCGGCACGGGCATGGACGCGGAGACGCTGAAGAAGGCCGTCGATCCGTTCTTCTCGACCAAGGAACTCGGAAAGGGCACGGGTCTGGGTCTATCGATGATCCACGGACTTGCCGTTCAGCTCAATGGCGCACTCCTTCTGAAAAGCGAGCTTGGGGTGGGAACGACCGCCGAGTTGTGGCTTCCGGCGACCGAACGGCGCCCCGTGCTGCTGGCCGAGGCGGAGCTCTCCGTCCCGCAGGCCGCGTCCAGACTGAAGATCCTTCTGGTCGATGATGATGCCTTGATCGCCATGAGTTCGGTCGACATGCTCGAAGATCTCGGCCACGAGGTCATCGAGGCAAATTCCGGCTCGCAGGCGCTTGATCTGATCAGGAGCGGCCAGCCTTTCGATCTGATGATCACCGATTATTCGATGCCCGGTATGACCGGCGCACAGCTCGCTGAAGCCGCGCGGGACATCCTGCCAGCGCTGCCAATCGTGCTGGCAACTGGCTATGCCGATCTACCCGCCGGCACCGATATCGATCTTCCGAGATTGGGAAAGCCCTATAATCAGGCGCAGCTTGCCAAGGAAATCAGCAAGGCGGTGACAGGCGAAGCGGCGCCGGGTCTCAGATGTGGCAGCGGCGCCGGTGCTTCAGGGCCTCGCCCGGCCAAGGCCGACGACCGCTGCGATGAAATCGGCGATGGCGCCCGTATCGTCTAGATCGAAGACGGGCAGGGCCGTATCCCCGACGGTATGATCGGCGGCGATGGCGCAGATATTGGGATCGCTCGGCGCCAACGCTTCACGATTGGCGGCCTCCAGGCGGCGAGCCTCGATCTTCGGGATCGGCTCGCGCTTGTAGCCTTCGATCAGCACGAGATCGCAGGGGGCGAGACGCGCGAGAATCTCCTCGAACGCGGGTTCGGGCGCGCCGCGCAGCTCATGCATGATGGCATAACGCATGCCGGAGACGATGGTGACCTCGTGGGCGCCGGCCTGGCGGTGGCGGTAGCTGTCGGCTCCGACTTTGTCGATGTCGAAATCATGATGCGCATGCTTGATCGTCGAGATCCGGTAGCCGCGGCGGGTGAACTCCGTCACCAGCCGGACGGCAAGCCCTGTCTTGCCCGAGTTCTTCCAGCCGGCAATGCCGAAGATTTTCGGTGCGGTCATGTGCGCAGGGCCTCCAGCCAGCGTTGCGCCTCGATGAGATCGTCAGGCGTGTTGATGTTGAAGAAGGGGTCGAGCAGGCTGGCGCGGGTCGGATGCAGCGGAAAGTCCACTTCCGTAACGTCATGCCGCAACAGGAAGTCGCGCACGCGGCGTTTCTCGTCGGTAGCGATCCAGGCTTCCAGATCGGCTGCCAGTGTCACCGGCCAGAGACCGAAGACGGGATGATTGCGGCCCTCGGAGGCGGCAATGGCGATCTGCGACGGCCGCGCCAGGGCTGCGGCCAGGCGGGCGACGAGATCGGTGGGAAAGAACGGGCAATCCACCGAGACGGTGACGACATGGGTAATCGCGGGAAGGCCGGCGCCGTAGACCATGGCCGCGTGGATGCCGGCCATCGGCCCGGCCTTGCCAGGAATGCGGTCGGGAACCACCGGCACGTCCTCGGCGACTGCGTCGGCGTTAACGGCAACGGAGATGACCTGCTGCGAGAGACGGAGCAGTACATGGCGAAGCAGGCTCTCGGTTCCGAGCATCACCTCCGCCTTGTCGCGACCCATGCGTTGCGAGCGGCCGCCGGCCAGCACGACGCCTGCTATATCGGATCTGTCGAGCGGGAATTCAGTCATCATCCTGCCTCAAACCGGTGAGCGCGGCGCCGATTCCTGCGCGATCGGAGGCACGCGGCGCTTGGCTTCACGATAGAACGTATAGAGGCCGGAAGCGATGACGATTGCGGCACCGAGGAGCGTCCAGTTGTCAGGTACTTCGGCGAAGAAGAAAAAGCCGAGCAGCGAGGAGAAGATCAGGCTGGTATAGCGGAAGGGCGCGACGAAGGAAATTTCCCCGGTGCGCATGGCGAGGATCACCGACTGGTAACCGACGAGCACCAGCACCGAGGCAAGCAGGAGATGTCCAAGGGAGGTCGCGCTGACCGACTGCCAACTGCCAAGCACGGGAATGAGAAGCGCGCCGAAAAAGGAGATGGAGGTCGCGGTGATGACGGTGATCATCAGCGAGGGAATCTTCGGATCGATGGAGCGGGTAGCGAGATCGCGGCCGGCCGTCGTCAGTACCGCGCCGACGCAGAGCAGGGCGGCAGCGGTGAATCCTTCCGGTCCGGGGCGGATGATGATCATGACGCCGACAAGACCGACTGTTATCGCCGACCAGCGCCGCCAGCCGACGGGCTCGCGGAAGAAGAGCGCCGCACCGAAGGTGACGACCAGCGGCAGCGATTGCAGGATCGCCGAGGCATTGGCGATCGGCATCATGCCGAGTGCGGTGATATAGGTGACGGCGGACAACATCTCACAGATGATGCGCAGGATGATAACCGGCTGCAGCACGACACGCCAGGAGCGCAGAGCGCCCATTTTCCTGGCGATCAGATAGACGAGCAGGCTGGTGAAGAGGCCGCGCAGGAACATGATCTCGCCGGCATTCATATAGGCGACCACCGATTTGGAGAGGGCATCGCTCGCGGAAAAGCCGGCCATCGCCATGCTCATATAAATGGCGCCCTCAGTATTGCGTGACCGCGGCATGAAGAGATTCCCTTACCTGTGCGCCCTTTCTTAGTCGGGAAGATACATGAAGGGAATCGGATGAATGTCACACCTGGGATAAATCGATGGTGCGCTGCACAAAGCTGCTGACGTAACGGCAGGCGCTTATGTGGAAACTACAGCAAGCGGCGGTTTTGTCTGGTGAAACCGGCATGTCGGATGCGGCGATCCCGACGAAACTGATCTGACCGAGACGATATGCCATCGGGGCCTTTGTTGTTGCGCGCAGGAACCGGGTGGCTGCAGCGCCGAATGTCTGAGATCTGGGATGCCTCAACAATCGAGGAGAACCGACATGACACTTCTGAACGGAAAAACCGCAATCGTCACCGGCGCAAGCTCGGGCATCGGCCGCGCGGCTGCCAAGGTCTTTGCACGGGAAGGTGCGAAGCTGGTGATCAACGGCCGGCGGCAGGATGCACTCGACGCCGTTGTCGCCGAAATCGAAGCGGAGGGTGGAGAAGCCGTCGCCGTTGCCGGCGATGTCAGGGACGAGGTGCTGCAGGCAAGGCTTACCGACATGGCGGTCTCGCGCTTCGGCGGGCTCGACATCGCCTTCAACAATGCCGGCGGTCTCGGCGAGATGGGGCCGGTTGCCGGATTGTCGCTGGAGGGCTGGCGCGAGACGATCGAGACCAATCTCACCGCCGCTTTCCTCGGCGCGAAGCACCAGTCGGCGGCGATGGGTGAGGGTGGCGGTTCGTTGATCTTCACCTCCACCTTCGTCGGCCACACTGCCGGCATGCCCGGCATGGCCGCCTATGCGGCGAGCAAGGCGGGGCTGATCGGCCTCGTGCAGGTGCTCGCCGCCGAACTCGGGCAGCAGAATATCCGCGTCAATGCCCTCCTTCCCGGCGGCACCGATACGCCCGCCAGCATCACCAATGCACCGGATGCAACGCCTGATCTGCTCGCCTTCGTCGAAGGATTGCATGCGCTGAAGCGCATGGCGCAGCCTGAAGAGATCGCCAATGCGGCGTTGTTCCTGGCGTCGGATCTGTCGAGCTTCGTGACGGGGACGGCGATGCTGGCGGATGGTGGGGTTTCGATCAGCCGGACGTAGGATGGGTGAGGGGGCATTTTGCCCAGGCAATGAAAGATGTGCCATGTGCCGTGCGCCCCCTCATCTGCCTGCCGGCATCTTCTCCCCGCTGGGGAGAAGCGGAATCGCGGCGGCGCCTCGCTCCATTTGAGACGTCGCGATAGGTGTGGCCACCGTGTGTTGCTCCCCCTTCGCCCCAGCGGAGAGAAGATGCCCGTAGGGCGGATGAGGGGGGTGAGGAGCGTCAGCGACGACGCCTTGAGCGGGAAGCCAAAGGCAGTGGCTGCTTCAATGCCGCCCCAAGGCCACCTAAGACATAATCAACCCGCCGTCGACATTGATCGTCTGGCCGGTGATGTAGGCGGCGTCGTCGCTGGCGAGGAAAGTGACCAGGCCGGCGACGTCCTCGCCGGAGCCGGCGCGTTTCATCGGGATGCCTTCGACCCATTCCTTCATCAGTTCGCCGGGGGCATAGTTGCCGAGCAGTTTGCCCCAAGCCTGGTCATTATAGGCCCACATATCGGTTTCAATGATGCCGGGGCAGAAGGCGTTGACGGTGATGTTTTCGGTCGCGACTTCCTTGGCCAGGCTCTGGGTGATGCCGACGACGCCCATTTTCGAGGCGGCGTAATGCGGGGTGTAGATGAAGCCGTCGCGGGCCTGGCCGGAGGCGGTGTTGATAATGCGGCCGCCGCGCTTTTGCTTGCGCATTCTTGCAATGGCCTCCTGGGCGCAGAGGAAGACGCCCTTGGTGTTGACGGCCATGACCTTGTCCCACTCATTTTCGGTCAGGTCCTCGACACGGGCGATGGTGATGACGCCGGCATTCTGGATCGAGACGTCGACAGTGCCGAATTCCTTTTCGGCCGCATCGTAGAGCGCTACGACGCTCGCCTTGTCGGTGACATCGCCCACGAAAGAGATCGCCTTACCGCCTTCGGTTCTGATGTGCTCGGCGACACCGTGGACCAGATCTTCATTGGCCGAGACGACGAGATTGGCGCCTTCGCGCGCAAAGCGCCTGGCGATCGCGGCGCCGATACCGCGGCTGCCCCCGGTAATGACGACAGTCTTTTGCTCAAAGCGTTTCATGGCTTTCCTCGCATCCTTCAATAGACGGCAAATGGGCGCGGCAGCGGCTGTCCGGCGTGAAGGGCGGGCAGACGACGATATCGCACGTCATCATGCCCGTTAGTCCCTTCAGCGCCTCGATCTCAGCCAGGGAGGGAGCGAGACCGTTCATATTCCAACTGCCGGCTTCTGATCGCATCACCAGCAGCAGAAACCGCCGTCGACGAGAAGATCGACGCCGGTTACAAAACTTGCTGCATTCGACAGCAGGAACACCGCCGGACCCACCATCTCGTCGACCGTTGCCATGCGCTGCATTGGCGTCTGCTCTTCGAAGAGCTTGGTCTGGTGGACCATTTCCGGACGGGTGTTCATCGGCGTTGCCGTGTATCCGGGGGAGATTGTGTTGACGCGAATGCCGCGGTCGACCCATTCCATCGCCAGGGATTTCGACATGTGGATGACGCCCGCCTTGGAGGCGTTGTAATGCGCCTGGCTCAGGCCGCGGTTGACGATCACACCGGACATGGAGGCGATGTTGACGATGGAGCCGCGTCCATTCTTCAACATGGCACGGGCCTCGGCCTGGCAGGACAGGAATATGCCCTTGAGGTTGATATCCATCAGCGTCTGATATTGATCTTCCTCCATCTCTTCCGCCGGGTTGGCGTTGGCGATGCCGGCAGCATTGACGGCAAGCGTCAGAGCGCCGAGATCGGCTTCGGTGCGTGCGACCGAATCTGCAAGGGAGGATTTGTTGGTAACGTCAGCCGCGATCTGGATCGAGCGGCAGCCGGCAGCGCGGATATGTTCAGCCGTCCTGGCCAGTCCGTCATCGGTCCGGCGGTCCAGCAGAGCCACGTCGGCGCCGCATTGCGCAAGGCCGATAGCAATTCGCTGCCCAATGCCGCTCCCGGCGCCGGTAACGATGGCAACCTGACCGCTGAGATCGAAAAGCCTAGGGGCGTTCAGAGTGATGTCGGACACCGCTCTTCCTTTCTCTGTCTGTTCAGAGCATTTCCGTTTTTCTTCGAATCTCGAAAAAGCTCTATCTCTTTTTTTTCACACAGTTCCTAACGCAAAACCGCTGCACACTTTTGCTGGAATTGCTTTAGATGGTAGCCAGTTCCATGACCGAAACGTCATTGGCCTGGTCACGATTGAGGATCCCCGCCTGCTTGCCTTGTGCAAGCACGAGAATGCGATTGGAGACGCCGAGAACTTCCTCGAGGTCCGAGCTTACGACGATGACCGCCACGCCCTGTTTGGCAAGATTGACGATGATGTCGTAAATGCCGGCGCGAGCGCCGACATCGATGCCTCTGGTCGGTTCGTCAA
Organism: Rhizobium sp. NLR8a; assembly: GCF_019685235.1. NCBI lineage: Bacteria > Pseudomonadati > Pseudomonadota > Alphaproteobacteria > Hyphomicrobiales > Rhizobiaceae > Rhizobium > Rhizobium sp. NLR8a. The sequence continues at coordinate 33,694 of NZ_JABDWI010000017.1, forward strand.
GCACGACGACCTTGGGATCGCGCATGAGCCACTTGGCGATCACGACCTTCTGTTGGTTGCCGCCTGAAAGGTCCGAGGCGTATTGCTCGGCACGGCCCTTGACGCCGAACTTGGCCACCGCCTTTTCCGCAAAGGAGCGCTTGAGGCGCGGTGTGATCCAGCCACCGCCCAGCTTGTCGAGATTGGCGTAGATAATGTTCTCGCTGATCCGGTGCCCGACAATCAGGCCTTGCTCCTTGCGGTCTTCCGGAACCATCACGATTCCCTTGGCGATCGCGTCCGCCGGGTCGCGCAGCCTGAGTTCCTCGCCTTCCAGCTTGATCGAACCGGCACTGATCGGATCGGCGCCCGAAATTGCGCGCACCAGTTCGGTGCGGCCGGCGCCGACCAAGCCGGCGATGCCGAGAATTTCACCGGCCCGCACCTCGAAGGTGACGTTACGGAAGGAGTCGTCCGGCGAGCTCAACCCGGAGACTTGAAGCACCGGACGATCTGTCGGAACGGGCAGGGTGGGGAACAAGCGGTCGAGCGGGCGTCCGACCATGCTCTCAACGATCGTTCGCACCGGGGTCGCGCTGTCGGAGAATTCCTGCACGCGCTCGCCGTCACGAAGAACGACGATGCGGTCGGTGATCTGCTTGATCTCTTCCATGCGGTGGGAAATATAGACGATGCCGACGCCTTCCGAGCGAAGCTTGCGAACCTGTTCGAACAGAGCTTCCGTCTCTGCGCCGCCAAGGGCGGCTGTCGGCTCATCGAGGATCAGCAGCTTTGCGTTGAGAGCCAGCGCCTTGGCGATCTCGATAAGTTGCTGATTTGCGGTGGAGAGGCCGGCGACCGTCCGCGTCGCGGGTATGTGAAGGTTCAAGCGGGCGAGCTGGTCTTGGGCCCGGCGAACCATCTGGGCACGGTCGACGGCGCCGTTCTTCATCGGCCAGCGTCCGATGAAGACGTTTTCTGCGATCGACAGCTGCGGCAGAAGCTGCAGCTCCTGGTGGATCAGGACAACGCCCTTGTCGATCGCTTCCCTCGGGGTGGCCGGGGCATAAGGTTGCCCCAGCCATGTCATCGATCCTTCGGAGGGCGTGCGGGATCCGGCAATGATGCCCGACAGCGTCGACTTGCCCGCTCCGTTTTCACCGAGAAGTGCAACCACTTCGCCCGGATAGACGTCCAAGCTGACATCCTTCAGAACTTGGAGCGGCCCATACCACTTGGATATGCCCCTCAGGGAAAGAACGGGATCAGTCACGGCACACCTCCTCAAGACCTACTTTATCAGGGATGGTTGGCGATGAAGCCTGCCACGTTTTCCTTGGTTGTCAGCGTGGCATCCAGGAGCTGGACCGGCGGCACCTTTTCTCCGGCGACAAGCTTGGCGGCATTTTCAACCGCATCGCGGCCCATCTTCTGCGTCTGCTGCGTCGCAGTCACGTTGAAGACACCTTTGCTGAGGGCTTCGAGCGCTGCGGTGTCGCCATCGAAGCCGCCGACCACGATCTTCTGCGACGGATTGGCGACCTTGATCGCCTGGGCGGCGCCAAGGGCGAGACCGTCAGCCTGTGCGAACACGATCGAAACGTCCGGATTTGCCTGCAGCATATTCTGCATGATCTGGAAGCCTTCGTCCTGGCTCCAGATGTTGGAGAACTGCTCGGCGACGACCTTGACATCAGGATATGCCTTCAGGGATTCAGCGCAGCCCTTCGAGCGATCAACTTCCGGCGTCGTGCCCTTCTGGCCATGGATGATGACCATCTTACCCTTGCCGCCGGCTTCCTTCAGAATGTAGTCGCAGACGGCCTTGGCAGAGGCTACGGAGTCCGTCGCAAGGAATGTATCGCCCGGTGCTCCCTCGGCGTTGCGGTCAACGTTTACGACCGGGATGCCGGCGCTCTTTGCGAGCTTGACCGGAACGGTCGCAGCCGCCGCACCGGCCGGAATGTAGATCAGAGCGTCGATTTTCTGGGTCAGAAGATCCTGGATCTGGTTGACCTGTGTCGGCCCGTCGCCCTTTGCGTCGACCGTGATGACTTCGATGCCGCGCTTCTTGGCTTCGGCCTCGACCGATTGCTTGATCTGGTTGAAGAAGTTTGCCTGAAGGTTGGCAACGGCGAGGCCGAGCTTCTTCAGTTCCGCCGCGTGTACGGGGCCAAGCATGAGGCCGAGCAGTGCAGCAGACGCGAGCATGGTGCGCGCTATTTTCATTGTATTTCCTCCGTTGTTTGATGGAACCCTCGGGTATGTCCTCCCCCTCGGGGTATTGATCCGTCCCGAAGCCCGGGGCGGAATTCCGGGTCCGCCAACGCGGCGGACCCCGCTCGTCAGGCGCGACGCCGCCGAATGGTCTCCGCGCCGACCGCAAGCACGATGACGATTCCGATGATCACTTGCTGAAGAAACGGTGAGACGTTGAGAAGGTTGAGACCGTTGCGCAGGACACCGATGATCAGAACGCCGATCAGCGTTCCGCCGATGCCGCCGGCGCCGCCGGAGAGCGAAGTGCCGCCAATGACGACCGCAGCGATGGTGTCCAGCTCATAGCCCAGACCACTGGACGGCTGGACGGAATCCAGCCGGGCGGCGAGCACGACGCCGGCAAGCCCCGCAAGGACGGCACTCATGACATAGACGCCGATCGTCACCAGCGGAACGTTGATGCCGGCGAGGCGCGCGACTTCGGCGTTGCCGCCCACCGCATAGAGCATCCGGCCTTCGGACCGAAAGTGCAGGAAAAGCCAGGCCGCAAGAACCACCGCCAGCATCAGAAAGACCGTGGCTGTCATGACGCCGAAATGGCGATCGATCGCCAGCATCATGAACCAGTCGGGGAAGCCGACGATCTGCTGGCCATCGGTGATCATGTTTGCAACGCCGCGGGCGGCCGACATCATTGCCAGAGTGGCGATAAAGGCCGGAACCCTGAATTGCGTCACCAGCAGTCCGACGATCAGGCCCGATACCGCCGAGGCGATCAGCGCAAAGGCGATCCCGACCGGCAGCGGCAGGCCGGCGACATTGGCAGTCCAGCCCATGACCATCATCGCCAAAGCGAGTGCCGAGCCGACGGAGAGATCGATGCCGCCGATCAGGATGACGAAGGTCATTCCGACCGCCATGATGCCGAGAACGGTGATCTGGTCGAGGATGTTGAGGCCGTTTCGAACCGAAAGAAACGTGTCTGTGCTGACGCTCAGAAAGACGCACAGCACGAGCAGCCCGACGAGTGGGCCGGTCGCTCCCTTGAGCTTGCTCAACCACGCACCGGACGAAAGCCTGTGTTCATTGATATCGAGCGCCACCATTGCTCCTCCCTCTGCGTAGGCCTGTATCCGATATTTGTTCAGGCTAGAATAATTATTCACTCCTGCTGGAAAATTCATTAACAACTTGCTTTCCAGCTGTCAACAGGATTTCGTTTGGTGGATGTCTGTGGTACTTGGTGCAAGGGGGTTGACTAATCAGAGTCTTGTGCAAAAATATTGACGAGTGAATATTTATGCACGCGAGGAATCGATGGATACGACAGAACTTGAGCGCATCGCCCGCGAGATCCGATTGCGCGATCTTCAGGCGGTCTTTGAAGCGGGCGCCGGCCATATTGGCGGGGAAATGTCAGTGATCGACATTTTGACGGCGCTCTATTTTCGTGTGCTGAAAGTCTGGCCAGATCAGCCGAGACATCCCGACCGCGACAGGTTCGTTCTCTCAAAGGGACATACGGCATGCGCCCTCTATGTGACACTCGCAAAACGCGGTTTCATCCCGGAGGAGGAGATTTCCACCTTCCTGCAGCCGCATTCGAGGCTGAACGGACATCCGAACTGCAACAAGGTTCCGGGCGTCGAAACGAATACCGGCCCGCTCGGCCACGGTCTCCCGGTCGCAGTCGGAATGGCGAAAGCGGCCAAGCTCTCGGGTGCGAAATTTCACACCTACGTTGTCACCGGTGACGGCGAGATGCAGGAAGGCTCCAACTGGGAAGCGATCATGGCGGCAGCCCAGTTCAAGCTCGACAACTTGACGCTGGTCATCGACCACAACAGGTTCCAGCAGGGCGCGGCGCTGGCCGAAACCAACGATCTCGCGCCGCTTCGTCCGAAGCTTGAAGCCTTCGATTGGGAAGTCACCGAGATCAACGGCAACACGATGAGCGAAATCGTTCCTGCTCTCGAACACCGGGGGGCGAGACCGCATTGTATTGTCGCCCATACCAACAAGGGCCATGGAATCTCGTTCATGCAGGACCGGGTTGACTGGCACCACAAGGTGCCGAGCAAAGAACAATACGAAATCGCATTGGCAGAATTGTCGGAGGCACTGTAATGAACGCGCCAATCAACCCTCCCAAGCTCTATGATTGCCGCGACGCATTCGCCGCCACGCTTGAGCGGCTGGCCGCTGAAAACGAAACGATCGTTGCCGTCTGCAACGACTCTGTCGGTTCGTCCAAGCTCGGCGGCTTCAAGTCCAAATTTCCCGAACGCCTCGTCAATGTCGGCATCGCAGAGCAGAATATGGTCGGCGTCGGCGCAGGGCTCGCCAATGGCGGACGGCTTCCGTTCGTCTGCGCCGCCGCTCCATTTCTCACCGGGCGGTCGCTCGAGCAGATCAAGGCCGACATTTCCTACTCGAACGCCAACGTCAAGCTGGTCGGCATCTCCTCCGGCATGGCCTATGGCGAGCTCGGCCCGACCCATCACTCGATCGAAGATTTCGCCTGGACACGGGTCCTGCCCAATCTTCCGGTCATTGCGCCTTGTGACCGCATCGAAACCGCTGCTGCCGTTGCCTGGGCCGCGACCTATGACGGGCCTTGTTTCCTGCGTCTGTCACGGGTCGGCGTGCCCGACCTGCTTCCGGAAGGCCATAAGTTCGAACTTGGCAAGGCAAATCTCCTTCGCCAGGGTTCCAACGTCACCCTGATCGCCAACGGCACTTTGACCCATCGCATTCTCAAGGCGGCCGAAATCCTCGCTGAGCGCGGCATCAATGCCAGAGTGCTCAACCTTGCAACGGTTCGTCCCATCGACGAGGAGGCTATCATCACTGCTGCCAGGGAGACCGGGGCGATCGTCACAGCCGAAGAGCATTCGATCTTTGGCGGGCTCGGCTCCGCCGTCGCCGAAGTGGTGGTCGACAATGCGCCGGTGCCGATGAAGCGTCTCGGCGTTCCCGGCGTCTACGCCCCGACCGGATCGGCAGAATTCCTGCTCGACGAATTCGGGATGGCGCCTTTCGCAATCGCCGACGCCGCGCAAGCGCTGATCAAGCGCAAGTAATAGGATCCAGCGACCGGCCGAAACGTTTTTGCCGTTTCGGCCGTCACTTGATCCGGGGAGGATAGAATGCGGGCAATTCTGGCAATCGACCAGGGCACGACCAATTCGAAGGCGGTTCTGGTTTCCGAGAACGGAGAAATCGTCGGCAGAGGTTCGGCGCCGGTCGGCATCTCCTATCCGAAGCCGGGCTGGGTCGAACAAGACCCACACCGGCTCTACGCCTCGGTCTGCGAGGCGGTCGACGCCTGCCTGACGGCCGGTCGCGATGTGACGATCGAGGCCGTGGCCGTTTCCAACCAGCGCGAGTCCGTCACTGCGTGGGACGCCGATACCGGAGAGGCTCTTGGGCCGGTGGTCAGCTGGCAGTGCCGCCGAACGGCGCAGGATTGCGAACGTCTGATTGCCGAAGGCCAGCTTGACCGGGTGCAGGCGCTCACCGGCCTGCCCTTGGATGCGATGTTCCCAGGTTCGAAATTCCGCTGGCTGCTCGACCGGGTTCCGGCCGGGCGATCGGTGCGGCTGGGAACGATCGACAGCTGGCTCGTCCACTGCCTGACGGGCGGGCGCCGGCATGCCTGCGACGCGTCGAATGCCGCCAGGAGCCAGTTGTTCGATCTGAAGGAGCAGAGATGGAGCGAGGAACTCGGCGAGATTTTCGGCGTCGATATCGCGCTGCTGCCCGAGGTGCTCGACAGCTCGGCCGATTTCGGCAGAACGCAAGGGTTGCCGGGTGTGCCGGACGGCACCCCCATCATGGCCGCGATCGGAGACAGCCACGCCGCCCTGTTCGGTCATGGGGCATTCAAGCCGGGCGACGGCAAGGTGACCTTCGGGACCGGCTCGTCGGTCATGACGACGCTTCCGCACTTCATTCCCCCGCGTAACGGCGTGACAACAACCGTCGCGTGGCGTATCGGGGGGAGGCCGACTTTCGCCTTCGAAGGCAATATTCTCGTTTGCGCCGCCAGTCTTCCCTGGATGGCCGATATTCTCGGCCTTGCGGATGTGGCGGCGCTCGTCGAACTTGCAGCGAGCGCCGAGCCGGGCGGGCCTGGCTTCGTGCCGGCATTCGTGGGACTGGGGGCGCCTTACTGGAATGCCGACGCCCGAGCCCTGTTCTCCCAGATCAACTTCAATACGACACGCGCGCAAATGGCCCGGTCGGTGACCGACTCCATCGCCCTGCAGGTGCATGACGTGATCGCGGCCATGCGGACGCAGAGCGGCGGCGCGCTTGGCGCGCTCTATGTGGATGGCGGCCCGAGCCGGAACCGCTTCCTGATGCAGTGCGTCGCCAACATTATCGAACATCCGGTGATCCAATGCGAGGCACCCGAGGCGTCGGCGTTGGGCGCGGCCTATTTGGCGGGGCTGTCACTCGGTCTGTGGGGCGATCTTCAGATTGTCGCGGAGCTGCCGCGAAACACCGAGATTATCGAGCCGCAATCCCTCGATCGGGCGGGACTTCTCGATCGCTGGAATGATGCGCTCGTCCGCTCGACGTTCCGCGAAACAAAGGCTAAAGGTGAATAAAAATTCAATCTGGGATTAGCGATGACTCGCCTCAACGAACTCCGCCTCATTTCAAGGGTCGCCCAGATGTACCATATCGAGGGACGGCGACAGGCGGAGATCGCGGAGCACCTTCGCTTGTCGCAGGCGACGGTGTCGCGCATGCTGAAGCGCGCCGAGGCTGAAGATATCGTCAGAACCAGTGTGATCCCTCCCGTCGGCACCTATAGCGAGCTCGAGGCGGCGCTTCGCGAGAAATACGATCTGCCGGAGGCGATCGTCGTCGAGTGCACGGAAGATCGGGACGGCGCCATCATGGCCCGTATCGGCGAGGCAGCGGCTCATCTCCTGGAGGTGACGCTTGCGCCGGGTGAGATCATCGGCGTTTCGAGCTGGAGCCAGACCATTTTCAAGATGGTCGAGAACATTCATCCTCAGAAAAGCGCCCAGGCGAAATACGTCGTCCAGACCCTTGGAGGCATGGGAGATCCTTCGGTGCAGACGCATGCGACGCAGCTGACCACGCGGCTTGCACGGCTGACCGGGGCCGAGCCGAAACTGCTTCCCGTGCAGGGCGTGACGACGTCAAGGGAGGCAAAACTTCTGATGCAGTCCGATCCGTACGTCCGCGAGACGATGGACCTCTTCGGCAGCATAACGCTTGCGATCGTCGGCATCGGCGCCGTCGAACCATCCGAACTTCTTGCGCGTTCCGGCAACATTTTTTCGGCCCGCGAACTCTCCGATCTCGCGGAAGCGGGAGCCGTGGGCGATATTTCGCTTCGCTTCTTCGATAGGAACGGCAAGCCGGTCAAGACACCGCTTGATGATCGGGTGATAGGGCTTCCGCTCGAGGATCTCGAACGGGTGGACCGGGTCATTGCCCTTGCCGGTGGCGCCAAGAAGACCGAGGCGATCGCCGGCGCGCTGCGCGTCGGGGTGATCGATATGCTTGTGACTGACAAGTTTACCGCGCAGCGACTGACCGATTGATGGGGTAGGGGGAAGGCCCGCCTCGTCCTTCAAGGCTTCGCTCCCCTGAGTCAATGCGCCGTCCCATCGACGATGACATGATCGTGGTCCAGCGAGCATTTCTCGATCCGGGCTTTGACCATGTAAATCTCCCGCAGCATCTCCGCAGTGACCACATCTCTCGGCGCGCCGCAGGCGCGCATGCGGCCGTTGGCGATGACCATCACCTTGTCGGCGAAGCGCAGCGCCTGGTTGAGGTCGTGGATGGCGATCAGGACGAGCATGCCTTTGGCACGCGCCCGGCGGCGCATGAAATCGAGGACTTCGATCTGGCGGTGCAGGTCGAGGGCGCTTGTGGGTTCGTCCATCAGCATGATTTCGGGCTCGCGCACCAGCGCCTGGGCGATCGAGACGAGCTGGCGCTGGCCGCCGGAGAGCGCGCCGAGATCGCGGAAGGCGAGCAAAGTGATATCGAGCGCTGCCATGATCTCGTCGATGAAGCGCAGGTCGCCATCGCCGACGGCCCAGGACTGGCCCTGCTTGCGGGCGAGCAGGATGGATTCGTAGACGGTCAGCACCGCATTGGCGGAGGTATCCTGCGGCATGTAGCTGATGGCGTTTTTCGCCTTTGAGCCTTCGACGACGACACGGCCCGGGCCCTTGAGCAGGCCGGTGATGCGCTTGAAGAGCGTCGACTTGCCGGCGGCGTTCGGGCCGATCACCGCGATCAACTCGCCCGATGTCATCACCGGCGTCGTCACATCTTCGACGAAAAGCTTGCGGCCGTGATAGGCGCCGACCGACTGCAAATGAAGCGCTACCATGATCGGCTCCTGTTCGAGAGGATGAGCGAAAAGAAGAAGGGCACGCCGACGAGTGCGGTGATGATGCCGATCGGGAAGACGACGCCTGGGATGATCGATTTCGAGACGATCGAGGTCAGCGACAGCAACAGTGCGCCCGAAAGGATCGAGCCCGGCAGGAAGAAGCGCTGGTCCTCGCCGAGGATCATGCGGGCGATGTGCGGTCCGACGAGGCCGACGAAGCCGATGGTGCCGACGAAGCTGACCGGCACGGCGGCAAGCAGCGAGACGACGAGCATGGTTTCCAGCCGGATGCGGCGGACATTGACGCCGAAGCTTGCGGCCTTGTCCTCGCCGAGGCGGATGGCGGTCAGCGCCCAGGCATTGCGGGCAAAGAGCGGAAGGGCAGCCAGCAGCACGGCGAGCGTCACCCAGATCTTCGGCCACGTCGCCTTAGTGAGGCTGCCCATCGTCCAGAAGACGACCGCCGACAGTGCCTGTTCGGAAGCGAGATATTGCAGGAAGGCGAGGGCGGCATTGAAGGTGAAGACCAGGGCGATGCCGAGCAGCACCACCGTCTGTACCGAGACCCCGCGGGCCTGCGAGACGAAATGTATGAACAGCGTGGCGATCAGCGCCATGATGAAGGCATTGACCGGCACCAGCAGGCCGGCAGCAACGGGCAGAAGCGGAACGCTGGTGACGATCGCCAGGGCCGCGCCGAAGCTTGCCGCCGCCGAAATGCCCAAGGTGAACGGGCTGGCGAGCGGATTGGCGAGGATCGTCTGCATCTGCGCGCCGGCGACGGAGAGCGACGCGCCGACGACGATCGCCATGATGGCAACCGGCATGCGGATGCCCCAGACGACGGCGCGGATCTGATCGGAAACGGAGGCGGGGTCGAGGAGGGCGGAGACGACGTCGCCGAGACTGTAGCGAGCCGGCCCCCAGGCGAGATCGACGGCGAAGGACAGGCAGAGCGCTGCCGTCATGGCGAAAAGGATCAGCAGCTTGCGCCGGGCGAGAGCGCGGTAGCGCTCCCTCCCGGCTTCCACGTCGATCGAATGTGCGGCAATCTCGGCCATAGCGATTTACTGTCCGATCCTGGCGTCGAGCCAGTAACCCGGCTGATAGGCGACCGGCAGGAATTTTTCGTGGAATTCCTTGAAGGTGGCATCGGGATCGAGATCGGCAAAGAGGTTCGGGTGGAGCCATTTGGCCAGTTGCTGGACGGCGACGAACTGGTAGGGGCTGGTATAGAACTGGTGCCAGATCGCATGAACATTGCCGCCGGCCACCGCCCTGGAGCCGGTGAAAGCGGGGTTTTCCATCAGCGTGATCAGCGCCTTGCGGCTGTCGCCGATGGTGGCTGTGGCATTCGGGCCGACATTGACATAATCCTTGGCATTCTTGGTCTGGCTCCAGTTGGAGCCGGTGACGACGATGACCTCGGGATTGGAGGCGACGACCTGTTCGGCATTGATGGAGCCGGTATAACCGGGCAGGAAATCGGAGCCGAGATTGTGGCCGCCGGCCAAATCGACCATCAGGCCGAAATTATCCGGGCCGAATGTGCCGCAGCATTCCACCAGGCCGGCGGCGCGATACATGAAAACATCAGGCTTCGGCGGATTGGCCGCCTTCAGCCTGTCGGTGACGCGCGCCATCTGTTCCTTCCAGAAGCTGGCGACAGCCTCGGCACGGTCCTCATGGCCGAAGAGCTTGCCGAGAATCTTCAGGCTCGGCTCGGTGTTGGCGAGAATATGCTCGCGGAAATCGATGTAGACGATCTTCACTCCGATGCCGGAGAGCATCTCCTCGAGCTTCACTTCGTCAGCCGCCGTCTTGTTGCCGATCGGCAGAAGCAGCACGTCCGGGTGAAGCTTGACGACCGCTTCGGTCTGCAGCGTGCCGTCGGTCAGGTTCCCGAGGAAGGGCAGGTCCTTGCCCTTGGGAAACTTCTCGACATAGGCGGTGAAGCCGTCCTTGTCGGTGGTCCAGAGATCGTTGCGCCAGCCGACGATCTTGGCGAAGGGATCTTCCTTCTCGATCGGCGCGACGGCGTAGAGCATGCGGCCTTCTCCAAGGATCACACGTTCGACAGGCTTGTCGAAGCTGACTTCGCGGCCAGCCACATCCTTGATGGTAAAGGACTGGGCGGGCGCCGAAAGCGGCATCAAGCCGGCAATCGCAGCTGCGGAAACTGCGAGCATTTTCACGAAATTCATCTGGAAATTCCCCTGACGTCTGAATAATGTCCGCAGGCATAAGAAATATGACTTTGTGAATCAAGTTATATGTTTTAGAGCATTTCCAAACTGATACGACCCGGGGGTGCCTGCGATGAATTCCATGAACACGAACTACACGATCCGCGATGAAATCCGCGATTTCTGGTCGGAAAGAGCGGCGACCTTCGATCAAAGCGTCGGCCATGAAATCTTTTCCGAAGCGGAACGGAAGGGCTGGCGGCGGCTGATCCGAAAGCATCTCGGCGAGGGGCAGGGGCGCGCGGCGCTCGACCTTGCCTGCGGCACGGCCGTCATTTCGCATCTGATGAATGATGCCGGCTTCAAGGTGACGGGGCTCGACTGGTCGGATGCGATGCTGGCGCAGGCGCGCGCCAAGGCGAAGAAGCGCGGTACCGATATCCGCTTCGTCTCCGGCGACGCTGAAAACACCATGGAGCCGAAGGATAGCTACGACGCCATCACCAACCGCCATCTCGTCTGGACGCTGGTGGACCCGGCTTCGGCCTTCAAGGAATGGTTTTCAGTGCTGAAGCCGGGCGGCAAGGTGCTGATCGTCGACGGCAATATGGGCCGGGAAACCTGGGTGAAGAGCCTGCAGAAGTTTTGGACAAAGGTGACGGGCAAACCGGCGGCAAGCCACATGTCACCGGAGATGATGGCACGGCACCAGAGTATCCGCTCCCGCGTGCACTTTTCCCACGAGATGCCGGCCGAAGCGATCGTCGATCTTCTCAGCAAGGCCGGCTTCGTGGAGATTGTGGTCGACCGCAAGCTTGGCGATATTCATTGGGCGCAGGCGCGCAAGATGCCGTTCCTGCGCGGGCTGGAGCGGATGATGCAGGAGCGGTTTGCGATTTGTGCGCGTAAGCCTGGGTGATGGGGAGGGCGCTGAGCGCCGCCAGCCGTGAATGACCCCTATCACAGGAAGGGACTCTCTCGCGCCCAAGGACTTGGGCGCATTGGATTCCTGTGACAGGCACAGGAATGAGGGTGGATGGGCTTTCTCGTCAAACATCACCCGCCAGTGACACTCATATGCCGGGCCACAGCGGGACGATTATGAGTCCGGTCGATAATGAAGTCGTGGCCTTTGGGCTTGCGGGTGATGGCTTCGTCGATGGCGGCGTGGAGGAGGGCGTCGTCTTCGGTGGCGCGGAGTGCGGCGCGGAGATCCGCGGCGTCGTTCTGGCCGAGGCACATATAGAGCGTGCCGGTGCAGGTGAGCCGGACGCGGTTGCAGCTTTCGCAGAAATTATGGGTCATCGGTGTGATGAAGCCGAGACGGCCGCCGGTCTCGGCAACCCTGGCGTAACGCGCCGGGCCGCCGGTCTGGTAATCTATGTCAGTTAGCGTGAACTGACGTTCGAGATCGGCGCGCAGCTCGGAGAGCGGCAGGTATTGATCGGTGCGGTCCTCTTCGATCTCGCCCATCGGCATGGTTTCGATGACGGTGAGGTCCATGCCGCGGCCATGGGCGAAGCGCAAGAGATCGGGAACCTCGGCATCGTTAAAATTCTTCAGCGCCACGGCATTGAGCTTGATCTTCAGACCGGCTTTCTGCGCCGCGTCGATGCCTTCCATGACTTTGTCGAAATCGCCCCAGCGGGTGATCTTACGGAATTTGTCGGGATCGAGCGTATCGAGCGAGACGTTGATGCGGCGCACGCCGCAATCATAAAGTTCAGCGGCATGGCGGGAAAGCTGCGAGCCGTTGGTCGTCAGCGTCAGTTCGTCGAGGCTGGAACCGATTTTTTCGCCGAGCTTGCGCACCAGATACATGATGTTCTTGCGCACCAGCGGCTCGCCGCCGGTCAGCCTGATCTTGCTGACACCCTTGGCGATGAAGGCGGAACAGAGACGGTCGAGCTCTTCGAGCGTCAAGAGATCCTTCTTCGGCAGAAAGGTCATATTCTCCGCCATGCAATAGGTGCAGCGGAAGTCGCAGCGGTCCGTGACGGAGACGCGGAGATAGGTGACCGTCCGGCCGAAAGGATCGATCATCGGATGTGCATCTGCCTTGAGCGGCGATGCGCTGCCTATCGTTCCCACTCTCGTATTCACCAATTCCTCCGCGGCGCGATTGTAGCGCGCCAAGCCGAACCCCCGGCCGTTTTCAAGCGACATGTTTCTATTTGTGCATATGTGATTGCCCCGTCAAGGGAAACGGATTTCGCACACGCTAATTTGCGCTTGCCTCGAAAAAGCCGAACGCCTACTTCTCCAAGGGAAAGAGGGTGATAGAGATGAACGATATCTGGCCGAGCGAACTTCGCGTTTCAAAGGACCGGCAGCGGCTGGTAGTGACCTTCAACGACGGCCAGAGATTCGATCTTTCGGCCGAACTCCTGCGCGTTCTGTCACCGTCTGCCGAGGTGCAGGGCCACGGGCCGGGACAGAAGGTGACGGTGCCGGGCAAACGCAATGTCGCGATCATCTCGATGACGCCGACCGGCAATTATGCGGTTCGAATCGGTTTCGACGACATGCACGATACCGGCATCTACACCTGGACCTACCTGCGCGAACTGGGCGAACGGGGGGCAGAGCTGTTTTCGGCCTATGAGGACGAGCTTCGGGAAAAGGGCATGAACCGCGACACGGCGGAAAAGCCGCGCTGAATTTCAATACATGGCCACCGGGGGACACATGGCGAAAGCGAATAGGAAGAACTGGCTGCGCGCCAAGGGCAGCGCCGCCGGCAGCAAGGTGACCTTCCTTGAACTGTTCTTCGACCTGGTCTTCGTCTTTTCGATCTCGCAGCTTTCGCATGCGCTCGCCGCTCATTATACGCCGCTCGGCGCCGTCGAAGCGGCGCTGATGACCTTCGCCGTCTGGTGGGTGTGGATCTTCACCGCCTGGGTGACGAATTGGCTCGATCCCGACAGGATGCCGGTGCGTGGCATGCTGGTGGTGCTGATGATGCTCGGGCTGGTGCTTTCCGCCTCCATCCCCGAGGCCTTCGGAGACAAGGGATTGCTCTTTGCCGGGGCCTATGCGGCGATGCAGGTCGGACGCTCATTGTTTACGACCTACGCGATGACCCGCGTCGACCGGGCCAATACGCTGAATTTCGTGCGCATCACAAGCTGGCTAGCGGCGGCCGGCGTCTTCTGGATCGCCGGTGGCTTGCTCGAGCATGAAGCCAGGTTGATTGTCTGGATGATTGCGCTTGCTATTGAATATGCCGGGCCAGCCGCAGGCTTTGCAGTGCCGGGGCTCGGCCGTTCGGTTCCAAGCGACTGGGACGTGTCCGGCGCGCACATGGCCGAGCGCTGCGCGCTCTTCGTTATTATCTGCCTCGGCGAAGCGATCCTCGTTTCCGGCCGTACCTTTTCCGAGTTGCCGATCTCAGGACTGACGAGCATTGTCTTCGTCACCGGCTTCGTTGGCACCGTCACCATGTGGTGGCTCTATTTCCGCTTCGGCCACGGGCGCGCAGCTCATCGCATTGAGCATGAGGAAACGCCGGGTGCCTTGGCCCGGCAGGCCTTCACCTATGGGCATATTCCGATTCTGGCCGGCATCATCGTGCATGCGGTGGCGGTCGAATTCATGTTCTCGCATCCGCACGAGACGGGCGATTTCGGCGTCGCCGCGGCGGTGCTCGGCGGCTCCGGCCTGTTCCTCGTCGGCAATCTCTGGTTCAAGGGCGCGACTAGCGGTCAGATACCGCTGTCGCATCTTGCCGGCCTCGTGCTTGTGGTCCTGCTGGCCTTCGTGGCCCCCTTCATCGAGATCTATCTGCTGGGCATTCTGGCGACGCTGGTGCTGATCATCGTCGCCGCCTGGGAGTACCGATCGCTGAGCGGCGCGTCGACGGCACCGTCGCTGCATTGATCATCACCCGTCATCGCGCAGATCTTTCAGCAGCACGGCGATGATGCGCTCCATCGAGGTGGCGGTCGCCGTGCATTGCTCGATCGGCTCGTCGGAGAGCGTGCGCTCGATGAGATCGGTCTGGATCGCCATCGCTGCCTCGGTTACTTTGCGGCCTTCTCCGGTGAGATAAAGGCGCAGCACCCGCTTGTCACGCTCGTCGCCGCGCCGCTCGATCAGCCCGCGCCTTTCCATCTGCGGTAAGAGCATGCTCATATTGGAGCGGCCGACGAGGAGCTTGCGCGCCAGTTCCTGCTGCGAGATGGCCTCGAAACGGTAGAGATTCACGAGGATATCGAGATGCGGCGGCTTGATGTCGAGATCGGCAAGCGAGCGCGCCAGGGACTGTTGCATGAGCTGACAGGCGCGCGCCACCGCAATCCAGCTGCGAAAACGCGGATGATCCCAGGGAAGGGATTGATTTTTGTTCATCGTTGTACTTTATTGTTCAGTGTTGAACAGTCTTTTGGATTCCCACTATGGCAAATTTCGCGCTTAAGGTCACCCGCCTCGGATTCCGGCTTCTGCAGACGATTTCGCCGCGGCTGGCGGGCAGGGCGGCATTCCTGCTGTTCTGCCGCACACCATCGCGACGGCCGACGGGCGAAAAGGCGAAGGCAGCGTATGCTGCTGGTGCGGCGCGGCTTGCCGGCGCGGAACGTTTCGTGCTCAGGCTCGCCGGCGGCGCCAAGGCGCATGCTTATCGCCTGAACGGCGGGCCAATCGGCCAGCGCAAGCGCTACCTCGTCACACATGGCTGGGGCTCGAGCGCCGTCTATATGACAGATCTCGTTTCGGTGCTGGCGGCGACGGGCGCCGAGGTGGTGGCGCTCGATTTTCCCGGTCACGGGCGGGCGGGCGGGCGCTTCCTACATATGGGACTTGCTGTCCAGGCAGTCGCAGCGGCAGGAGAGCGGTTCGGTGCATTCGACGCTGCAATCGGCCATTCCTTCGGGGGCGCAGTACTGATGGTCTCGGCGGCAGGCCTGATTCCCGATGCGGCGCCGGCCATCTGCGAGCGACTGGTGCTGATCGGCGCGCCGAGCGACATGGCCTGGCTCTTTACCGATTTCGGCCGGATGATCGGGCTTCACCCGGCTGCGCAGGCTGCGCTGGAGAATGAAGTCCATCGTGTCACTGGGCGGAGACTCGAGGATTTCGAGGCTAGCGAGACGGCCGGCATGCTTGGTTGGCCTGTGCTCGTCATCCACGCCGAGGACGACAAAGAGGTGTCGCCGGCCCACGCCAGGCGTTATGACGCGGCGGGCGAGACTGTGCGGCTGTTCTGGGCGAACGGCTTCGGTCACCGGCGCATCGTCGGCGCGGCTCCCGTGCTCGGTGCGATCGCGGCTTTTCTTAAAGGCGACGCGGACGAGGACGCCGGCGAAAGCATCAAAAAAGATGCAGAGATCATTCCGTTTTTTGAGCTTCCGGCGAGGCGCGCGGCATTGTAGCGTCCGTGGCAAAGATCAGCCGCGGCGGGACGCTTCATGAAAATCATCAGCAGCATCGAAGAGCTCAATACGATCTATGGCGCCGGGCTGTCGCAGGCCTCGGTCGACAAGGTGACCCAGCGGCTGACGCCGCTCTATCGCCAGATGATCGAAAGCTCGCCGTTTGCGGCACTGGCGACCGTAGGCCCGGAAGGGCTCGATTGTTCGCCACGCGGCGATCTCGGTGGCGTAGTTCGCGTTGTCGACGACGAGACGCTGCATCTGCCGGATTGGCGCGGCAACAATCGCGTGGATTCGCTCTCCAACATCGTGCGCGACCCTCGGCTTGCGCTGATGTTCCTGATCCCCGGCTCGAACACGACGATGCGTATCAATGGCCGCGGTGTCGTTTCAAATGACGAGATACTGCTTTCGAGTTTCGAAATGGACGGCAAACATCCACGCACCGTCGTCGTCATCTCGATCGACGAGGTCTATTTCCAGTGCGCGCGAGCGGTGATGCGGGCCGAACTGTGGAACGCTGCGCATTTCACCGATCCGGCGAACTTGCCGACGCCGGGCCAGATGCTGAAGGCCGCCGTCAGCGATTTCGATCAGGAAACCTACGACCGGGAATGGCCGGGACGGGCGGCGAAGACGATGTGGTAAACACTGTCATCTCATTGCGACGGTGCAGTTTTGACAAAGCTCGCCCTTTAATCGACGTCATCCTTGGCCTTTGCCGAGGAGCTGCTGCACTGGCGGCAGATGCTCGAGACAAGCCCGAGCATGACGAAAGAAGGGTTGTCACCTAGTGGCGACAGCGTGCCCTATCATGAGGGTTCAGCGTCAAGCCTTGTAGATCAGCCAGCTCTTGCTGAAGTCCTTCTGCATGCCATCCTGATAGAGGACGATGCAGTTGCGGCCGGCGTGCTTGGCGCCGTACAGCGCGATGTCGGTCTTGCTGTAGAGTTCGCCGGCATCCTCGGCATTCGAGGCCATGCAGATGCCGATCGAAACAGTGATCGGGCCGTAATTCACCCGGGTCCGGGAATTCTTGAACGGCGTGGTTTCCAACGTGCGGCGGATGCGTTCGGCGATCGCCGTCACTTCCTCGGCCGTGTTGCCCTCGATGATCAGGGCAAATTCCTCGCCGCCGGCACGGGCGACAAAGACATCTCGCCGGACATTGCTGCGGATGACGGAAGCGACGGTGGCCAGGATCTTGTCGCCGACAGGATGGCCGTAGGTGTCGTTTATCTTCTTGAAATTGTCGATGTCGGCGAGCAGCAGGGCCGTTATCGGCCGCATGCCGGGATTGTTGAAGACCGCTGCCAGCCGGTCGTCGAAGGCGCGACGGTTGGAAAGGCGCGTCAGCGAATCGGTGTTGGCAATGCGCTTGTATTCGTCGAGTTCCTTGCGGACCTGGTCCATCTCCTGCGAGCGCTGGACAACGTCCTCGACGGTACGTTCGCCATGCGCCATGGTATCGCCGGTCGCCTGGCTCAAAAGTTCGATAGCGCTTTCGATCAGCTCGACGCTGGCATTGCTTTTGGAGGTGATGCGCTTATGAGTCTCGCCGAGCAGCCTTGTATAGCTTTCGAGCGAACTTTGCTCCTGCCTCAGTATCCGCAGCAGGCCGTCGAGTTCGCCTGATATGCGCGTATGGGCATCGTCGAAAACGCGTACGGGGGTGCTGGTGAAATACTGCGCGCCCAGCGCATCGAGTTCGGCCTGTGTCGCCTGGCTGCCGAGAGCTGCGAGTTCGCGGGTGAGGGCCGGATTGGAGCCGATATAGGCTTCGTAGAAGAGTTCGTAATTGCGGGGTATCGGCGCAACGCCCATCGAGCGCATGGCATAGGTGATCTGGCCCGCTACGTCGGGAACCTGCACCTTGGGCGCGACAGCCGTATTCATCCGGCAAACTCCTCATTTTTTCGAAGGCAATATTTATTTGTTAGCTTAAATTTCTTGGGAAAAGATTAAAGCGATATATACCAAAGATTACATATGAAAACTTCGCAGTGGGTCTATACTTCAGGCAGGTCTCTGATTCTTCATGGAAAAATGCATCTTCATCGGGACAGTGTATACCCGTTGCGCGGGAGGCGTATTTAAAAAACTTACGCATCTTTTCTGGTTGAAGATCGTATTCATCTTGTCGACAGCAAGTTTGGTTGTCTCCTATTTCGTATGCATATTGCGGAATGACAATTTTCACCGGCAAACCCGAAATACTGCCAGAAAATCAGGACGTGAGATTATGGAAAGGTCCCGCGCCATTTCTTCGCCATCCTCGTTTTCACCGTCTTCGCAGGGGGCGCCGTGCTGCTGGAGCACACCGGTCTCGCCTTGCGCATTCGGACGGAGATCCTGGGGTGGGTGATGATGGAGATGTGACAAGCGCTGGAGATATTCAGTGAGCGCGCAAATATCTGAAAGGCGTGCGGCACCTTCTCCGGCGGGCGGACAGGGGCTTAACGGCAAGCCGTCAGTTGCCCTTCACCTGCCTTCGAAGACCACACCAGACGATTATCCCAAATTCAATTCCTGGAAGAAATCATTGCCCTTATCGTCGATGACGATGAAGGCGGGGAAATCTTCCACCTCGATCTTCCAGACTGCTTCCATGCCGAGCTCGGGATATTCCAGCACTTCGACCTTGCGGATGCAGTCCTTGGCGAGACGGGCGGCGGGGCCGCCGATCGAACCCAGGTAGAAGCCGCCATGTTTCTTGCAGGCTTCGCGCACGGCGCGCGATCGGTTGCCCTTGGCGAGCATCACCAGCGAGCCGCCGAAGGACTGGAACTGGTCGACGTAGCTGTCCATGCGGCCGGCCGTCGTTGGGCCGAAGGAGCCGGAGGCATAGCCGGCCGGTGTCTTGGCGGGACCGGCATAGTAGACCGGGTGATTTTTCAGGTAATCGGGCATGCCTTCGCCCTTTTCCAGGCGATCGCGGATCTTGGCATGAGCGAGGTCGCGGGCGACGATAATGGTGCCGGTCAGCGAAAGGCGCGTCTTGACCGGATGCCTGGAGAGTTCGGTGAGCACTTCGGCCATCGGCTTGTTGAGGTCGATATGCACGGTCGATTCCGACAGTTTCGCCTCGTCGATCTCGGGCATGTATTTCGACGGATCGGTTTCGAGCTGCTCCACGAAAATGCCGTCGCGCGTGATCTTGCCCTTGGCCTGGCGATCGGCGGAACAGGAGACGCCGAGGCCGATCGGCAGCGAGGCGCCGTGGCGGGGCAGGCGGATGACACGCACGTCATGACAGAAATACTTGCCGCCGAACTGGGCGCCGACGCCCATCTGCTGCGTCAGCTTGTGGATTTCCTTTTCCATTTCGACGTCGCGGAAGGCATGCCCGCTCTCGGAGCCTTCGGTCGGCAGCGCGTCGAGATAACGGGTCGAGGCGAGCTTGACCGTCTTCAGGTTCATCTCGGCCGAGGTGCCGCCGATGACGATCGCCAAATGGTAGGGGGGACAGGCTGCCGTCCCCAACGTCAGGATCTTCTCCTTAAGGAAGTCGATCATCCGGTCATGGGTCAGGAGCGAGGGCGTGCCCTGATAGAGGAATGTCTTGTTGGCCGAACCGCCACCTTTGGCGACGAAGAGGAAGTCGTAAGAGTCGGTGCCTTCCTGATAAATATCGATCTGAGCCGGCAGGTTGTTCCTGGTGTTCTTCTCTTCGAACATCTTGATCGGCGCGAGCTGCGAATAACGCAGGTTCTTCTTTTCATAAGCGTCGAGCACGCCTTTCGAAAGCGCCGCCGCATCACCGCCCTCCGTCCAGACCCTGCGGCCCTTCTTGCCCATGATGATCGCCGTGCCGGTGTCCTGGCACATCGGAAGCACGCCGCCGGCGGCGATATTGGCGTTCTTCAGCAGATCGTAGGCGACGAAACGATCATTGTCGGTCGCTTCAGGGTCGTCGAGGATGGCGGCAAGCTGCTTCAGATGCGTGGGGCGCAGCAGGTGGTTGATGTCGGCAAAGGCGGTTTCGGCAAGCAGCCGGATGCCCTCGGGATCGACCGTCAGAATTTCCTGACCCTTGAAGCTGTCGGCCGAGACGTAGTCGCTGCTGATCTTGCGGTAGGGGGTGGCATCCTCGCCGAGGGGGAAGAGATCGTCAGCCATCCAAGTGACCTTTCTGGTGGGCGTGCGTCGCTGAAATTGGAACCGGTCTAAATCTGCTGCGATGCAAATGCAATTGGGAACGGCGGAGTGTGGAGTTGGAGCCATGTCGTGCTACGTTTTGCAACCCGCCCGTTGCACGCAATAAGCGAGTGAAACAATGGCGAACTCGACATTTGTCGCGAAACAACCGACTTCAGGTTGCCTTCAATTCAAGCCCAGTTCATATTCTCGGCATCGTTAACCTGCTGGGGCTTCCAATGACAAATGCAAAGCCAACTGCTGTCGACGACCTTCTGGTTTTTTTCGAACATGACTGGATCAGGGGCGATCTGCTGCGCTTCGCCAGCGATCCCGAAGGTGCGGACATGTATGTTCGCTTCGCCAATGGCGTCCGTATCGACGCCAAACATGGGCCTGACCACGAAACGATCATTCAGGGCAAGTACGGAACCTTCAAGGTGAAGCCTGACGGTCACTTCACATATGAGCTGGATACCACGCTGGATGTGGTGAAGAATTTAGGGAAGTCCGATCAGCTCATCGAAAAACTGAGTTACAAGATGTCCGACGGCTCGGGGGGCACGGACCTCGGCGTGTTGACCCTTGCGATCGACGGCGTCAACGAAGGCGAAAAATACCACGAAGTCCTGGATTTCGATGATATGGGCGTCTTATCGAGGGCGGATAATTTCTCTCTCCCCAATTATCGGGGCTTTGCGCTCTCCGTGAACGGCAGCCACGATGTGACGCTTCTGAACGGCATTGTCTACGATACCATTCCGGGCGTCGACGCCATCACCGAAGACGGTTTCAGCGACACCGTTTTATCCCCCGGCTCGGCGCCCGTAAGCTTGAAAATGGTCGATGGCGGGGAGTTCACCTTTCAGAGCGTCTCGATCGCCGAACTGTCGGCATCGCCCTTTCATCTGACGCTCACTGCCCTGAACGACGGCCAGATCGTCTATCAACAGGAGCTCGAGGTTACCGGGCCCAATCTCGAGGTCAATCTCGAAGACATCGAAGAAATCCGCTTCGACTTCATGGGCAATTCTGTGGTGATGGACAATTTTTCGCTGTTGGTTTGAGGCTTGTCTGATGTCGTGCGGGGTTCCCCGTCCGATGCCAGCAGGGGCGACCGCGATGGCAAGAAATATGAGGGCGCCTACTCACCCCCTCATTCCTGTGCTCGTCACAGGAATGAGGGAGCAAGTGCCAAGCTTGCCCGCTCCCTCTTGCTTCGACCATGGAGAAGAAGGAACGAGTGGAGAAGAGGAGCAGACCTCCTTAACCGATTACTTCGGCCCGATCATCGTCTCCGGACGCACGATCGCGTCATATTCTTCCGATGTCACCAGTCCGCTGGCAAGTGCCTCTTCCTTCAGCGTCGTGCCGTTCTTGTGCGCCGTTTTGGCGATCTTGGCGGCGGCGTCGTAGCCGATCTTGGGGGCGAGGGCGGTGACCAGCATCAGTGAGCGTTCGAGGCCGGCCTTGATGTTGTCCTCGCGCGCCTCGATGCCGACGACGCAGTTGTCGGTGAAGGAGACGGCGGCGTCTGCGAGCAGCTGCACCGACTGCAGGAAGTTATAGGCCATCATCGGATTGTAGACGTTGAGCTCGAAATGGCCCTGGCTGTCGGCGAAGGTCAGTGCGGCGTGGTTGCCGAAGATGTGGATGCAGACCTGCGTCAGGGCTTCGCATTGGGTGGGGTTCACCTTGCCGGGCATGATCGAGGAGCCGGGCTCGTTTTCCGGCAGCGCCAGCTCCCCCAGGCCGGCGCGCGGGCCGGAGCCAAGCAGGCGGATGTCGTTGGCGATCTTGAAGAGAGCGGCAGCCGCCGCATTGATGGCGCCGTGGCTGAACACCATGCTGTCATGGGAGGCGAGCGCCTCGAATTTGTTTGGCGCGCTAACGAAGGGCATGCCGGTGATATCGGCGATCTCCTCGGCGACTTTCTCGGCAAAGCCGACCGGCGCGTTGAGGCCGGTGCCGACGGCGGTGCCGCCCTGGGCGAGTTCGCAGAGGCCGGGCAGGGTCATCTCGATGCGCTTGATGGCCGAGCCGAGCTGGGCGGCGTAGCCGGAAAATTCCTGGCCGAGCGTCAGTGGTGTGGCATCCTGAGTATGGGTGCGGCCGATCTTGATGATATGGCTGAACTCGGTGACCTTCATGTCGAGGGCGGCATGCAGGTGCTTCAGTGAGGGCAGCAGGTGGTGAGCGATCCGCTCGGCGCAGGCGATGTGCATGGCCGTCGGGTAGGTGTCGTTCGACGACTGGCTCATATTAACGTGATCGTTCGGGTGCACAGGCTTTTTGGAACCCATGACTCCGCCGAGCATTTCTATGGCACGATTGGAGATGACTTCATTGGCGTTCATGTTGGATTGCGTGCCGGAGCCGGTCTGCCAGACGACCAGCGGAAAATGGTCGTCGAGCTTGCCGTCGATCACTTCCTGGGCGGCATCGACGATGGCGTTGCCCAGCGCCGGATCGAGCTGGCCGAGCGACATGTTGGCGCGGGCGGCCGCCTGTTTGACGATGCCGAGCGCGCGAAGGATCGACAGCGGCTGCTTTTCCCAGCCGATCTTGAAATTGCCGAGCGAACGCTCCGCCTGGGCGCCCCAATATCGGTCGGCGGCGACTTCGATGGGGCCAAAAGTATCGGTTTCGGTGCGGGTTGCGGTCATGAGCCTTGCCTTCCTGTCACATGCTGTTTTCTGGCATCTTCGAAAGATGTGGTCTTATAGGTTGGAAACCAGAGCAAGAAAACCGAATGCCGTGCGAAATATTGATGATCACAGTCATGTTTGTGCCTGCCGGGCGGCGTGCTTTTTCGGCCACGTTGGAAATTTTATGCATCGGCGCGTTTTTGCCACACTGGTCCGGCGGCGAAAATTCGGTAAAAAATTAACTAATAATTTCATAATTTTGTGTGAACTGCTGTGCGGCGCCGCGCAGGATTCCTCTCACATGAAATTGAGTCCGCCGGCGCTGGCGGCGAAGGCCGGTTTCTGATCAATGAGGCCCTACGCTGCTTGAGTTTCGCGGGATTTGAGCTGAGAACAGCATGACATCGGGACTGGAATATATATGACGTTCGTTTTGAAAAGCGCGGTATCCGCATTGGCAGTTTCCTGCGGTCTGGCAATGATGGCCGCTCCCGCGCATGCCTATACGCTGATGGATATGCTTCGCGGCGACAGGCAGCGGACCCAGAGCACCATTTTCATGGATCAGATGCCGCCCGGGCGTGTGGCGCCGCGTGGCGGCGAAGGTGGATCGCTTGGCGGACTTGACCCGGAGGCGCCGCTGCCGAAGGTGAGCGGTCCGCGTTATTATACCTACAAGACCGAAGCCCTGCAGTTCGTCGATACCAGCAAGTTCGCCGATCCGATCGTCACTGGTGCGGTTGCTGAGGTTTCGCCGGCGGGCGATTCCGAACCGGTGGTGCAGCGCCGTTTCCTGGCGCAGGCCAAGGTTCGCGCCAATTCCGACGTCGCCAAGGCACTCGAAACCTATTACAGCGATAGCCGTAATCCGCTCGTCTGGGTCGACGGCAACCAGATCAGCGAACGCGCCCAGTCGGCAATGGCGGCGCTGGCCGATGCGGCTTCCGTGGGCCTCGACCCTGCCGATTACGCCGTGCAGGCGCCGGCGGTCGATCCGGCCAATCCTGATCCTGCCGCGCGTGACCGGGCGCTGACGCAATTCGAGCTGGAACTTTCGGCCAAGGTGCTTGCCTTCGTGCAGGACACGGTCCGCGGCCGCATCGATCCGAACAAGATTTCAGGTTATCACGATTTCCAGCGCAAGGCGGTCAATCTGGCGCCGGTGCTGAAGCTTGCCCGCATGAGCCCGAATGCCGGCGCCTATATCGCCAGCCGGTCGCCAGATAGCGAGCAGTTCGAGGCGCTGAAGGCGGAGCTGGCCAAGCTTCGCGCCGCGGATAGCAATGAGGAGCAGGTCGTCATTTCGCTCCAAGGGCTGCTCAGACCCGGCGACAGCTCGTCCGAGATCGCCAATATCGTCAAGGCGCTGCAGAAGCACGGGTCCGAGACGTTGAAGACTGATCACGCGGCGACGTTTGCAGCCTACGCCGGCGGCAGCGACTATTCGCCCGACATCGTCTCGCTGGTCGAGGACTTCCAGAAAGAGCACGGTCTGAAGCCAGATGGCGTCATCGGCCAGGCGACGGTGCGCGCCATGACCGGCGGCGACACCGATGCCTCGAAGATCGACAAGCTCGTCGTTGCCATGGAACAGGTGCGCTGGCTGCCGGAAGATCTTGGTTCCCGCTACGTCATGATCAATCAGCCGGCCTACATGGCCTATTACCATAATGACGGCAAGGAGCAGCTGTCGATGCGCGTGGTGGTCGGCGGCAAGAACAACCAGACCTATTTCTTCAACGACGAGATCGAGACGGTGGAGTTCAACCCGTTCTGGGGCGTGCCGCAGTCGATCATCATCAACGAAATGCTGCCGAAGCTGCGCTCGGACCCCAACTACCTCGATCAGCTCGGTTATGAGGTTGAGGTGAATGGCCATGCTGTCGCCTCGTCCAGCGTCGACTGGTACGGCTCGACCGCGAATGTTTCGGTGCGCCAGCCGCCAAGCGGCGATAACGCCCTCGGCGAACTGAAGATCCTGTTCCCGAACAGCCACGCGATCTATATGCACGATACGCCCTCGAAGAGCTTCTTCAAGCGCGACATGCGAGCGCTGAGCCACGGCTGCGTGCGCCTTGCCAATCCGCGCGCGATGGCAGCCGCCGTGCTCGGCACGACGGCGGACGATGTCGCCAAGCAGATCGCGAGCGGCCAGAATCATGCGGTGAAGGTGCCGCAGAAGATCCCGGTCTACGTCTCCTATTTCACCGCCTGGCCGAACAAGGATGGCGTGGTGGAGTATTTCGACGACGTCTACGGCCGTGACGCCTATGTCGACAAGGCTTTCGATGCGACGACCAAGGCGCGTGGGGCGCAGATCTGACGCCTAATTTTGTGATGGTTTGACGGGCGGTTTTCGGGCCGCCCGTTTTGTTTTTGAGGTTGTGAGTAGTGAGCCTTGGCAGATTGGCGCCACAAACTCGTCCCTCATTCCTATGCTTGTCACAGGAATCCAGCAGACGCGTTTCCACGCGGCGGAAGAATCGCAGCCTGTCGGTACATGGTTCCGCTGCTGCCAGCGATCTCCCCAGCAAGTCGCGCGTATTGTTCCCGACTCTAAAGTCTTATCGGCTTGCGGACGGAAGCCGGCTGGATTCCTTTGACAAGCACAGGAATGAGGGAGGATAGGCGAGCGGAGAACTCAAACAGCAATCTTCTCCGCAAACTCCCGCAGCAATCTCTCCACCAGTTCCGGCGTCAGTTCATCGTAGTGGGTGATGATGACATCCGGATCGAGGCTTGAGACCGGTACATCCGAATAGCCGAAAGGCACGGCGATCGACGGCACGGCGGCGTTTCTGGCCACGGCGATATCGTTGATGCTGTCGCCGATCATCACGGTTCGGGAAATATCGCCGCCGGCGCGCTCGATGGTGCCGGTGAGATGGCGGGCGTCGGGTTTGCGGTATTGGAAGGTGTCGCCGCCGGTGACTGCTTCGAAATAGCTGTGGAGGTCGAGCTTGTCGAGTAGGCCGAGCGCGAGGCTCTCCATCTTGTTGGTGCAGACGGCGAGGCGGTAGCCAGCGGATTTCAGGCGGTTCATGGCGGCGACCAGACCGGGATAGGGTTCCGTATGGCCGGGCATGTTGCCTGCATAATGGGCGACGAAGCGTTCCACCAGCAGCGGCAGGTCGTCTCCAGCGAGCGAATGGCCGCGCAGCCGGCAGGCGCGCTCGATCATAACCCGCGCGCCCTGGCCGACGAGATGGGTAAGATCGTCATAACTGACCGGGTCGAGGCCGAGGGCTGCGACCGTATGATTCAGGCTTTCGACCAGATCGGCATGGGTGTCGAGAAGGGTGCCGTCGAGATCGAAGACGACGAGCGGAGCGGGGGCAGGGGTCAAGGGTTTGCCTCTTTGTGCGATGGGCGTCTTGCGAGCGGCGTTCGATCGACGAGGTGTCATTCCTGGGAAAGACGCGTCATTCCCGAGAACGATGATATTGCTCCTGAGGTAGGCGATCGCGCGACGGAAAGCAACGGCCCGAGGATTAGCGGGAAGGCCGCAGGCGCTTGTTTCGGCTTTTCATTTTCCGTGATGATTTTGACTTTCGTTTGCCAGGCGAGCCGTGTAAACAGCACATCCAACGCAATAATTCGGAGCTGGCGGCGCATGGATGCCCGCGAAATGAAGATCAAGGCCGCCGAGGCCGCGCTCGCCCATGTCGAAAGCGGGATGCGTCTCGGCATTGGAACCGGGAGTACGGCGGAAGAATTCGTCCGCCTGCTGGCGGAGAAGGTCGCAGGTGGCTTCCAGGTCGAAGGTGTTCCGACGTCCGAACGAACGGCGCGCCTCTGTGTCGAGCTCGGTGTTCCGCTAAAGTCGCTTGACGAGCTGCCGGCTCTCGATATGACGGTCGACGGCGCCGATGAGATCGATCCGGCGCTCAGGCTGATCAAGGGCGGCGGCGGCGCGCTGCTGCGCGAGAAGATCGTCGCTGCGGCTTCGCAGAGGATGATCGTCATCGCTGACGAGAGCAAGCTGGTCGAGACACTCGGCGCCTTTGCGCTGCCGATCGAGGTCAATCCGTTCGGCCTCGTCTCGACGCGGATGGCAATCGAAAAAGTTGCGGCCCGGCTCGGCCTTTCCGGCGAACTCAGCCTGCGCCAATCCGGTGACGGAGAGTTTACCACGGACGGCGGCCATCACATCATCGATGCATTTTTTGGCCGCATTCCTGATGCAGAGGCGCTGTCGAGCGAGCTGAATTCCATACCCGGCGTCGTCGAACACGGGCTCTTCATCAATATGGCGGCACTTGCGATCATTGCCGGTCCTGCGGGTGCGCGCACGCTGCAGGCAAACAGATAACAGGAGCATACACTCATGATGAACATTGCAGGTCTTGGCCGTCTTGCCGCTGCGACCGTGGTTCTTTCCGGTCTTGCCTTCGGCTCCGCCGTCAAGGCGCAGGAAGTTTCCGAAGAGCAGCTGAAGGCTGCGCGCGCGGCGATCGACGCGATCGGTGCTACGGCCCAGTTCGACAATATCCTGCCCGGTCTTGCCGAACGCCTGAAGGCCGGCCTGATCCAGGATTCGCCGAACTACCAGGACATCATCTCGTCGACCGTTGATGCGCAGGCGCTGGCACTGGCGCCGCGCCGCGGCGATCTCGAGAAGGAAGCAGCACTTACATACGCCAAGGCCTTCACGGTCGATGAGCTGAAGGCGATCGCCGCCTTCTACACGTCCGACGTCGGCAAGAAGCTGCTGAAGGACGGCCCGGTCGCCTCGCGCGAGACAGCCAAGGCCGCGGATATCTGGGCCCAGGGCATTTCGCGCGACCTGGAAAAGCAGAGCAACGCCGAGCTGTCCAAGGTCATCAAGGCACCGCCACCGGCGACCGACAGCCCGGTTGCTCCGGCTCCCGCTGCCCAGCAGTAAGGCCTGCCTCATCGAATTTGCAAAAGCCCGGCATCGCCCGGGCTTTTTTGTTATGATGGATCCGGCAATAGCGGCGAGCTCTTGGTGAGGCTACATGTCCGATCATTACGAGGCAGTGCGAGTGCGGATATCGGGCAGAGTCCACGGTGTGGGTTTTCGCATGTGGACACGCGATCAGGCCTTGCAGCTCGGAGTAACGGGTTGGGTGCGCAATGAAGCGGACGGATCCGTCTCCGCTCTGATCGCCGGAGCCGGTAGCGCGATCTCGACGATGTTGGAGTGCTTGAAGCGTGGTCCTGCGGGGGCATCGGTCTCAAGCATAGAGACGGAAACGGCTGAACTTGAGGATATGCTGACTGGTTTCCGCGTTACCGGCTGACGGCCGCAAATCCCCGAGAGCCAAACACGCTGCTGGCGATCAGCCCCAATCCTTGGAACTCTTGGCCAATCGCCACATGCCAGTCTCATCCGGCTCCACGCGTTTGTTGCCGCGGTAGAAGATCGGCAGTCCGGTTTTCTTGTCCATGGCAAAGCGGCTCGGCGTAAATTTCTCGTTCTCGTGGCCCTGGATGGCGAGGTTCAGCGCTTCCTTGAATTTGCCGGCCTTGCACAGGTTGGCGAAGAGAGTTTGATCCATCTTTTGCTCCGGCATCCTTTCAGTCTCGTGCATTGCCTGCCAGCCTCCGTCGACGGGGTCAACCGTAAACGGTGACCGGGTCAGATTCCGGCCAATATTCGGCAATGGAGTACAGGAAGACGCGGGAGCGGGGCTTTTGTTTTCGTGACGATCGCCCCTATATCAGGAACGTCCTTCCTGCGATTCCCTTCCGGAGCTTCTTATGTCTTCCTATGATTACGACCTTTTCGTCATCGGCGGTGGTTCCGGAGGCGTGCGCGCTGCGCGCGTTGCCGCCTCGCTCGGCAAGAAGGTGGCGATCGCCGAGGAATACCGCTATGGCGGCACCTGCGTCATCCGCGGCTGCGTGCCGAAGAAACTCTTCGTCTATGCTTCGCAGTTCCACGAGCACTTCGAGGATGCAGCGGGTTTCGGCTGGACGGTCGGCCGAAGCAGCTTCGATTGGAAGAAGCTGGTCGCCGCCAAGGATGCGGAAATCGCGCGGTTGGAAGGCCTCTACAAGAAGGGGCTCGCCGGCGCCAATGCCGAGATCCTGGAAACGCGCGCCGAACTCGTCGATGCCCATACGCTGCGGCTCGTGAAAACAGGGCAGACGGTGACGGCCAAGACGATCGTGATCGCGACCGGCGGACGCCCGAACCCGCATGTCGCGCTTCCCGGACACGAGCTTTGCATTTCCTCCAATGACGCCTTTCATCTCGAGGAACTGCCAAAATCGATCGTGATCGCAGGCGGCGGTTACATCGCCGTCGAATTCGCCAATATCTTCCATGGTCTCGGCGTGGCGACGACACTGATCTATCGTGGCGCCGAAATCCTGTCTCGCTTCGACGAGGATCTGAGGCGGGGCCTGCACGAGGCAATGGTCGCCAAGGGCATCCGCATCCTCTGCCACGATACGCTGCGGCAGGTTTCCAAGGCCGACGATGGACTGGTGCTGGAGACGCTGAACAGCGGCACGCTGCAGGCCGATGTCGTCATGCTGGCCCTCGGGCGCGATCCGAATACGGAAGGTCTCGGTCTCGAGGCAGCCGGCGTAGCCGTCGACGAGCGCGGCGCCATCATCGTCGACGATTATTCCCGTACCAATGTCGAAAATATCTATGCTCTCGGTGATGTCACCAATCGAGTACAACTGACGCCGGTGGCGATTCACGAAGCGATGTGCTTCATCGAGACCGAGTACAAGAACAATCCGACCCGGCCGGACCATGAACTCATCCCCACCGCCGTCTTCTCACAGCCCGAGATTGGCACCGTCGGCCTGTCGGAAGAAGAGGCGGGCAAGCGGCACAGTGAGCTCGAAGTATACCGCGCGCAGTTCCGACCACTGAAAGCGACGCTTTCCGGCCGGCCCGAGCGGATGATCATGAAACTGATCGTCGATTCTGCGAGCCGAAAGGTTGTGGGGGCTCATATCCTCGGGCACGATGCCGGCGAGATGGCGCAGTTGCTCGGCGTCACGCTCAAGGCCGGCTGCACCAAGGACGATTTCGACCGGACGATGGCGCTGCACCCGACAGCGGCCGAAGAGCTCGTCACCATGTATGCGCCGAGCTATCGAATCCGCGACGGAAAGCGCTTCTAGGCAAGACTCTCAACTGGTGATGCGCGGCGCACGGATGACTTTAAGGAAAAGAGCCTTCATAGCATCGGCGATGCCTTCGGTCGGCGTCACCTCGAAATAGAGGCCCGGCGAGGCGCATTCCTGCATCTTGGTCGGGATCTGGCTCTGGAAGGGGCTGATCCAGGTATTGTACCAGCTGTTTTTCGGGAGAGGCAGGTAGGTCGTGTAAAGTACCGCGATCCTTATGCCCTTATCCTTCAGCGGCTTGCAGAAGGAGGTGTCGATCGGTTCCTGGCAACGCTTGCCGGTGAGTTTCTTGGTGCAGCCCTTCGGCTTCTCGCTGTCACCGACCCCATCCGAGACAAAGAACAGGATCTTCTGCGGCGTCGTTGAGGTGCTGCCGTCTCCGGGGGTAGTAATGATGTCTTTCATCTGTGTCAGCGCGTTGTCAAAGCTCGTCTGCTGGTCGTTGTTGTAGCCCTGATATGGAATGGTCATCAGGTCGACGGCGTCGGTGTAGGTGCGCACCTTGTCGAGGTCATCCGTCGGCTCGGATATGGTCGTGAGCTTCGCATCTTCGGCCTTGGTGCCGAAAGTATAGACGCCCATTTGGAATTGATTGGAGGAAACCCGCGTCGCTTTTGCGGTCTGCGTCAATTCCTTGGTCGCCTGGCGCACGACGTCGATACGCATGCTGACGCCGAGCTTCTTGGCAAGATTGTAGTAGTTGTTTTTGTTTTGAGTTTCGTGGCAGGCGAAGGCGCAGCTGTCACTGGTGTTCTTTTCCATCGTCGAGACGTCTTTGGCGGTGGCGCCGACGCCCATCGACGGCGTGTTGTCCAGCAGGATGTAGAAATCCATGAAAGAAGCCGTCTGATACTCGGCTGTCGCCGTGCCCGAGATTGTGATCGAATCCCGGCCGAGAACGCGCATGAAGGTGGTCGGCACGTTCGCCGTAAAAGAAACCTGAGAGTTCAGCTTGTTTGCGGCCTTGGTGACGTCGATGCCGAGATCGACTTGAATGCCGGTCAGCTCGCCTGACATCTGGGACATGAATATGTTACGGGCGTCGGTGCTGCCAAGCGATATCGTGCCGTTGCCGCTCATCGTCATCGCGGCGGCGACCGCGCCCGATTTTTCGGCGATCGAACCGACGGCAGCGGCATCGGCGGCGGCGTAGAGCTGCGTCCTCAGACTCAGTGCGTGGGCCACATCCACCGCCATGCCGGCCGCACCCACGAGCGGCACCATAAGCAATGCGGTCATGATGCCGAAATTGCCCGAGCGGTCCAAAATGAAGCCGGGCGGAAGGATCGCCATGACATGTCCCCAATGTTGAAACTCCTTCGGGTTCTACATGCAAAATCTGAAATATGGGGAAATCGACATGGTATATGCTGGTTTAAAGCGGCCGGTGATTGGCCTTTGCAAGCTTGATCTAAAGGTCTATAAGCCGCCGGATATTAAGACAGGGCATCCGAGGATTGGATGTGAGTGAGGTTAGTAAGATGGCAGAGAACTGGACCCCGAGCAGCTGGCGGCAAAAACCGATCCTGCAGGTTCCCGAATATCCCGATGCAGCCGCTTTGGCGGCAACAGAGGCCACTCTTGCCAGCTATCCGCCGCTCGTCTTCGCAGGCGAAGCGCGCCGCCTGAAGAAGCATCTCGCCAATGTCGCTGAGGGCAATGGATTCCTGCTGCAGGGTGGCGACTGCGCCGAGAGCTTCGCCGAACACGGCGCCGACAACATCCGCGACTTCTTCCGCGCTTTCCTGCAGATGGCCGTCGTGCTGACCTTCGGGGCGCAGCTGCCGGTCGTCAAGGTCGGCCGCATCGCCGGTCAGTTCGCCAAGCCGCGCTCCTCGAATGTCGAGAAGCAGGGTGACGTGACGCTTCCGGCCTATCGCGGCGACATCATCAACGGCATCGAGTTTACCGAGGAGTCGCGGATTCCGAACCCCGAACGCCAGGCCATGGCCTACCGCCAGTCGGCCGCGACGCTGAATCTTCTGCGCGCCTTCGCGATGGGCGGCTACGCCAATCTCGAAAACGTGCATCAGTGGATGCTCGGCTTCGTCAAGGACAGCCCGCAGGGCGAGCGTTACCGCAAACTTGCCGACCGCATCAGCGAAACCATGGATTTCATGAAGGCGATCGGCATCACTTCGGAAAATCACCCGAGCCTGCGCGAGACCGATTTCTTCACCAGCCATGAGGCGCTGCTGCTCGGCTACGAGGAGGCGCTGACCCGCGTCGATTCCACCTCGGGCGACTGGTATGCCACGTCGGGCCACATGATCTGGATCGGCGACCGCACGCGCCAGGCCGACCATGCGCATGTCGAATATTGCCGCGGGATCAAGAACCCGATCGGACTGAAATGCGGCCCGTCGCTGCAGGCCGACGATCTGCTGCAACTGATCGACATTCTGAACCCCTCGAACGAGGCCGGGCGTCTGACGCTGATCTGCCGCTTCGGACACGAAAAGGTCGCCGAAAACCTGCCGCGCCTCATCCGCGCCGTCGAGCGCGAGGGCCGCAAGGTCGTCTGGTCGTGCGATCCGATGCACGGCAACACGATCACGCTTAACAACTACAAGACACGTCCCTTCGAGCGGATCCTGTCGGAAGTCGAAAGCTTCTTCCAGATCCACCGCGCCGAAGGCACGCATCCCGGCGGCATCCATGTCGAGATGACCGGCAAGGACGTGACGGAATGCACCGGCGGTGCCCGGGCCGTCACCGCCGACGATCTGCAGGACCGCTACCACACGCATTGCGATCCGCGCCTCAACTCCGACCAGGCGCTCGAACTCGCCTTCCTGCTTGCCGAGCGCATGAAGGGCGGCCGAGATGAGAAGCGCATGGTTGCAAACGGCTAAGCCAGCCGGAAACGTGATAAAAAACCCGGCGCGATGCCGGGTTTTTTGTTGCCTTCAGATGCTCGCCTGAATGCTGTGCAGGTTGGCATAGACACCGCCCTGCGCCATCAGATCATCATGCGTGCCCTGTTCGACGATGCCGTCGCCGGTCAGGACCAGGATGCGGTCGGCATGTCGCACTGTCGACAGCCGGTGGGCGATGACCAGGGTGGTGCGGCCGTTCGCCAGAGTGAGCAGCGCCTGCTGCACCGCCCGTTCGCTCTCGTTGTCGAGGGCGCTGGTCGCCTCGTCGAAGATCAGGATTTCCGGATCTTTCAGGAAGGCGCGGGCGATCGTGATGCGCTGGCGCTGGCCTCCTGACAGTTTGACGCCGCGCTGGCCGATATCGGTATCATAGCCATTGGGCAGGGCCATGATGAAGTCGTGCGCATTGGCGGCGCGGGCAGCCGCCTCCAGCTCGGCATCGGTCGCATCCGGCCTGCCGTAGCGGAGGTTTTCCGCGACGGTGCCGGCAAAGAGATAGACGTCCTGCTGCACCACGCCGACATGGCGCCGGAGCGAGGCCAGCGTCACGTCGCGGATATCGATTCCGTCGATGCGGATCGCTCCGGCGTCGATATCGTAGAAGCGCGGTATGAGCGCGCAGAGCGTGCTCTTGCCGACCCCCGAAGGCCCGACCAGGGCGACGAATTCTCCGGGGGCGATGGTGAGGGAAAGCCGCTCCAGCACCCTGGGACCATCGGCTTCGTAGCCGAAGGCGACGTCGGAAAAACTGATCTCGCCCCTCGGCACCGGCATCGGACGGGCGTTCGGCCGGTCGGTGATATCGGGATCGATCTCCAGGATTTCCATGGCTCTGATGAAGCCGGTATAGCCTTCCTGCCAGAGGCGCACGAAATTGGCGAGCCGCTGCACGGGATCAACCAGCACGCCGACGCAGAGCAGGAAGGTCAGCATATCCGGGACGGTCAGGTCCGCCGCCAGGATGCGCAAGCCTCCTGCGATGATTACCAATATGGTAACGAGCTGGGCGAAGGTTTCGGTGCCGACCGAAAACCACGCCTCGCTGCGGTAGCCTTCGGCGCGGCTTTGCAGAAAACGCTGGTTTTGCGCGGCGAAGCGCTGCCGTTCCAGTGCCTCGTTGGCGAAGGACTGGACGACACGGATGCCGGCGAGCGCATCTTCGACACGCTCGTTGACGGCGGCGATCTGCCGCTTGCTGGCTTCGAGCGCACGGTTCATGCGCCGGTTGAAATAGAGCGCATAGACCACTGCCACCGGAGTGAGCAGCAGGATGAGAGTCGCCAGCAGCGGATCGATGAAGAACAAGACCAGCAT
The DNA here is from genome assembly GCF_019685235.1 of Rhizobium sp. NLR8a. NCBI lineage: Bacteria > Pseudomonadati > Pseudomonadota > Alphaproteobacteria > Hyphomicrobiales > Rhizobiaceae > Rhizobium > Rhizobium sp. NLR8a. The sequence goes on from NZ_JABDWI010000017.1 coordinate 67,939, forward strand.
GGCCCCGCCATATTTCAGAACGGCAATGGAGAGATCCTCCGGGCCGTGGTGAAAGAGCTCGCCCAGCCAGAGGGAGTCATTGGTGATGCGGCTCATTAGCTGGCCGGTGCGCTGGCGGTCGTAGAAGCTGAACGAGAGTTTCTGGCAATGCTCGAAGAGTTCCTGCCGCACTGTCGCTTCGATGCGGGCGCCCATGACATGTCCGCGATAATCGACGAAGAAGATCGCCGCTATCTGGACCGCGAGAACGGCAAGCATCACACCGCCCATCGCAAGGATCTGAGCGAAGGCCTGCGGGGTGTCCGGTAGAGCAAGAAGCCGGCTCGTGACGATGTTGGCGCAGAGCGGCAAGGCAACCGCCGTGCCGGCGACGAGGATGGCGCAAAGCAGATCCGCAAGCAGCAACGGCAGATGCGGACGGTAATAGGAGATGAATTTGCGCATTCGCGACCGGCGCCGCTCGCGGTCGGCGGCTTTCCAATCGCCCCGGAAGAGGTTCAGAAAGAGGTTATGGCGTCGCGAGCTTTTCCTCGCGCGGGAGAACGGAGTATGCATGAAGCAGAATGTCCTTGTGGGCGATGTTTCCTTTCTGTTTGGACAGGGTCGCTCTCATTTCAGTCTCCCGGCGGTTGAATAAATCGAGGCTATAGTATCACCGAGAACGGCGTCCGGTTCAACGCGGTGACGATAGGAGATGGGCCGGTGTGGTCGATGGGCAACAGCGAGGGGTCGCCAGCCATGCTTGGGCGAGTGCCGCTTTTGGCGTGCACCTTCAAGATTTCTGATCGCTCGTTCAGGGGAATGGATTTGACGGCAGGGCCGAGTGGCCGCACTTTCTCCAGGAGCGAGGAGAGAACGATCATGCGCGAACAAAACACAGGCGGCTGCCTTTGCGGCGCCGTGCGATATTCAATCGCGGCGAAGCCAGGACCGGTGGTTGGCTGCCATTGCTCGCAATGCCGCCGGCAGACGGGATTTTACTATGCCGCGGTCAACGTGCCGCGCGCCTCTCTTTCGATCGAGGGAGCAGAAGCCATCCGCTGGTATCGGTCCAGCGAAGAGGCGCAGCGCGGCTTCTGCTCGAATTGCGGCTCGGCATTGTTCTGGCAGGGTGACGGACGATCGGAAGTCTCGGTGATGGCAGGCACTTTCGACGAACCGAGCGGCCTCACCTTCAGCCACCATATCTACTGCGCCGACAAGGGCGATTTCTACGAGATATCAGACGGTCTGCCGCAATATGACAGGTATCCGCCTGGTTGATTTGAGGATGCCTCGCGTCAGGTCTTGGTCGCGAGCGCGGCAGTGAGACGCGCGACGTCTTCGCGCAGCGCCGTCAGTTCGGTCAGCACGCTCATGTCGATCTTCTGATGCAGCGAGAGCACTTCGAGTTCGGCCTTGAGGTTGACTTCGTAATCCTTGGCGGCCTCGAAGCGGTCGCGCTCGGCCTGGCGGTTCTGCGACATCATGATGATGGGCGCCTGGATGGCGGCGAGCATTGACAGGATCAGGTTCAGGAAGACGAAGGGGTAGGGGTCGAAAGCGCCACTCGCCAAAACGATGGTATTGATCACCGTCCAGACGACGAGGAAGGCCAGGAAGCCGAGGATGAATGACCATGAGCCGCCGACACGGGCGATGCTGTCGGCGACACGTTCTCCAAACGAGGCCTCGGCAGAAAAGGCGGCGTTGACGTCGGTCGAGATGATCTTGCGCTCGTGCGCTTTCGTCAGCACGCGCTTTTCGGTGTCGCCGAGTTCTTCGGCCGGTTTGTCGAAATGATGGTGCACGAAATTCGAGAGATTATTCATGGCCTGTTTCCGATGACCGTTATCGATGTTGCCGCTTTCGCGCGTCAGTATTCCGCTCCGCCGGTAAATTGCAATGCATCGGTGCCGTAAGCCTTCAGCGCGCCTGTTCACAAAAAATTCGTGAGCCCGATGCAACGCTTTGGCCGCGAACGTGTTGCGGTAACGGGAGCCGCAGGCTAAACAGATGACATGACACAGGAAAACGCTCTCTCCGATATCTTCCGCATCGCGATCGGCCAGCTCAATCCAACGGTCGGCGATGTCGCCGGCAATCTTGCCAAGGCACGTGAAGCGCGCGCCGAGGCAGCCCGAGAGGGCGCGCACCTACTCGCGTTGACCGAGCTTTTCATCTCCGGCTATCCGCCGGAGGACCTGGTGCTGAAGCCGGCCTTCATCCGCGCCTGCTGGAACGCGGTGGAAAGCCTTGCGGCCGACACCGCCGATGGCGGGCCGGGCGTCATCATCGGATTCCCCAGGCAGGATGAGACGGGGCGCTATAATTCTGTTGCCGTGCTCGACGGCGGCAAGGTCGTCGCGGTGCGCGACAAGGTCGATCTGCCGAATTACGGCGAGTTCGACGAGAAGCGGGTCTTCGTGCAGGGGGCCATGCCGGGGCCGGTGAATTTCCGCGGCGTGCGGCTCGGCATTCCGATCTGTGAAGATATTTGGGGCGAACTCGGCGTTTGCGAGACGCTTGCCGAAAGCGGGGCGGAGATACTGCTGTCGCCCAATGGTTCTCCCTATTATCGAGGCAAGGTGGATATCCGGCATCAGGTGGTGCTGAAGCAGGTGCTGGAGACCGGCCTGCCGCTGATCTATGCCGCCCAGCTCGGAGGCCAGGACGAGCTCGTGTTCGATGGGGCGAGCTTCGCCTTCAACGCCGACAAATCGCTCGCCTTCCAGATGAGCCAGTTCGAGACGGCGCTTGCAGTGACGACCTGGAAACGTCGGGAAGCAGGTTGGCACTGCGCCGAAGGGCCGATGGCGCGTATCCCCGAAGGCGAGGAGGCCGATTACCGCGCCTGCCTGCTCGGCTTCCGCGACTACGTCAACAAGAACGGCTTCAAAACCGTCGTTCTCGGCCTTTCCGGCGGCATCGACTCGGCGATCTGCACAGCGATCGCGGTCGATGCTCTCGGAGAGGAGCGGGTGCGAACGGTCATGCTGCCCTATCGCTACACCTCGGAAGATTCACTGAAGGATGCAGCCGACTGCGCCAAGGCGCTCGGTTGCCGTTATGACATCGTACCGATCGAGCAGCCAGTAACCGGATTCAGCAGCGCGCTGTCCAACCTCTTCGAGGGTACAGAGAGTGGTATCACCGAGGAGAACTTGCAGAGCCGCGCGCGCGGCGTCATCCTGATGGCGATCTCCAACAAGTTCGGCGCGATGGTGGTGACGACGGGCAACAAATCGGAAATGTCGGTCGGCTACGCCACGCTCTATGGTGACATGAACGGTGGCTTCAATCCGATCAAGGACCTCTACAAGATGCAGGTCTATGCGCTGGCGCGCTGGCGCAACGAGAATGTGCCGCCGACTGCGCTGGGGCCGTCGGGCGAGGTAATCCCGCAGAATATCATCGACAAGGCGCCATCGGCCGAGCTGCGTCCCGATCAGAAGGACCAGGACTCGCTGCCTCCTTATCCCGTTCTCGACGATATTCTCGAGTGCCTGGTGGAGAAGGAGATGGCGGTTGAGGAGATCGTCGCGCGCGGCCATGACGTCGCGACCGTTCACCGGGTAGAGCACCTGCTCTATCTCGCCGAATACAAGCGCCGGCAATCGGCGCCGGGCGTGAAGATCACCAAGAAGAACTTCGGCCGCGACCGGCGCTATCCGATCACCAACCGATTCCGCGATCGCTGACGTAATCGACATATCGGGGAGGCAATATGCGAAGCTCGGTCGAGATCTACAATGTCAGGACGGGCAGGGCTCGCGAGGTCTGGCAGACGGACAGGCTGGTGGAAGCGCCGAACTTCTCGCCCGATGGTTCCTATCTCCTGCTCAACGGCGACGGGCTGCTCTTCCGGCTGCCGCTCAATGGCGGCGAGGTAGTCAAGGTCGATACCGGCTTTGCCGTCAACTGCAACAATGACCATGGTATCTCGCCTGATGGCACCGAGATCGTCATCTCCGACAAGACCGAATTCGGCAAGTCAGCGATCTATATCCTGCCGATCGAAGGCGGCACGCCGCGGCTCGTCACTCAAAACCAGCCATCCTACTGGCACGGCTGGTCGCCGGACGGGCGTCAGCTGGCCTATTGCGGCATTCGCGACGACCTCTTCGATATCTATACCATCTCCGTCGATGGCGGCGTCGAGACGCGGCTGACCCATGGCGAGGGTCGTAACGACGGGCCGGATTATTCCGCCGACGGGCAATGGATCTATTTCAACTCCAGCCGCACCGGGCTGATGCAGATCTGGCGCATCCACCCCGATGGCACGGGTCTCCAACAGGTGACTTCGGATGATCAAGTGAACTGGTTCGCCCATCCGTCACCCAGCAATGACAAGGTGCTGATCCTGTCCTACGACCCATCGGTTTTCGACCATCCGCGCGACCTCGACGTGCGGCTGCGGCTGATGGATATGGACGGCGGCAACCTGAAGACGCTGTTCGAGCTTTTCGGCGGGCAGGGCACGATCAACGTGCCCTGCTGGTCACCGGATGGTGATGAGTTTGCCTATGTCAGGTATTTTCCGGTGAGATCTTGAAAGCGGCGCACCGCCATTTGATGATGGGGCGGTGGGAATTTGATGATATCGAGAGACCGCCTACTGAGGATGAATCTGGAGGTATAGACTTGCTGGCTGTCTTGAGATGGGCGTGGACGCTGCGTGGTTTCACGATCGCCGGCTCCGTGGTGGGAATGGGTTTCACGCTCGCAGGATGTTCATATCTTTTTGTCCGCGGGGTCGAGGGAAGCTACCTCGCAACGGGTACTCCGGTGCTCGGAAAGGTGATCGCAAGTAACGAGAGTGAGCAGACGGGGGGAACGATTGAGATTGGCTCGGCCGAAAGGCAGCAATGCAAGGGTCGCTACAGCGTGTCGCAGGTGAAGACAAATTTCTGGAAGCTGGAGACCGGCGAGCGAACCTATCGCGGGAAGATCTACTGTCTGGATGGTCGAGCAGGGGCGTTTGAACTCATATCGAAGGATAAGGGGAAAACCGGCTCGATCACCGGCGAAATCAATGGCGAGGAATTTCAACTCGATATGTTCGAATCGAAGAGCCGTGAGTGCATGACGGACGAATGCAGATGGGGCTTGAAGTGGACTTACGAAAAAGAGCGCGACGATATGCGTACCTATTACAGGGTCGCGACTGAACACGAGCCCGATTCAACGGATCCATGGCTGCTCTATTAAATCTGCTCCTATTCCGCGTGCTGCTGATCAGGCCCGGACCCCACCCATGATGGCGGGCGGTGGGTTAGTAACCCACGTTGCTCGTGCCAGTTTCAAATCGGAACTTGGATCGATCAACTGGGCGTGAGTTATGAGCCGTATCCGGTAGGCGTAGCCGTGAGATAACGGGGTTGGCCCCACCGCCCTGTTAGGCGGTGGGTCTGCTCGCCGTGCTTGATGTTGTCTGTCAGGCTGCGACGGCTGCCTTGCGCCGCTCGCGGGCAGCTTTCGCCAGATCTTCCAGCACGCCAACAGACATATCCCAGTCGATGCAGCCATCGGTGATCGACTGGCCGTAGACCAGCGGCTTGCCGGGAACGAGATCCTGGCGGCCGGCGACAAGGTTGCTTTCTACCATCATGCCCTTGATATGATGGTTTCCGGCGGCGATCTGCGAGGCCACGGAATGGACGACGAGCGGCTGGTTCATCGGATCCTTGCCACTATTGGCATGGCTGGCGTCGATGAGGATGCGGGGGACGACGCCGAGTTTAAGGCATTCCGCTGTGACGGCTTCGACATCAGCCGCCTCGTAATTCGGCCGCTTGCCGCCGCGCAGAATGATGTGGCAGTCCTCATTACCCTTTGTCGAAGCGATTGCCGCCTGTCCGTCCTTGGTGACGGCCGGGAAGTGATGCGGCTGTGAAGCGGCCAGGATCGCGTCGAGCGCGACGCGTGCGCCGCCGTCGGTGCCGTTCTTGAAGCCGATCGGACAGGAGAGGCCGGAGGCGAGCTGGCGGTGGATCTGGCTCTCGGTCGTGCGCGCGCCAATCGCGCCCCAGCTGACGAGGTCGGCAATGTATTGCGGCGTGATCGTCTCAAGGAATTCGACGCCGGCGGGAAGGCCCATCGCATTGATGTCGAGCAGCAGGCGTCTGGCAGTCCTCAGTCCTTCCTCGATACGGTAGCTGCCATCGAGGTGCGGGTCGTTCATCAAACCTTTCCAGCCGACCGTGGTGCGGGGCTTTTCGAAATAGACGCGCATGACGATTTCCAGATCACTGGAGAAGCGCTGTCGCTGCTCGGCCAGCCGCGAGGCATATTCGAGCGCGGCAACCGGATCGTGGATGGAGCAGGGGCCGATGACGACGATCAGGCGGTCGTCTTCAGCCTTGAGGATCTGGTGGATGGCACTGCGGTTGCTGGTCACCGTCTCGCTGACTGAAGCGGTTCGGGGAATTTCCGCGATGATATCGGCGGGTTTGGTCAGTGGGGTGATCTCGAGGATACGCAGATCATCGATGGTATCGGACACGGCATGGCTCCTGTTTGGTCATACCGTGCGGAACAAAAAAGCCGCCAGGTAGACTAGCGGCTGTTCGGGTGGTCGTCGCGTCGAATTCAGTTACGCACGGACCCGCATCCGCTGAGAGCAGCGGTACGAATAAAATCGCGAGGCGTAAATTGAAGTCGTCGACATGGCGCGTATGTAGCGTCGCCGCCGTCCATTGTCACGCAAAATTTGCGAGCTGAAACCACCGTTCGAGGGAGCGGCTTCCTGGTTCGGGAGGCAAAGCGTATGGCCCGGAAGCGTCCACTTCCGGGCCATACGGTCTATAATTCGCGCGAAAAATGCATATGCCGAAATCAGAGGGCGTCGACGTTCACGCCGACGGTGACCGCGCCGATCGGCGTTCCCGCTTCGTCCGAGATCGTGATGCTTGCCTGCGACTGCAGTGTCTGGGTCGATTCGTCCTTTTCGATCTCGTCGACAAAGACGGCATCCTTGCCGGCGCCGAAGGACTTCTGGAATTTCGCCTCGTCGCCCTGCCAGTAGTCGGAGGTGACGTCGCTTTGACCGACATTCAGCCCTTTTGCGTCCATGACAAAGATCTCGGTAATCTTGCCGCCAGACGCTTCTTTCTTCGCCTGAAGGAATTTCGACAGCGCATTGCCAAGCACGCCATCGATCATGGAATGGTCGGAACCGTCGACCTCGCCACGCCATTTCTTGTCGAGAGCGTCGATGTCGGCTTCGCTCAGCTTGGCGTTCGCAGTGTCCTGCGCCTTGATGGCCTCGATGATGGCGGGATCGTTCAGCCAGGGCTTCACGTCGCTCTTCACGTAGTCGGCGATAGGGGCAAGCTTGGCATCCTCAGCCATCGATACGCTCATGGGCGCGACGATAGCGGCAGAGGTGAAAAGCAATGCGGTCACAACTCTCTTCATAACTGTTCCCTTCCTGTGATCAGTTGCTGAAAAATAAAGTCTCGTCGGGGGGGCGGCGTCAGAACTCCTCCCAGGCACCGGGAGAAGCGGCAACGGCTGCATTTCCTGCAAGCCGCGGCACGACGGTTCTGGTTTCCGGACGAGATTGACTGGCGCTCGGCTGGACCGGCCTGGGCTGACTCGCCAAGGATGCGCCGACGAGGAACCGGCCGGCCGAATCCTGCAGCCGGCGTCCCTGCGACAGCAGCTCTTGGCAGGCCGCGTTCGTTTCTTCGACCATGGCCGCGTTCTGCTGCGTCGCATGATCCATCTGGTTGATCGCGCCGTTGATTTCCTGCAGACCGGTCGCCTGCTCGCGATAGGACTGAACGAGGGTAGCGATGCTGTCGCTGATGCGGTTGATCTGCTCCTCGATCTTCAGGAGAGCGTCGCCAGTCTCGTTCACCAGCCCGACGCCGGCAGCAACCTCTTGGCCGGAAACGTTGATCAGGTTCTTGATTTCCTTTGCCGCATTTGCCGAGCGCTGGGCGAGTTCACGAACCTCCTGTGCGACAACCGCAAATCCCTTGCCGGCCTCGCCGGCGCGTGCGGCCTCGACGCCGGCATTCAGCGCCAGCAGATTCGTCTGGAATGCGATTTCGTCGATGACGCCGATGATGCGGCCGATCTGACTGGAGGAGGTTTGGATCCGGTCCATCGCGCCGATCGCGTCGCGCACCACCGTCGCCGAGACGTGAGCACCTCGCTTGGTTTCCTCGACCAATTGTCCAGCATTTTCAGCCCGCTGCGACGATGTTTTGACTGTCGTCGTCACTTCATCTAGTGCCGCAGCGGTCTGTTCCAGTGCTGCCGCCTGCTGTTCGGTCCGTTTGGCCAGCTGATCTGCGGAGGAAGCCAGCTCGCTCGATCCGCCCTCAACCGCGACGGAAGCGATCTTTATCTCTGTCAGCGCGGCTGCGACGGCCTGGACCATGTTGTTGAAGTCCTGCCGCAATTTATCGAATTCAGGGCCGAGATCGGCAAGCTGGATCGAGAAGTCGCCGGCGGCCAGTCTTTCCAATGCGTTCGCAAGAGTGGTCATCACCAGCCGTTGCCTGTTGCCGGCTTCTTCCGTCAGCAATGCGTTGCGGGCCCGTTCGGCGTCGAACGAGGCGGTCTGCTCGGCAGTGACTTGCTCTCTTTCGACCTTTGCGATCGCCTCGTGACGGAAGACCTCCAGCGCACGGGCGAGGAAGCCGATTTCGTCGCCATTCTCCTTGTAGGCGACGGAGGAGGCGAGGTCGCCATTCTGCAGCGCGCCAATTCGTTTGCTGAGGATCCTGAGCGGCCTGCCAACGAGGCTGCGCATGGCGAGGAGGAAAGCGATGACGGCGAGAGCGGTGATGGCGGACTGCGTGAGCAGCGAAACGAGGACCTTCTGGCGGACTTCGGAAGTGATTTTTTCGACAGACCAGTTCGTGACGATGTAGCCGGTTGTCTTGCCCGACTTGTCCAGCGGCAGCGGCGCGATAATCGTGACCAAACCGGCGGACATTCCGCTGTCATCGATCGTCGTTTTGTCGGGTTTTGCGCTGAGGCGGGTCGCCAGGTCGGCCGGCGTTGGCAAACCGGAAACGCCGTCGCGGGTCCAGCTGTCGACGGCAGCGAGCTCTGCGTTGAATGCGGCAAATTGCACAAGATCGAGCGAGGGATCGTCACGATACAGCGAATAAGCCTCGCGAACGGCGTTCGCCTTGCCCCATTTGACGCCGCCGGCGGCCAGAGATGCAAACTGCTCCGCATCCTTGGACCAATTTGCGTGGGCGCCATCAACCAGCGCCCGGGTTTCATACATCCATGTATAGGTGGCCAAGGCGGAAATGCCGCAGAGATTGACGGCAACGATAATCGCCGCCAGCTTGGCTGTCAGGGGCATCGTTTTCAAGAATTGGAACATCCGTGGAGCCTGGAATTGCGGCTCGGTCGACCATCTTCGCGACCGGCATATCAGCACGGCATCGACGCTGACGGTCACATCACGAGCGCTCATGCCCATGTCGGAGTTTGCGACCCAAAACGCGCAAAGGCAGTGTGGATTTGATGTGTGAATAAATCATAAAGTAGAGGAGGATGGGCGGGCACACAGAGGCTGTTTCCTCCTGCGACCAAAAGATCGCCGAGGAGGGGGTTGTCTGCCCGGTGATCCGCCCCTCGATCAGCCATATGCAGCCGTGGTTTCAGGTTCGGTCTGCGTGCACTTGCCGCCGCGTCGGTTTCCTGAAATAGATGCGCCGTCAGGTGCCCGCCGTCCAGGCGGGAGAATCGGGAATCCGGTGCAAGGCCGGAACGTGCCCAACGCTGTAAGGCCGACGTCTGCCGCTTCATCGCGCCACTGGCTTTTGCCGGGAAGGCTGCGGCAGATGGATGAAGCCAAGTCAGAAGACCGGCCTGGCGAGATAGACCCAACCCGCGCGGACGGCGGGCGGTTGCGTTGTTGGGGATTTGACGATGCGACCCTTTGATGCGGATGCCCTTTCGGCGGCGTCCGGTTTTTCGCTGGCCGAGCGCGAAGCCGTGTATCACGCGATCATGACGCGGCGTGACGTGCGCAGCCAGTTCCTGCCCGATCCGTTGCCCGACGACATCGTGGCGCGGCTCCTGACAGCCGCCCATCATGCGCCGTCGGTCGGCTTCATGCAGCCATGGAATTTCATTCTGGTGAATAGTCCAGCTGTCCGTGCGCGCGTGCGCGACGCCTTTGCCAACGCCAACGAAGAGGCGGCGTCGATGTTCGAAGGCGAGCGGCGGCAGGCCTATCGATCCCTCAAGCTCGAAGGCATCGTGGAGGCGCCGCTCGGCATATGCGTGACCTGCGATCCCACTCGCGGCGGCAGCGTGGTGCTGGGACGGACGCACAATCCGCGGATGGATTCCTATTCGACCGTTTGCGCCATCCAGAACCTCTGGCTTGCGGCCCGCGCCGAAGGGGTCGGCATCGGCTGGGTCAGCATCTTTCGTGAAGGCGACCTGAAATCAATTCTCGGCATACCCGAGCATATCGAGGTGGTCGCCTGGCTATGCGCCGGCTTTGTCGATCGGCTTTATGATGAACCGGAACTCTCGGTCAAAGGCTGGCGGCAGCGGCTGCCGCTCGAGGAACTGGTTTTCCACGACGGATGGGGACGCAACGACCCTTAGCAATTACTGCTGTTGTGGTTGCGGGCCCGGCGTCGCCGGATTGGCAAGGTCGATCGAGCCCTGGTCGCCAGCAAGGAATTGCGGGCCGACCTGACGGACCTTGTTCTGCGTGGGGTCGTAGGGACGTTCGGGAACGGATGGCTGCGGCGGGACTGCTGCTGCCGCAGTATCTTTCGCCGGCGGATTGGTGCGGACCGTCGTGATCGAGCCCTGCTGCGGCGGTTCGCTCAGGGTCTGCTTGCCGCGCATCTCCTCGTAATAGGCGGTCAGATTGCAGGCGCAGGTATTTTTCTCGCCGGGAGCGCGGTTCTTGTAGGCAAAGGCGTTCTTCATGGCGCTATAGGGCGCGCCTGTTGCGACCGAGATCATGTTCGAGGCTTCGGTGCTGGTCACGTCGCGATAGAAGAGCTCGGTCTCGATGCCGGGGCACATCTTGGCGCAGGTCTGCGCATCGCGGCCGAAATCGACCGAGGTGGTGTTCGAGCTGATCGGGAAGAAGCCGCCGTCGCAGCTGCGAACGCAAATGGTGCTGACCGGCGAAAACATTTCGGCCCTCGGCAGGCCGTAAAATGGATCGGCCTCTTCACCGCCGCCAAGCGGGATGAAGGTGTCGGTGCGCATCGCCTGTTCCTCGACGCTTGGGGCAGGATCGCTGGCGCTGCGCTCGGTCGGGGCATAGAAATTGTCGCTGCTGCAGCCATTGCGTTCGAGTGCCGCCGTCAATTCCCGGCGCGCGTCGTCATCGCCGGCCTGGCTGCGCAACTCGTCGCGCTGATCCTGGAGATAACGGATATTGTCGACCATCCGGGCTTCGGCATCAGAAAGCTCGGCGCAAAAATCGGCATTCTCGCCGCCGATCACCACCATGCTACCCGAGGTGCAGCCATAGCTGCGCAGATCGTTGCGGACCTTGCGCAGCTCGAGGTTCTGCTCGGCGATTGCGCTGGCATATTGGCGCGCTTCCTGCCCGTTATTGTTGCCGATCGATCGTGGTAGGTCGGCCAGGCGACCACGCAGGTCGTTGCAGACGGCGCTGCTCTGTGCGGCAGCCGGCGATGCCAGCGCAAGCACAAGAGCAAGAGACAGGTTTCGGCGTTTCACGGCATCGTCCGGAAGTGAGAAAGTGTCGATCGGTCAAAGGTGGCGTCCATTCGCCGTACCTTGTCTCTTAAGGTATTTCTCTTAATAAGCTTGGATCAATTCCTAGCGCATTTTCGGGATTTTATCCAGAAGATGCGGGCAACAGCGTTGCCCCGGCGACGGACACTGCAGCCGTTAACAGCAGTTCCCTTCTTCATCCGAATTGTTATTCTCCCAGCTCGCTCCTGCTGGGGATTGGTTTTCACTGGGGATAAAGCAAATGCGCTACATGCTGATGCTGCATGCGGACGAAGCTGCCGGGAAGTCCATAGCGCCCGAGGACATGGCGCGCTTCATGGGCCAGATGTATGCCTATCAGCAAGCGCTGGAGAAAGCGGCAGCATTCGTCTCCAGCAATGCCCTGGTCGGTTCCTCTGAGGCGAGTGTCGTTCGCGTTCAAGGGAATGACGTCAGTGTTCTGGACGGCCCTTATGCGGATGTTCGCGAACAGTTCGGTGGGTACTTTATCATAGACGTTGCCGATATGGACGAAGCCAACAAATGGGCGGCGCGCTGCCCTGCTGCGTCCTGGGGAACGGTTGAGGTTCGTCGCATCAGGGATGCGTCGGAACATGCAGGATGACGGTTTCGGGTTCCACCGTTGCCCGAGGTGTAGCAGAGCGAGTGGCGCGCGAGAGCTATGGTCGCCTCGTCGCCTATCTTGGCGCGCGCTTGGGTGATATCGCGTCCGCCGAGGATGCGCTCGCGACTGCTTTCCTCACGGCTCTCGAAAAATGGCCTGTCGATGGCGTGCCCGATAACCCCGATGCCTGGCTGTTGACGATCGCGCGCAGGCGCAAGCTCGACGACTGGCGCAAGGACAAAGTGAAGGCGAAGAGCGCCGATCGTCTTACCCTCATCGCCGAGGAACTCTCGGCAGCGGCGGAAATGGATGAGGAAATTGCGGACAGGCGACTGGCGCTCATGTTTGCCTGCGCACATCCTGGCATCGATGCCTCCGCGCGAACGCCGCTGATCCTCCAGACCGTGCTGGGCCTGACCGCTGCAGACATCGCCGCGCGGTTTCTCGTCTCTCCAAGGGCCATGGGCCAGAGGCTCGTAAGAGCCAAGGCGAGGATCAGGGATGGGAAAATTCCGTTCCTCGTGCCGGAAAAGGAGGAACTATCGCACCGGCTGCCGCCGATACTCGCCTCCATCTACGCCGCCTATACCAGCGGGTGGATGGACATCGACAGGGCGGAAGCGCTTGGACAAGAGGCAATCTGGCTTGCAAGCGTGGTCGTATCCCTGCTTCCGCACGAGCCGGAGCCGAAAGGTCTTCTTGCGCTGATGCTTTATACGGAGGCGCGGCGATCATCCCGCAGGGGCCCCTCCGGTGCATTCGTACCGCTGGACAGCCAGGATGTCGGACTTTGGGATCACGAGCAATTGCGCCTCGCCGAGGGTCTCCTGCGAGACGCCAACGCAAAGGGTGCGACTGGCCGCTACCAGATTGAGGCGGCCATCCAATCTGCCCATGTCGTGCGCCGTTTGAGCGGCATCTCAAACTGGCAGGCCGTCGTTTCCCTCTATGATGTGCTGGGCAGGATTGCTCCGTCGCCCGTCGTGACGCTCAATCGGTCCGTGGCTCTCGTGCGGATAGGGCAGGCGGACGCGGCCCTTGGTGACATATATGCGCTTGCCGGCGACCCGCGAATGGCCGACTACCTGCCGTACTGGACGGCCCGAGCGCAAATTTGCGCCGATCTCGGAAGGCATGTCGAGGCGGCGGAAGCTTTCACGGTCGCTATCGGATTGTGTTGGTCGGAGGCAGAACGGCACCACCTTGAAGAACAGCGCTCAAAAGTTTTGTGTTGACTGCGAGCTTTTTTGCGCGGCCTGTCGAAATCGAGAACTCCTGCACGACATCCATTTGTCCAACAAAGGAGTACGACATGACCACCACTTCAATAGCAGTACAGAGCATCTTCGCTTCCGCCACCGTTTCCGACTTTGACGAGGCACTCATCTGGTATGAGAAGCTCATGGGGCGCCCAGCAGATAGCAGGCCGATACCAGGCATGGCTCAGTGGCGTAACATGGGTGGGGCCGGCCTGCAGGTCTGGAAGGATGACAAACGCGCCGGCAACGGGATCATAACGATCGTCGTCCCCGAGCTCGAGGTTGAGCTCGAAAGGCTTTCGCGTCAGGGCTTGCAACTCGCCAACAAAATCGAAGGCGACTTTGGGCTCGTGGCTCAGATATTCGACGGTGAGGGCAACCGGATCAACCTGGCCGAGCCTCCCAAGCCACCTGCGAAGAACTGACTTCGCCGTCTCAATTAAGCCCTTTGGCCCAGAGCAATGCCTGCTTTGGGCCAATACCGGTGATGACTGAATGGCGCCAGAAGCGGCTGCCAGACCATCAAACACCCTTGGAGCGCGCCATTTCGGCACGCATCCAGCTTGAGTCTCCCCATGTCGAGAGCCAGATCATCAGGTCCGTGAGCGCGGCGATGACTGGCAGAAGCAGGGCGTGGCCGATGCCGCGTTTCGTCTGGTTCCTCTCAGCCTCCCTGAGATGCGCCAACTCCTCTTCTTGGATCGAGGCGATGAGGCCGTGAAGCTGTGGATCGCGGCTCTTGAGGAGGATCAATTGATCTTCGAGATGGCGGTGAACTGTGCTTTCAACCGCCTCGGTGCAGACCCAGACCATGTTACGCCCGCCGAGGGCCGTCAGGAAACCGAGCAGATAACCGCCGAGGCTCCAGAATGCCGTGACGCGACATGGCTTGGCATTCCTGGATGGCATCGCGTCGCGAAACAGGCGGCAATGCTCGATCTCGTCGTCCCGAATTTCGCGAAGTGCGGGCCCGATCTCAGGAAACAGCCGACGGGCCATCCAGATCTGTGCCCCGTAGATGCGAATTGCGCCGAATTCGCCGGCGTGATTGACCTTGAGAATACGGCGAACGGTTACGGCATGATCCCGCTTGCCGGCCCTGCTCAACGGATTGTCCATGGCGCTGCCCCTCACAGTTTCCCATCGGCAGTAGGCGCTGTCGGCCCCACGGTCGTCAATAGTTGACACAAGGGAACGTTCAATTCCAATGTCGGCTTCGGGTGGCCGTCGCAAATCGCGCCGGTCCGGGCGGGGCGCAGCGAAGGCGAAAATGGCGGGCATTTCCAATGAGCTAGGCTCCTCCACAACGACGGCCGGACTACCGAAAAGCCACGGTCTCCACGTCTTTGTGGACGGTTGTTATGACCCCGGTTCCGGGCACGGAGGCTGGGCCTTCGTCGCCTATCGCGAGGTTGCGGAAATCGCGTCCAGCTTCGGCGGTATGCGTGATTCCGCCAATAATTCGATGGAATTGACCGCCGTCTTGAAGGCAATCATGTGGATCAATAGCGAAGCAACGGGCGAAGCAGCGACCATCTGGTCGGATTCGATCTATGCCGTCAAAGGCTGCAACGACAGGCGGCACATTTGGAAGAATAACGGCTGGAAGAAAAGCAGTCCGAATGGGAACGCCCGAAGCCGGACGATCGCTAATGCGGAACTCTGGAAAGCGGTCGATCTTCAATTCTCGCAGAACGCCCTGGTGACCATTGCCTGGTGCAAGGGCCATTCCGGCATAGCCGGCAACGAACGCGCGGATGAGCTTGCGGATGGAGGGCGGCTGTCGGTACGAGGTGCATGATATGGGGATATCAACTGGCTGCGGATGGTTGAGATGGCACGGCGCCAAAACTGCAGGCGGTTCCATTGCATAAAAGCCACGAGGTCATGCCGGAGGTGGCGAAAAATGCACCCTCCAGCGATTTCCGGTTATCCCAAGTTCCAGCAACAGCTGCCGCGTCATCGAGGCCGATCAAGCTTGAAGAATGTGCCTGCGCGTCAGCTCCATCAGACCATCGGTGTCGCGTCTCTCTATCGCATCGACCATCTGTTGATGTTCGCGACCGGATTGCTCGATGCGGGCGCGCGTTCGCCACTGCGACACCGGCGCAGAGGATGTCCGCTGCCGAATCTCCGTGATCAGTTCCACGAGTTCCTGGTTGCCTGCGAGAGCAAGCAGATGGCGGTGGAAGGCGAGATTGGCTTCGTAAAGTTCAAGCATGGTGCCGTTCAGCACCAGATCGTCGAAGCGTGAAGCTAGAACCCGTAAGTTCGCAATATCCGTCTCGCTCGCATTCGCGACGATGCGGTCGCTGACGGCAACTTCGAGGATGACGCGAATGTCGCTGACCTCCTGGGCGCGGCGCCCGTCTTGCTCATGGACATGATAACCTCGATTGGGGACATGCTCCACCAGTCGCTTCTGCACCAATCTGTCGAGAGCTCTGCGGACCTCGGGTCGCGTACAGTTATACCGCCTTTCGAGATCGATCTGCTTCAACCAGGTTCCAGGCGGGAGACGGCCGGCAAGGATATCCTGGAGAATGAGTTCGGTCACATCGGAGGTTTGCAGCTCTTGTGCTTGCACCATCGCTCCGCTTTCCAGCGAATTCATGCAGTTCTCCCCAGCCCGATTTCGGCGATGACTATCATAGCTCTCCCCCGGCCAACAACGAGGCCGATTGACAGCGTCGAAAAATATTCCTGCTCATGGCTTGCGTGTCCGACTCAATTGGAGCATAAAATTGGCGCCAATTTGATTACCATTATACGAGGCGGGTTGTAAATCCATGCAGAACTCCGATGCGGTTTGGGAAATAGTCGAGAGAAAGCGCGCGTCGTTCTTCGAGTTGAGTGATCGCATCTGGGATATTCCCGAGACCAATTACCTCGAATATCAATCCGCCGAAGAGCACGCCCGCATGCTGGAAAGGGAAGGCTTTCGTGTCGAGCGCGGCATTGCCGGTCTGCCGACAGCAGTCATGGGAGAGGCAGGCGAGGGTGGCCCGGTCATTGCAATTCTTGGCGAGTTCGACGCGCTGCCGGGACTGAGTCAGGAGGCCGGTATTGCCGAGCAGCGCCCCTTGGTCGACGGCGGCAATGGTCATGGCTGTGGCCATAACATGCTCGGAGCCGGATCCATGCTCGCTGCCGCCGCGATCAAGGATTTCCTGGCCGAAAGCGGCTTGAAGGGAAGGGTGCGCTATTACGGATGCCCGGCCGAGGAAGGCGGCTCTTCGAAGGGCTTCATGGTGCGCGCCGGCGTTTTCAACGACGTCGATATCGCGATCTCCTGGCATCCGGCAGCCTTTGCCGGGGTCAATAACCCCATTTCGCTCGCCTGCAATGAGATCAATTTCCATTTTTCGGGCCGCGCATCGCATGCCTCCGCCACACCGCATCTCGGCCGTAGCGCTCTCGATGCGGTGGAGCTTATGAATGTCGGCGTCAACTATATGCGCGAGCACATGCCTTCGACCGCGCGCATCCACTATGCTATCACTGATGCGGGCGGCGGGGCGCCTAACGTCGTGCAGGCGCGCGCGACGGTACGCTATCTCGTCCGCGCGAGGACCTTGCCGGAACTCCTGTCTCTGGTCGCCCGCGTCAAGAAGGTTGCCGAAGGTGCGGCTCTGATGACCGAGACGGCCGTCCGCAGTGAAATCGTCAGCGGCGACGCCAACCTCGTCGGCAATACACCACTCGAAGAATGCATGTTCTCGCATCTGCAGCGCCTTGGCCCGCCCGTGTTCGATGACGCGGATCGAGAAATGGCCCGCAAGTTCCAGCAGACCTTCAATGCAGAGGATATCGCAGCGTCCTATGGTCGTTTCGCGCTGAAACCGAAGGAGGACCAGCCGCTCTGCGAGGAGATTTTTCCGTTGAATGCCGGTGACGGCACATTGGTCGGTTCCACCGATGTCGGGACCGTCAGCTGGGTGGTGCCGACCGTGCAGATGCGAGGAGCTACCTATGCTGTCGGAACGCCAGGACATTCCTGGCAGCTGGTTGCGCAAGGGAAGCTGCCGGCTGCCCACAAGGGAACCGAACACGCGGCCAAGGTGATGGCGAGCACGGCCGCCGATCTCATCGGTAACCCCGGATTGATCGAAGCTGCCAAGGCCGATCACAGGGCGCGTCTGGAGCGGACGCCTTTCATCAATCCGATCCCGGATGACGTTGAGCCGCCATTGCCGGAGCAGGCTGATGCCTAACCAGGACTTGCAGCCCGATCGTGAACGCCTGACAGCGCTTATCCGCGAGTTTGCCCGTCGGGTGAAATTGTCCGGAACGCGGGAGGAGCTCGAGAGCTTTCTGCATCTGAAGGACCGGCCGGTGTCTCCTCTGCCGATGCTCGGCGAACGGCCGAATTTGAACGACAAGTCCAAGGCCGATCCGGTGATTGCCGGAATCGGCGAAGCCCTCAAAGGCAAGACGGTCGGCGTCGTTCAGTCGACCAGCCACGCTATGACAATGTCAGTTCCTGCAAAAACATGCTCTTCCGGGGCAGCAACATGAGCCAGCCTGGTTTTTTCGAGCTTGCCGGCTTCGGTCCGGATGGCTGGGGCCATGCTCTTCTAGCCGGAGCGTGGATGACCATCCTTGTTGCAATCGCCGGCTATGCCGTCGGCGCCTGTATTGGGACGCTTGGGGCATGGGCCAAGATTGCAGGTAACGGCTTTGCTCGCGCAGTCGCCGACGCTTATACAACGGTGCTGCGGGGCATTCCCGATCTGCTGGTCATCTATCTCTTCTATTTCGGCGGTAGCGCCGTGGTTACGGCGGTGGGCCGGCTTTTCGGCGCCGAAGGTTTCCTCGGCTTTCCGGGCTTTCTTGCCGGCTCCCTCGCCGTGGGCGTCACCTCCGGCGCTCAGTTCACGGAAGTGCTGCGAGGTGGTTTCAAGGCGGTCCATCCGGGTGAGATCGAGGCGGCTATCGCCTGCGGCATGCCGCGCTGGCTTCGTCTGCGGCGGATCGTTGCGCCGCTGACCCTACGTCACGCGCTTCCCGGTCTCGGCAATGTCTGGCAGGTCGTCCTGAAGGAGTCGGCACTGGTATCGATCACCGGTGTTGCCGAGCTCCTGCGCCAGGCCCAGGTCGGCGCGGGGTCGACCGGGCTTCCATTCGATTTCTACCTGATGGCCGGCGCGATCTACCTGATGATCTCGACAGTTTCGAGCCTCGTCATCCGGCAGGCGGAGCGGCGCCTGTCGCGCGGCGTGAGGAGGGCGTGATGGACTGGCCCTTTCTCCAGGAAACATTTCTGAGCCTGGTCTTCGCAATTCCGCTGACGCTCGAGCTTGCCGTGACGTCGATCTGCCTTGGGGCCATTCTGGCGATGCTGCTGGCGCTTGCCCGCCTCTCCTGTGTGGCAGCGCTGGACTGGTTCGCGCGGCTCTATGTCTTTGTCTTCCGCGGCACGCCGCTCTTGGTGCAGATATTTCTCATCTATTATGGTCTCGGTCAGTTTCCAGCCATACGGCACAGCGTCTTCTGGCCGTTTCTCCGCGATCCTTACTGGTGCGCGGTTCTGGCGCTGACCTTGAATACCGCGGCCTACGCCAGCGAGATCATTCGCGGCGGCATGCTCTCGGTACCGCACGGTCAAGTCGAGGCTGCCCGCGCCTGCGGCATGAACCGTTTTCTGATGTTTCGCCGGATCGTCCTGCCGCTGGCAATCCGACAGGCATTGCCCGGATACGGCAACGAGATGATCTCGATGGTCAAGGCGACATCGCTTGCCTCGATCATTACGCTGATGGAGGTAACCGGAGTTGCCGCGAAGATCATCTCCGAGACCTACCGGGCAATCGAGGTCTTCGTTGTCTCCGGGGCCATCTATCTCGCCCTCAATTTCTTGCTGACGCGTCTCATTCAATTCGCCGAGTACAGGCTTAGCCCGCATTTGCGCGCGCCTCCTCCCGTCAACCGAGAGAATGCCGTTGTGGCGATCCCTGCAGGAGAACATCGATGACGGCTACACCAATCGCCCTCAGCGTGCGCGACATGCACAAGAGCTTCGGGCCTGTACAAGTCATCAAGGGCATCTCCCTTGATGCTTTGGAAGGCGATGTCGTCTCCATTGTCGGTTCGTCCGGCTCCGGGAAATCGACGTTCCTGCGTTGCATCAATCTGCTGGAAACGCCGGATTCCGGTGAAGTGACCGTTGCCGGCGAAACGATCTCGATGCAGCGCAATGCCGGAGGCGCACACCGGGCGACGGATCGATGGCAGGTCGACCGTATCCGCTCTCAGCTCGGCATGGTGTTCCAGAGTTTCAATCTCTGGTCTCACAAGACGGTCCTGGAAAACCTTATCGAGGCGCCGATCCATGTTCAGCGCCGTTCACGCGCCGAATGCATCGAGGAAGCTGAAGCTTTGCTCGCCAAAGTCGGCATCGCCGATAAACGCAATTGCTATCCCGCTCATCTTTCCGGCGGCCAGCAGCAGCGCGCCGCCATTGCCCGCGCGCTCGCCATGCATCCAAAGGTGATGCTCTTCGATGAGCCGACATCGGCGCTCGATCCGGAGCTTGTGGGAGAGGTTCTGCGCGTCATGCGCGCCTTGGCAGAGGAAGGGCGCACCATGCTGGTCGTCACACATGAGATGGGATTTGCGCGCGACGTCTCCAGCCGCGTTGTCTTTTTACACAAGGGTCTGGTCGAGGAAGAGGGCAAACCTCAGGATGTCTTCTCGAATTCGAAGTCGGAGCGCTTCCGCCAGTTCATCAATCAATAGTTCATCAGGCTCAATCAAGAAGGGGAACTCAAGTATGAAATACCTGACCGCAATCATGGCCGCGATCACTATGGTCGCCACCTTAGCCGTTTCCACGGCGGCACGCACCGAGGAGAAGAACTGGACACATGTGACGATTGCGACCGAGGGGGCGTTTCGGCCGTGGAACTTCACCAAGGCAGACGGTAGCCTGGATGGTTACGAAATCGAGCTGATCAAGTATTTTTGCGCCCATATGAAGGTCGAATGCACGACCGTGATCCAGCCTTTTGACGGTATGATCCCGGCCCTGAATGCCGGAAAGTTCGACGCAATCATTTCGGGGATGTCTGCAACCGCCAAGCGTGAGGAGGTCATTGCCTTCAGTGATTCCTACGGCACGACCGGGCAGACCTTTGCGACATTGAAAGACTCCCCGCTTGCCACTCTGCCTTTGAAGGGCAAGGTGTTTTCGCTCGCAACGGACGAGGCCGGCGCTGTCGCTGCGCTGAAGCAGCTCGAGCCGTTGCTCAAGGGCAAGACAATCGGCGTGCAGACTGCATCGATCGCCGCGACCTTCCTCGACAAATATTTGAAGGGCGTCGTCGATATCCGTGAGTACAAGACGACGGAACAGCACGATCTCGATCTGAAGGCCGGTCGCGTCGACCTCGTCATGGCGTCGATGGCATATCTCTCGACAGCGGCGGCAAAGCCGGGCAACGAGGATTTGATCGTCACAGGCCCTCGTTTCCAGGGCGGCATGCTCGGGCGAGGCAGCTCGGTTGGTTTGCGTAAGGAGGATATAAAACTGAAAGCCATGTTCAACGACGCGATCGCAGCAGCCAAGGCGGACGGCACGATCGTCAAGCTATCGCAGAAGTGGTTCGGCTTTGACGTAACGCCGAGGTAAAACGCGGCAGGATGCCAGCACTTGCGAAATATCTCGGCGAGTGCTGGTTATCCGTGAATCTCCTGGTCGCAAAGCCGGCTTATGCCGGCTGCGATGCCTCGACGACGGCGAGTGCGGCCATGTTGACGACGCCGCGGGAAGTGACCGAGGGAGCAAGAATGTGAGCGGGCAGGGCGGCGCCGAGCAGGATCGGGCCGACATGCAGTCCGTCTGTCATCGACTTCACCACGCCGAAGGTAATGTTGGCGGCGTCGAGGTTCGGGAAGACGAGCAAGTTCGCCTCGTCATGCAGCGTCGTATCCGGCATGACCCGCTTGCGCAGCGCTTCGGTGATGGCGCTTTCGCCGTGCATTTCGCCGTCGACTTCAAGATCGGGCGCGGTTTCACGAATGAGTTGCAGGGCGTTGCGCATCTTGGTCGCACTTTCGGATTCGCGCGAGCCGAAATTGGAATGCGAGACGAGGGCGGCGCGCGGCGTGATGCCGAAGCGGCGAATTTCCTCGGCCGCCATCACCGTCGCCTCGGCGACCTCTTCTGCGCTCGGGTTGAAGGTCACGTAAGTGTCGGTGAAGAAGGTGGCGCCGCGCTGCGAGATCATCAAGCTGAGGGCCGAGAAATCGCGGACATTCTTGCGCTTGCCGATGATCTGGCGGACGTCGCGGAGGTGCTTTTCGTAGCGGCCTTCCAGGCCGCAGATCAGCGCATCGGCCTCGCCGCGCCTCAGCGCCAGCGCGCCAATGACGGTCGTGTTGGTGCGCACGATGGTGCGGGCGGCTTCCGGAATGACGCCGCGGCGGCCGACGAGCGAGAAATAGAGATCGACATATTCGCGGAAGCGCGGATCGTCTTCCGGGTTGATGACCTCGAAATCCTGCAGTGGCCGGATGCGCAGACCGTAGCGCTTGAGGCGTGTCTCGATGACCTGCGGGCGGCCGATCAGAATCGGTTTGGCCAAGCCTTCCTCAAGCAGCACCTGGGCGGCGCGCAACACGCGCTCATCCTCGCCTTCGGAGAAGATGACGCGCTTGCGCTCGGCGGCCTTTGCCGCAGTGAAGATCGGCTTCATGACGAAGCCGGAGCGGAAGACGAAGCGGTTCAACTGATCGAGGTAGGCGTCGAAATCCTGGATCGGGCGGCGCGCGACGCCGCTCTGTTCGGCGGCCTTGGCGACGGCAGGGGCGATGCGCAGGATGAGGCGCGGATCGAAGGGGGAAGGGATCAGATAGTCGGGGCCGAAGACCGGGGTCTCGCCGGAATAGGCGCGAGCAGCGACATCGGAGGGTTCTTCGCGGGCAAGCGCTGCGATGGCGCGCACGGCGGCCATCTTCATTTCCTCGTTGATCGTCTCGGCGCCGCAATCGAGCGCGCCGCGGAAGATGTAGGGGAAGCAGAGGACGTTGTTGACCTGGTTGGCGAAGTCCGAGCGGCCGGTGCAGATCATTGCGTCGGGGCGGGCAGCGCGGGCGAGATCCGGCATGATCTCCGGCGTGGGATTGGCGAGCGCCATGATCAGCGGCTTGTCGGCCATCTGCGCCAGCAGCTCCGGCTTCAGGACGCCGGCGGCCGAGAGACCGAGGAAGACATCGGCGCCGCCGATATTTTCGGCGAGCGTGCGCGTGTCGCTCTTCTGGGCATAGACGGACTTCCATTCGTCCATCAGTTCGGTGCGGCCCTCATAGACGAGGCCTTCGATATCGTGGACCCAGATATTTTCGCGCTTGGCGCCGAGCGTCACCAGCAGATTGAGGCAAGCAAGGGCGGCCGCACCCGCGCCCGAGGCGACGATCTTGACGTTATCGATCGCCTTGCCGGCGAGTTCCAGCCCGTTCAGGATCGCGGCGGCAACGATGATCGCGGTGCCGTGCTGGTCGTCGTGGAAGACCGGGATTTTCATCTTCTCGCGCAGGCGCCGCTCGACCTCGAAACATTCCGGCGCCTTGATGTCTTCAAGGTTGATGCCGCCGAAGGTCGGCTCCAGCGAGGAAACGGTCGAGACCATCTGTTCGACGCTCGCGGCGTCGATCTCGATGTCGAAGACGTCGATACCGGCGAATTTCTTGAAGAGCACGGCCTTGCCCTCCATGACCGGCTTCGAAGCCAGCGGCCCGATATTGCCGAGTCCGAGCACGGCGGTGCCGTTGGAAATCACGGCGACGAGATTGGCGCGCGAGGTATATTCGGCTGCCATTTCCGGGTTGTCCCGGATGGCAAGGCAGGGGGCGGCGACACCCGGCGAATAGGCGAGCGCGAGATCGCGCTGGTTACCGAGCGGCTTGGTCGCCTGGATCTCCAGCTTGCCGGGGCGGGGATAGCGATGGAAGAAGAGCGCCTGCTCGTCGAGATCGCCGCCCGGCAGGTTCTTGTCCGTCTTGGATTTATCCTGGTGATCCATTGCCGCCTCCGTGCACGTCTTTTTCTGGAGTTCCCTCCATACATCAATCGGATACGGGCGACAGTATGGAAATGAGGGCTGGAAGAAGTTTTCGCGAGACGGGCGTGTCCCACGACGCCGCAGGCCGGCCGAGTATCGGCATCGCCAGTATTAATCCTTTTGGAAAACTTGTTTGACGCCCCCTGCGAGCGCAAGATGCTGGCCGCGACGGTGCGGGGCGCCGGTCGCATGGAGGAAATCATGGACAATTTGAACCTCACGACCCTGCAGCGGGGTCAGACGATGGTCAATGACGTGGCCATGGATGCGTTTGCCGCCGGTTTTCGCGGCAGTCTCCTGACCAGCAACGACGTGAATTACGGCGAGGCGCGGGCGATCTGGAATGCGATGATCGATCGCCGGCCGGGGCTGATTGCGCGCTGCGCAGGGGCAGCTGATGTCGTGCGCGCGGTGCGTCTTGCGCGCGATAACAATCTGCTCGTTTCGGTGCGCGGCGGCGGGCACGGCATTGCCGGCAATGCCGTCTGCGAGGGTGGTGTTGTCATCGACCTGTCGCCAATGAAGTCCGTGCGGGTCGATCCCGAGACGCGCCGCGCCAGGATCGAGCCGGGCGCTACGCTCGGCGACGTCGACAAGGAAACGATGGCTTTCGGGCTGGTGCTGCCGACCGGCATCAATTCCACGACCGGCATAGCCGGCCTGACGCTCGGCGGCGGTTTCGGCTGGCTCACCCGGAAATTCGGGCTGACCCTCGACAATCTGATTTCGGTGGATGTGGTGACGGCCGATGGCGAACTGGTGAAGGCGAGCGAGACCGAGCGGCCGGACCTGTTCTGGGCCCTGCGCGGCGGCGGCGGCAATTTCGGCGTCGTGACCTCCTTCGAATTCCAGCTCAACCCGCTCCATCCCGAAGTTTTCGCCGGACTGGTGGTGCATCCCTTCGCCGATGCGGAAAAAGTTCTCAGAGAGTATCGCGAGGCGCTGGAAACAGCACCCGACGAGCTGACCTGCTGGGTGGTGATGCGCCAGGCGCCGCCGCTGCCGTTCCTGCCGGCTGAATGGCACGGCAAGGAAATCGTGGTGCTCGCCATGTGCTATTGCGGGGACATGGCGGCGGGCGAAAAGGCGGCGGCGAGATTGCGTGGGATCGGAAAGCCGATCGCCGACATCGTCGGCCCGATGCCATTCATCGGCTGGCAGCAGGCATTCGACCCGCTTCTAACGCCCGGCGCCCGTAACTACTGGAAGAGCCAGGATTTCGCCTCCCTCTCCGATGCGGCGATCGAGGTTCTCACCAATGCCGTGCGGAAGTTGCCAGGGCCGGAATGCGAAATATTCATCGGCCATGTCGGCGGCGCCGCCGGCCGCGTGCCGACCGAAGCCACAGCATTTCCACAGCGCAGTTCGCATTTTGTCATGAATGTCCATGCACGCTGGCGGGAATCCGAGATGGACGGAAACTGCATCGGCTGGGCACGCGAACTCTTTGAGGCAACCAAACCGCATGCTGTGGGTACTGCCTACATCAACTTCATGCCGGAGGACGAGACCGATCGGGTCGAAATGGCTTACGGGGCCAATTATGCGCGCCTTTCCGAAATCAAGCTGCGCTACGATCCGAACAATCTGTTCCGGATGAACCAGAATGTGAAGCCGATGGCGGCCGTGCGGGCTGCGTGACGGGCCGCGACGCGCGTCGGCTCAAGCGGTCTGGTCAGGCACGAGTATTGGACCGATGGAGGCAGGTGATTGGCAAGCCACCAATGTCGACGCTGTACCTCAATTGGAACGCTTCTTGTCGCAGGAGACAGGCCTTTGCGACAGGTTTGCGAAATTAGGCTGCCGCACTTCAAGCGCTGGCAGCTTTTCGCGGAATTGCGAATTACGTGGCAACTGTGGTTGGAGCTGCGGAATCGTTGGAGAACCATACGTCGCGGAAGATCGCGGCGGCGCTTTCGTCGGGTTTGCGATCTCTGGTGAGCCAGGCGGAGCGGATGGTTCGTGCGCCGGTGCGATCCGGGACTCTAAGGCTCTGGCGAGGGTCACTTGCGCCAATGCAGGGAATGAACCAAGCTGGCATTAATGGCTGCGCCGAGAATTCCGATTGACCTCGAGTGATGAGCATCGTGACGGCAACATCCTCGTTCGGGCGCCAAGGAAAGATCATACGACCGCCTGGACGCAATGATTCGAGCCAATGTGCTGGCGGGGCCACAACGCCGGCATTCACGTAGATCACGTCGGATGACGGCAGCGTCAGCACAGTAGCGTCACCATGAGTAACCGAAACCCCTTCGAAGGGAACGAGGTTCTCACGCGCACGCTCAGCAAGATTGTCATCGATTTCAAAGGCATGCACGCTGCCGTATGGGAGCGTCAACATCGAGAGCATTGCGGTGTAGTAGCCAGTGCCTGCTCCGATATGGGTCACCACTTCGCCGCGCTGTGGATTCACGCTCCCGAGCCAACCTGCATGCAACAGGGGCTCGCCGTTGTTGATGCCCTTCGTCCGATCAAGTGCGACCAGCACGTTCTGATTAACATGCACCGGATCGTCGCTCGGAGTTTCAATGTAGCGATGCCGGTAGGATTTCTTCCAAGGATGGACGGCGATATGCCACGGACCGGGACCAAGGAAGGCTTCGCGGGGTACAAGGTCGAAAATGCGTTCATACCGTTCATCCGGCGAGCCTGTGGCCGCGGCCATCATCCTTGCGTTTAGCCGACGGACTTCTTGCAGTACGAGACTTGATCTCCTCGTCATTTCGACATCTCTCCTTCATCGTCTCCGAACCGTCATGCGGATGGCAGTGTTGAAATAGAGCTTTCAGAATGTCTCACGAGCTATTTCGGGAAAATGAACCATCTGCAACTCTGTGCCGCAAGTGAATATGGCACCAATCTCTGCTTGAATTCACATTTGCCTGGGACTGGCCGAACCTCGTGCACATGGATGAGTGCGCGAACTCAGGAACGGTTTACCCACCGCACTTCGGCGTCATCCTCACGTCAGCGCCATAGGCATCGCGCAGTTTGTCCTCCTGTCCCGGCTGCCGGTCGGCGGCCTGGTGGAGCAGGATCGTGTCGTAGCCCTGCAAACGCGTTCCCTCGATCAGCGTGACGTCGGAATTCCCAGGATTGTCGGATCGCTCGAACCAGTCGACGGAGTGGTGCAGGAAATTCATTTCGACCGCGCGGTTGGTGACGCCATGGCCGACGATCGCGACATTGTGGTCGCCGGTCTCGGCTTCGCGCATGACGGTCTGGAGAAAGAGACGCACCCGCTGCGCCACGTCCGCCCGGCTTTCGCCGTCCGGCGGCCGTGCATAGAACTTGCCGCTGTTGTTGCGGAGCCTCGCCCATTTTTCGAATTCCTCGGGGAATTTCTGTTTCTGCTCGGCATGATCGTAGATTTCGGTGAAGAGGCCGAAATCCTGCTCGCGCAGAAGATAATCTTCCCTGACATCGCCGACGAAGTTTTCCGGCAGCACTTCGAGCAGCGCATCCTTGCTCTGGCGCGTGCGCAGGAACGGCGAATACCAGATATGCAGCTTCTGGAATCCCTCGCTCGGCAGCCCTCTCAGGTACGAGGCGATGACAGCGCCTGCCTCCGCCGCCTGGCGATAGCCCCACTCGGTCAACGGCACGTTATGATCGCCGAACTGACGGTAGGCCTGTTCGTTGATGTTGCCGAGGGATTCGCCGTGGCGAACGAGAAAGAGACGCATCGGCCATCCCCGCTTCATCGGATATGGAATCGTCGTCATCATGAACGCGCTCGATTGGCAGGGCAATATCGTCGGTCGGAAAAGGGGGCGAGCGTTTGGTCGCCGCTTGCCCCAATCCGCTTGGCCCGTCGATCTTGTTCACTCGGTTCCAAAATCAAGGAGCGAGGGAGGGGCTTCCGCGCTATCAGCGGCCCTGGAAGATCTTGACGAGCTTTGGCGTAAACCGGTGAGCCTTGATGTCGAGCAGATCCTGATACGTGGCCCGACCGGAGATCGCGGCCGCCAGATATCGCTGGCAGGCGACCCTCGGAGCGTCCTTGTCAGAGACGTTTGTCACGATCCCGGCGGTGCGACGCGCATTTGCATCGAAATCCTTTGCGCAAACTTTGACGAACTCATTTCTCGCTCTGGTGCTGCCTTGCAGCAACGTGACGGTCGCATCATAATCCTGCTGCGTCGGTGCACAGCCTGCAAGTATTGCAATAGAAATCATTATCGTCGCGGTGTGGACATGCATCATCAACCCCCAAGGATACGCCAAATCGGCACCTGCTGTTAATTTGATTCTCGGCATGCGGGAAAGATCTAGAACCTCGCGGCACGAAATTATGGTGATCGGATTTCCGATTTCGGTTTTGCGACCTTCGTGACCGACGGGACCGGCGTTTACCATCCAGACGGTATGGGTCGGTCTGCAGGGCTTTTCCCCAGCTTGTCATCTTCCTGAAACACGAGTCTGGTTTTGGAGGGCTAGATGAAAGATGGGGCACGAGCACTGTTCGTGACAAACATGATGGAACCCAGACATTTCCGCACGCTCTTCATTTCCGATATTCATCTCGGCTCGAAGGCCGCGAAGGCTGATTTCCTGCTCGATTTCCTGCGCTACCACGAGGCAGACACCATCGTGCTCGTCGGCGATATCGTCGACGGCTGGCGTCTGAAACGCAGCTGGTACTGGCCGCAGGTCTGCAACGACGTCGTCCAGAAGCTGTTGCGCAAGGCGCGCAAGGGCACGCGCGTCGTTTATATCCCAGGCAATCACGACGAATTTCTGCGCGACTTCCCGGGCATGCATTTCGGCGGCATCGAGGTCGTCGAGCGTATGATGCATGACGGCGCGGACGGCAAGAGATACCTGATCCTGCACGGCGACGAGTTCGATGTCGTCGTCCGCAACGCCCGCCTGCTCGCCTATCTCGGCGACTGGGCCTATGATACGGCGATCCGCATCAACATCCTGCTCGCGGCCGTACGCCGCCGCCTCGGCATGCCTTATTGGTCGTTCTCCGCCTGGGCGAAGCTGCAGGTCAAGCACGCGGTCAATTTCATCGGCGAGTTCGAGCGCGTCGTAGCCGAAGAGGCCCGCAAGAGCGGCGCCGACGGCGTGATCTGCGGCCACATCCACCACGCCATGATCCAGGATATGGACGGCATTCGCTACATCAACACGGGTGACTGGGTGGAAAGCTGCACGGCGGTTGCCGAACATGCCGACGGCACCTTCGAACTGATCACCTGGCGGGCGCTTGCCACCGCCGTACCGGCGCTTACCGCCATCGAGAGTACCGAAGAGGCGGAACTCGCCCCGCAGGCGGCGTGATTTTACGGCCGTCGCTGTCGCGGCGGCTCGCCGGCAATTTAGCCGTTACCGCGAGGTAACAGGCCATATTTATTTTCTAAAACGTTTCCGGACGGCTATTTCTCGCAATAGGCGCCCCCCGGGTGGTGTGTTAGGAAAACATCCAGTTTCCTTCAGGTCCACAGATGATTCCCGCTCAACATTTCCCGGGTGAGGGAGCGCCGCCGCGCTTCCGGCTGCTCAGTGCGCTGTCTTATTGCGCGCCGCTGCTCGTCAATGGCGTCGTGCTGCCATTCTTCCCGGTATGGCTGGAAACCCATAGTTTCAGCGACCATGAAATCGGCATTATCCTCGCCATACCGATGGTGGTTCGAGTCTTGGTGGCGCCTGTCGTCGCCATGATCGCCGACCGCATGAAGGAGCGCGCCACCGTGCTGCTCTGGTCGGGGAGCCTGTCGCTGCTGACGGCGATCGCGCTTTACTGGTCGACCAGCTTCTGGCCGGTGACAATCGTCTTCGCGCTGCAGGGCGCCAGCTTTGCGCCCTATGTGCCCGTGGTCGAATCGATCGTCATTTCAGGCGTGCGGCGTTGGGGGCTCGATTATGGGTCGATGCGCGTGTGGGGCTCCATCGCCTTCATCGTCTCGACGCTGGTCGGCGGTCAGCTGATCAGCCGGTGGGGCGGCGGCATGGTGCTCATCGTCATGGTGTTCGGCTTCATGATGACGGTAGTGATGGCGATCTTCTGTCCGCGTATCGGGCCGACCCGGCGGCGCGGTCTGCCGATCGACCTTCCTGCCGCCACCGGCAGCGGCCTGCGCGAACCGCATTTGCTGCTGCTTCTGATCGGCGTCGCCATCCAGCAGTCGAGCCATGCCGTGCTCAATGCTTTCTCCTCGATCTATTGGCATCAGCTCGGCTTTTCCGGCACGCAAGTCGGCCTGCTCTGGAGCGCCGGCGTTGCCTCGGAGGTGACGGTGTTCTTTCTGTCGAAGCGGCTCAATCGGCGCTTCACTGCCTGGACCCTAATCCGCTTCGGCTGCGCCGTCAGCGTCTGCCGCTGGATCCTGTTTCCCATGAATGCCGGCTTTGCCGGCTTCTTTCTGCTGCAATGCTTCCACGGCTTCACCTATGCCTTCGTGCATACCGGCGTGCAGCGGCGGATCGTGGCGACAGTGCAGGAGACGCAGGAGGCCTCGGCGCAGGGCGCCTATTTCTTTTATGTCGGCATGGCGATGGGGTTAATGACCATCGCTTCGGGTTATCTCTACGCTTGGCTCGGTCTCGTCAGTTATTACGTCATGGCGCTCGTCGCTCTTACGGGCCTCGGGATCGTCATCTCAGCCTATTATCTTCAGCCCCAGAGGGCGCTTTCCGGCGGAAAGACCAGGGAAGCGGCGTAGCGCAGGCCGGGCTCGCGGTCGTGGGCAAGCAGCAGCGGGCCGTCGAGATCGACAAAATCGGCATTCTGCGCGAGCAGCACGGCCGGCGCCATGGCGAGCGAGGTGCCGACCATGCAGCCGATCATGATCGAAATGCCGAGTCTCTCGGCTTCGGTCTTCATTGCCAAGGCCTCGGTGAGGCCGCCTGTCTTGTCGAGCTTGATATTGATCGCATCATAGCGGTCGGCAAGGCTTGCGAGATCGCCGGTGTGGTGCACACTCTCGTCGGCGCAGACCAGCAGCGGGCGGCGGATTTCGGCAAGCAGCGCATCGCGGCCCGCTGGCAGCGGTTGCTCGACGAGGGCAACACCCGCCTCTGCGGCGATCTGCAGATGACGTTCCAGCACCGCCTCCGGCCAGCCCTCATTGGCGTCGAGAATGATCGCAGCTTCGGGTGCCGCCGCGCGGACGGCGCGGATGCGGCTTTCATCGTCGCCGGTTCCCACCTTGACCTTGAGCAGAGCGCGACCGGCATGTTCGCGCGCCTGCGCGGCCATTACGTCCGGCTCACCGAGCGAGATGGTGTAGGCTGTCGTGAGCGGTTTGAGCGAAGTGAGGCCGAGGCGGGCGGCGACCGTTTGGCCCGTCCGTTTTGCTTCGAGATCCCAGAGAGCGCAATCAACCGCGTTGCGTGCCGCACCCGGCGGCATCGCCGACAAGAGATCGTCGCGCGAAATGCCGGATTCGATCAGCGGGCGCGCCGCCTCGATCTGGGCGAAGACGCTCTCCATGGTCTCACCGTAGCGGCGGTAGGGCACACATTCGCCGTGCCCTTGCGCGCCTTCTTCCGTGACTGTGCAGGTAATGACCTCGGCCTTCGTCTTCGCGCCGCGCGAGATGGTGAAGGTCCCGGCAATCGGAAAGGAATTCATCTGGATATCGAGGGTGCGCGGCATTATTGCTATCCTGCGAGCATGGAAATTGGACGTTGCTTCTGTATATTGACGCGCCGGCGGCGATCCGCTTCGCGAGTCGGCAATGTCGCCGTAAGCCTTGAAAGACACAAGTATCTTGAACGCCGAGAATCGCAACGCCGCCTCACTGCAAGTGGACGACCGGCCAGATGGTTCGGGGCAGCATGTTCGTCTCAGCGGCAATTGGCGCAGCGCCTATGTGCATCTTGTGCTGCGCGACTTCGATAAGCTTCGGCGAGAGAAGATCGGCAATCTGACGCTGGACCTTTCTGATGTATCGGACATCGATACTGCCGGTATCTGGCTTCTTTGCCGGCTAAAGAAGGAGGAGGAAGCGGCCGGGCGCACGGTGCGCTTCGTCGGCACCAATCCGCATATCGACGAAATGCTGGAGATGTTTTCGGAGGAGCCAGCCAAACCGGAGCCGGAACAGAAGGAGAAGGTCTCGCTTGCCGCGCGCATCTTGGCGCCGATCGGCAAGATGACTTACGACATCTGGGACAATCTCGCCGCCTCGATGTATATCCTCGGCTCGGCGGTGCGCGGCGCGCAAATGAAGCTCGGCCGCGGCAGCGGCGTCTCGCCGGCCTCGATCGTCAACCAGATCGATCACATGGGTGTGCGTGCCGTTCCGATCATTCTGCTGATGTCATTTCTGATCGGTGCGATCATCGCCCAGCAGGGTGCCTTCCAGCTGCGTTATTTCGGGGCGGAGGTGTTCGTTGTCGATCTGGTTGGAATTCTGCAGCTGCGCGAAATCGGTGTGCTGCTGACCTCGATCATGATTGCCGGTCGTTCCGGCAGCGCGATTACCGCCGAAATCGGCTCGATGAAGATGCGCGAGGAGATCGACGCGCTGAAGGTGATGGGGCTGAACCCGATCGGCGTGCTGATCTTCCCGCGGCTGGTGGCGCTGACCATTGCATTGCCGCTGCTGACGGTGTTGGCGAACTTCGCGTCGCTGGCGGGGGCTGCGGTCGTCGCCTGGGGCTATTCCGGCATCACTTTCGCCAATTTCCTGGCGCGGCTGCACGAGGCTATTACGCTGTCGACCGTGCTGTCGGGCATGATCAAGGCGCCGTTCATGGCGCTCGTCATCGGCATCGTCGCCGCCGTCGAGGGGCTGAAGGTCGGCGGCAGTGCGGAGTCGCTCGGTCAGCATGTGACGGCCTCGGTGGTGAAGGCGATTTTCGTCGTCATCCTGATGGACGGGCTTTTTGCGATGTTCTATGCAGCGATCGATTTCTAGCATGGCGGGCAGCGTGGACGAGCAACCGATAGAAAGCGAAGGACAGGGCAGGGATGTCGTGCTTTCGGCGCGCGACGTCACCGTCGCCTTTGGCTCCAAGGTGGTGCTCGACAAACTGAACCTCGATATCTATCGCGGCGAGATCCTCGGCTTCGTCGGCGCGTCGGGCACCGGCAAATCGGTGCTGATGCGCACGGTGCTGCGGCTGCTGCCGCGCCGCTCCGGCACGATCAAGATCCTCGGCCAGGACTTCGACGAGCTCAATGAGCCGCAGCGCAACGCGCTCGACATGCGGCTCGGCGTGCTCTTCCAGCAGGGCGCTTTGTTTTCGTCGCTGACCGTCAAGGAAAATATCCAGGTGCCGATGCGCGAATATCTCGACCTGCCGCGCTCGCTGATGGATGAGCTGGCGCACTTGAAGATCCGCATGGTGGGGCTTGCGGCCGACGCCGCCGACAAATATCCGTCCGAGCTTTCGGGCGGCATGATCAAGCGCGCCGCGCTTGCCCGCGCCCTGGCGCTCGATCCCGAGCTCGTCTTTCTGGACGAGCCGACTTCAGGTCTCGATCCGATCGGCGCGGCCGAGTTCGACGAACTCATCGCCAATCTGCGCGATAGTCTCGGACTGACCGTCTATATGGTGACGCACGATCTCGACAGCCTGTTTTCGGTTTGTGACCGTATTGCCGTGCTCGGAAAGAAGCGGGTAATGGTGGAAGGCACGATCGACGACATGCTGGCCTATGACGATCCGTGGGTGCAGGCCTATTTCAAAGGTAAACGGGCACGGTCCATCGTGCCGCAGGACAATGGCGCGCGGCACGGCAACGGCAGCGGCGGGAAGTGATCGGATAGATGGAAACCAAAGCCAATTATACGATTGTCGGTTTTTTCACGGTGCTGGTGATCGCGGCCGCCTTCGGCTTCGTCTACTGGATGGCCGAATATGGCCGCGGTGGCCCGATGACGGAGCTGATCGTGCGTATTCCCGGCTCGGCGAACGGGCTCAGCGTCGGCTCGCCCGTGCGCTTCAATGGTATCCAGGTGGGCTCGGTGCAGACGCTGTCGATCGATGCCGACGATCCGCAATATTCGCTGGCCTTCACCCAGGTGCGCGCGGACGCACCGATCTACCCCTCCACCAAGGCCGCCCTTGAAATTCAGGGCCTGACGGGGGCCGCCTATATCGAACTGTCGGGCGGCCGCAAGGGTGAGGAGAGTATCCTCAAACATGCGATCGAAAACGGCAAACGCGCCGTCATCGTGGCCGACCAGTCGAGCGTCACCAATCTGCTGGCGACCGCGGACAAGATCCTCGATCGCGCCAATGACGCGGTCGGCGAACTTCAGGGTTTCATCGAAGATTCGCGTGCTCCGCTGACCCAGACGTTCAAGAATGCCGAAACCTTCTCGGATGCGCTGGCCAAGAATTCCGACAATATCGACTCCTTCCTGCAGAGCGTCGGTGAGCTCTCCAATACGGTGAAGGCGGTTTCCGGGCGTCTCGATTCGACGCTCCAGGCTGTGGAATCGCTGGTCAAGGCGGTCGACGCTCAGAAGATCGACAATATCGTCTCCAATGCCGAGAAGATCACTGCCAATGTCGCCGATGCCTCGGGCGATCTCAAGGGCGCGATCCAGAAGTTCGACGAGACGGCCACCACCTTCAACGATTTCGGCAAGCAGGCGCAGGCGACGCTCGATCGCGTCGACACGCTCGTCGCCCAGATCGACCCGGCGAAGATCAAGGGTTCCGTCGACGATATCTCGCAGGCCACAAAGGATGCACGTGCGGCAGTCGCCTCGATCCGCGACGTCGCCAACACGGTTTCGTTGCGCCAGAAGGATATCGACCAGACAATTCAAGACGTGTCGCAGCTTGCCAACAAGCTGAATTCAGCCTCGACACGTATCGACGGCATTCTCATCAAGGTCGATGCGTTGCTCGGCACCGACAATACGCAATCTCTGTTTACCGAGGCGCGCGCGACGCTCGAATCGTTTAAGAAGGTCGCGGACAATCTGAATTCGCGCATCGGTCCGATCGCCGACAATCTACAGAAATTCTCGAGCGGCGGCTTGCGCGACGTGCAGACTCTCATCAATGACATGCGCGGAACCGTGAGCAATCTCAACGATACGATCAGCAACTTCGACCGCAATCCGCAACGCCTGATCTTCGGCGGGGACACGGTCAAGCAGTACGACGGCCGGACGCGGCGTTAACAGGGGAAGTCAGGGGTAGCCTAATATGGTCGCATCGCATCTGCTGTCGCGCCGTTCTTGGATCAGGGGAACGGCGATCGCGCTGCCGCTGACGGCGCTGATCCTTTCCGGGTGCGGTACCACTGCCAAGAACGACACCTATGACCTGTCGGGCGCCGTCGATGGCGATGGGCCCGCGGCCAAATCCCGCCAGATCCTGATTGCCACCCCGACGGCGCTGAGGGCGCTCGACAGCGACCAAATCGTCATCCGCGTCTCGTCCTCGGAAATCCAGAATCTGTCGCGAGCGCAGTGGGGCGACAAGCTGCCGCGCATGGTGCAATCGAAACTGGTCGAGGCCTTCGAGAATTCGGGCAAACTCGGCGGCGTCGGGATGCCGGGCCAGGGGCTTGCAATCGATTACCAGGTCGTCACCGACATCCGCTCATTCGAGATCGACGCTTCGAGCGGCAACCTGGCGGTGGTGGAAATTTCCGCCAAGATTCTGAACGACCGAAATGGCTCGGTGCACGCTCAGAAGGTGTTCCGCGCCACGGCCCCGGCGGGCGGCGACAATACGGGCTTTGTCAAAGGTCTCGACCGCGCCTTTTCGGCGGTAGTTTCGGAGATCGTAAGCTGGACCCTGCGTTCAATCTGAGAGGGCGTTTCGCGACTGCCGCGTCAACATCAAGGGTTGCGGGTTCCAAAAAAATTGGGCGCCACGAGGTTGAGGCGTTCGTCGTATTAAATTTCTTCACGAATTTGTGGAATGCCTCGTGTTAGCGCTGTCAGGAGGCATGCTGCATGGTGGTCGCACGAGTATTCGGAAAGTCGTCATCGGAAGCGCTTCAGCGAGAAAAGGACCGGCTGGCCGCGTTGCAGCAGCTCGATCTGCTCGACACGCCGAGGGACGAGGGATTCGAGCGGATCGTCCGCCTGATAAAGCAGATCTTTTCCGTCGACATCGGCATCGTGTCGCTGATCGATGCGCACCGGCAATGGTACAAGGCCTGTTCCGGCATGTCGGCCGACGAGGTGTCGCTGGAAGACACGTTCTGCCGCTGCGTAGTCGACTGTGATGAGCCCGTTATCGTTCCGGATGCCAGCAAGGATCTCCGCTTTGCAAGGCATCCAGCGGTCACGGGCGAGGACCATATCCGCTTTTATGCCGGCGTTCCGCTTAGAACGAAGGCTGGCCACATGATCGGAACCGTGTGCGCCATCGATCGTCGGCCGAGATCATTCGGCAGCAAGGACCTCGGTCTTCTCGAGGAATTGGCGGGAGCGGCGATGGACCGCATCGAGCTCGTGCAGTCTGCCGCCACCGACAGTCTGACCGAGGCGATGACGCGGCGTGCATTCAAGCAGGAAGCCGATCAGCTGATTTCGCTCGCGCTGCGGCGTCAGCACGACCTGTCATGCATCGTTTTCGATATCGATCACTTCAAGCAGGTGAACGATGGGCACGGGCATGCCACAGGAGACGCGGTTCTCAAGGCGGTCGCATCGATCTGCAGGTCGACGCTTCGCGCCGGTGATTTGTTTGGCCGTATCGGGGGCGAGGAATTCGCCGTCGTTCTGCCGCATGTCGATCGGGAAGGAGCGGCGGCCGTCGCCGAAAAACTCAGGGCCGCCATCGCCTCGCAGGTCATTTTCGGCCATCACGGCTCTCTGAACGTCACGGCAAGCCTCGGAACGTCGGCGCTTTCGATCGTCAGCAAAGACATCGAAACGCTGCTCGCTCAGGCGGATGCGGCGATGTATCAGGCAAAGCAGAGTGGGCGCAACCGCTGCGTCTCATCGAATTCCATTCACGCCGACCACGCCATCGGCGCGCGGCGGCGCGTGCTGAAGGCAGGTGCGATCCTGTTCAACGACCGGCGCTCGACCATCGACTGCACGGTGAAATCGATCGGCGTGGAGAGCGCCGGCATTTCGGTCTCCAGTACAGCGGGCATTCCTTTGGAATTCATTCTTGCCATCAAGGGCGAAGGTTTTGAAACCAATTGCCGGGTAATTGCGCAAGACCGGCAAAACCTGGAGGTGGCTTTCCGGTAGCGAAAGTGCGCCGCGCCCTTTCAGCTTGGCTTGCCGGTTATTTCGTCGGTTGCGCGTCGGTCATCGTCGCTGCAGGCTGGCTGCCTGGGGTGGTGGAGGCGGTGGCGGTTGGTGATGAGGGCAGGGTGCTGTCGAGGAGGCTCGCCATTTTGTCGTCGCGCAGGCTTGCAGTCTTTTCACCCATGACGACGCCGACGACGCGGCGGCCATCCTTCAACGCCGAGGTCACGACATTGTAGCCCGATGCATCGGTATAGCCTGTCTTGATGCCGTCGACACCGTCATAGCGATACATCAGATTGTTGTGGCCGCGCAGTTTCATGCCTCGGAACTGAAAGCCGCGCATCGAGAAGAGCTTGAATTCCTCGGGGAAGTCCCGCATCAGCGAAAGGCCGAGCGTGGCCATGTCACGCGCCGTGGTAACCTGCTCCGGATCGGGAAGGCCCGATGGGTTCTTGAAGACCGTGTCCTGCATCCCCAGCTGGCGCGCCTTGTCGGTCATCGCTCTGGCGAAAGCCTGTTCGGAGTCGCCGAGCTGTTCAGCGATTGCCACGGCGGAATCGTTGGCAGACAGCACGACGATGCTTTCGACCGCTTCACGCAGCGTCACCTTGCGGCCAGCGCCGACGGCAAGCTTGAAGGGTTCCTTGCTCTCGGCGTTTTCCGACATGGTGAGCTTCTGATCCCAGGTGAGGCGTCCATCATGCAGCGCCTCGAATGCGAGATAGAGCGTCATCATCTTGGTCAGCGACGCGGGATAGTTGAGATCGTCCTGGTTGGAAGCTTCAAGAACCTTGCCAGACTGCGCATCGATGACGAAGCTTGCCTGACCGGCTTCTGCCGGAATGAAAGCGCCCATCAGCAGGGTGGAGGAGAGCGCGATGGCAAGGAGCCGGGATGTCGTCGTGGTCATCGGTATTGCTGTCTCTTTCGTTGCACGGCCGAGGAGCCGTTGGCTTTAAACGCAAGCGGGTCGAAAAAGTTTGTGACGGAATGAAGGAAGGCGGGCAAATAAAAAAGGCCCATCCACAGATGATACCTTTTGTCCCGGGCCCTGCGGTTTTGACAATCGCGCGCATGGCACGTCTAAATTCGT
The DNA here is from genome assembly GCF_019685235.1 of Rhizobium sp. NLR8a. Lineage (NCBI taxonomy): Bacteria > Pseudomonadati > Pseudomonadota > Alphaproteobacteria > Hyphomicrobiales > Rhizobiaceae > Rhizobium > Rhizobium sp. NLR8a. The sequence goes on from NZ_JABDWI010000017.1 coordinate 105,795, forward strand.
CATGAGCATGAAGCGCGCCTTTCACACGAATTTTCCGCTGCACTTCGAATTGCTGCAGGCGTGGGGGGGCGATCATGGTCGAAACGGCTGCAGGAGGCGCCAGGAGATCGACCAGGCGCCGATCGGACCGATTACCTGCTTCCGATTTGATGTCAGGCGTTGTTGCCAGAGCCTTTACGAAAAGGCAATGTCGACGGCGGGGCGGACCTCCACCGTCGCGTCACCCGCATCGAAACCATCAAGCGTTTCGTTGTGGTGGGCGACAATCTCGGAGAAACTGAAGGTCGCCGTGTCGCCGGTTGTGTGGCCGTCGGCAACCAAGGTCACGTCATAACCGAGCGAAACGGCACGCCTGACGGTCGTGTCGACGCAGAATTGCGACATGCAGCCGCCGACAACGAGGTGGGTAATCGAACGTTCTTGCAAGCGGTCGGCAAGATCGGTCCCGAAGAAGGAGTCGGCGCTCGTCTTGCGCACGACGACCTCACCTGTTTGCGGTGCAATTTCGCGGCGCAGCGCCCATCCTGGCGTGTCTACGGCCAATCGATGGCCGCTATCGCCATCATGTTGCACCAGCACGATCGGCACGCCCGCCTGTCGCGCCTTTTCCTTGAGCAATGCCAGTCGAGCAACGGTCTCATCAAGTGCGGAATCGACCTGTGGTTGGCGGTCCGGCATGGCCTTTCCCGAGAGAATTGCATTTTGCACGTCGATAATCAAAAGGGCCTTGGTCATTTCGTTCGCGGTTCCGGGCTGGGGAGCAGAGCATACCCCCGTCATCAGTGAAAGCCGCCTGACACATGTTCAGGCGGCTTCAGCTCCACGATATCGGCCAGACTCTATCTCAGCCTGCCCGCTGCATGGGCGAGCATGGTGTAAACCTTCCCCGTATCCGAGGTCAGATAGGACTGTGTGACTGTCTGGTTCGGGTCGGTTCGGGCGACGTCGGCGAGCAGCTTTTCGAAATCGCCGATATAGCGGTCGACAGCGGTGCGGAATTCCGGTTCGCGGTCGTATTTGCGCTTGATCTCGTCGAAGGTCTGCTGGCCCTTCAGCGTGTAGAGGCGGCGGGTGAAGACGTCGCGCTCACCGCGCTGGTAGCGGCGCCAGAGATCGACCGACGCATCGTGATCGATGGCCCGGGCGATATCGACGGAGAGCGAATTCAGCGATTCCACGACATGGCGCGGATTGCGGCTGTCGTTGCTGCGTGCGGCCGGTGCGGCGGTTTCCGCCGGGCGGGCGGGAGCACGGGTCGGCGCTTGGTCCGCGGCCTCTTCACGGGATGCGCCCCGCAGAAGATCGCTGATCCAGCCGCCACTTTCCCGGGCCGGTTCCTGGCGGCCCAATTCCTGGCGAGTGGGAGCTGGCTGCTGAGCGGCCCGCTGAGGACTGGCGGCCGGAGCGGACGGCGCAATCGTACCGCGCAGACCCGCCGCTTCGATCGGCGCAGGCGCTGACGGCTGCGGCGGCTGAGCTGCGACCGGCGGAGTCGGGCGCGGAGCCGGCTGCGCCTGGGCAAGCGAGCGGGCGGCAGGCTCGGAGATTTCCAGCTGCTGGCTGGAGCGGCCGACAAGCTGCGAGATATCCTGCAGGGCCTTGATCTGTTCGGCGACGGCGCGGCGCATGGCCGAGGCGCTTTCCTTGGCTTCCTCGGGCAGGTCGAAGGCGCCGCGCTTCAGTTCGGCGCGGGTGGCGTCGAGCTCGTTGCGGATGTCGGCAGCGGAGCGGCGGATGTCCTCGGTAGCGCCGGAGAAGCGGCCGACGGCATCCTCGATCGCCTCGCGCAGCGATTCCCGCATGTGCTGGGCAGCACCATCGGAGGCGCGGCCGGCTTCGCCGAGCATGCGCTCGACTTCCGACAAGGAGGCGGTGAGGCCGCCGCGAATGCGATTGGAGAGATCGCCGGAACGGCGTTCGACATTGGCGAAGGTGCTGTCGATCGTCGTATTGGCCTCGTCGCCGGCGCGGGTGATCGCCTCGCGCATCGTCTCGGCGGCCTCCTGAGCGCGCTTCTCGGTTTCCGTCAGAACGCGGCCAATATCGGCAAAGGAAGATTGTACGCCCTGGCGCAGGTTGCCGGTGACCTGGTTGGAGCGTTGCTCGGCCCGCTCGAACACGGTTTCGATCATGTCGCCGAGGCCGCGCATGGTCTTTTCGATCTCGTCGGAGCGCTGGACCAGGCTGACGGAGAGGGCCTGCAGCGCGCCTTCACGCTCCTCGAGCGTCGAGGCGAGGTTGGACTGGGCGGCACCCAGAAGCTGCGAGGCCTGGGTCAGAACCTTGGAATGTTCGTCGAAGCGGCCGATGATGCTGCCGACCTGGGCCAGCGTCTGGCCAGAGATGTCGGAGAGGCGGTCGACCTTGCCTTCGAGAAGCCTGGTCGAGGCGTTGACCATTTCAGCCGCCTTGGTGGCGGAGTCGGCAAAGCGGGTCGTGGTTTCGCCGAGACGCCCGTCGACGCTCGTCAACTGTTCGGCGGCGCGGTTCATCATCATCGCCATCGCCGCGCTGCTTTCCGACATGCGCTGAACCAGGCCGTTGACGTTGCCGACCAGGCTATTCTCGATGGCGCTGACGGCGTTGGCGACATTCTCGGTGCGGGCGGCAACGGCGCTGGCGAGCGCTTCGTTCTCGGCGCGCAGACGGTCAGCGCTGAGATTGGCTGCGGCGGTAATGCGGGCAGCCGCCTGCTCGCCGGCATCGGTGTAGCGATCGATGATCGGGCGGGCGGTTTCGTCAAGGATGCGGGTCAATTCGACAGAGCGGCCTGACAGCATCGAATTGAGGTCGCGGGTGCGTTCCTCAAGCGTCGAGCGGATCGAGTTGCCACGCGCTTCGAGCGCCCGGTCGACGTCGGAGAGGGAAGTATCGATCTCGCGGACGCGCTCCTCGAGATTGGAGCGGATGGCGCTGCTGCGGGCTTCGAGCGCCCGCTCGACATCCGCCATGGTGGCGGAAATCTCGCTGCCGGCCCCGGACAGGGTCGTGCGGATGGCATTGCCGCGTGCCTCGAGCGACTGGCCGGCATCCGACAGGGCCTTGGAAATGGCATTGACCTGGGTGCCGACAACCGTCTCGGCCTCGGCGACCTTGTTGACGATTGCATTGCCGGCTTCCGAGAAGGTCTGGGCGACGGCAGCGGCCTGAGTTGCCAGGCGGTTCTGCGCTTCGGCAACCCGCGTGACGATCTGCGACGAGCGCTCATCCATGGTGCGGGTGAATTCGTCGCTTTTCGCATTGAGATCCTCGGCGAACTGCTGGCCGGTCTTGCCAAGCAGTTCCGTCGTTCTCGTCGCTTCGCCTTCCATTCCCTGGGCTGCTTCGGCCACCGCGCTGCGCAACGTCGAGGCGAGGCCGGCGGCCTTGCCCTCGATGGTGCGGTTAACGGCTTCGAGGCCGACGGTCAAGGCGCGATCCATGGTGGACAGGCGTTCCTCGATGCGTTCGTTGCCGCGGTCAAGGGTTTCGCCGAGACTTGCCGTGCGGCCCTCGATGGCGCCTGCAAGTGTGGTCGTGCGGCTGTCCAGCGTCTCGGCCAGACTGGTCGTGCGGCTGTCGATTGCCTGCGTAAGATTGGCGGCGCTGCCTTCGAGCGTCGTCGAGATGCGTTGAGTGGCGTCATCACCGAGTGCGCCAAGTCGGGAAATGCCGTTGGCAAGCACGCCGGAGAGCTGGCTGCTGGCGGCTTCGATCTTTTCGGCAACGCCGCCGACGCCGTCGCGGATGCGGGTCTCTATCGCTGTAAGGCCGGATTCCATGCGAGAACCGGTTTCTTCAAGGCGTCCAGCAAGGTTCTCGACCGACTTGTCGAGATGGGTGGAGAGGTTCTGTGCGGAGCTCGAGATCGTGTTCGCCGCCTCCTGGAAGCGGCCGGCGATCTGGCCGGCGCCGGCGCGCATGCGATCTTCCAGCGTCTGGGCGCCGGCATCGATCGCCTGGCGGATCGAGGCTTCTCGGTCTTCCAGCGACATTTCGAGCATGCTGACGCTCGTCGCCACCGAAGTGCCGATGTTGGTCGCCTGTTCGGTGAGTGTATCGCTGATCTGCGCATGCGCCTGGCTCAGCGACAGCTCGATGGCATTGCCGCGGTCCTCGAGCGTCGTGCGGATCCGCTCATGGGCGGAAGCAAGCCCGCCTTCGATGCGTGCCGCGGCCTCCTCGGCCAGACCCCCAAGCCGCGCATGGGCGTCGCTGAGGCGGCCCTCGATGCGGCCGGTCAAGCCGCCGACGAGATCCTCAAAGCGGGCGCCGCCCGCATCGAGAATGCCCGAAAGAGCCGCGCTGTGCTCGGAGAGCGCCGATTCAAGCCGCCGCTGATTGTCGGCATAGGCGTTGTGGATGGCATCCGTCTTGTCGGCAAACGCGCCGGCAACACGGGCCTCGGCACTGGTGACGGCCTCCATGATCGCATTGCTGCGGGCTTCGAGGGCGCTGTCGAATCGGCTCTGGTTGTCATCGAGCGAAATGGCGAGCGCCATGGTCTTTTCGTCGAGCCTATCTGTGAGCCGGTCATGGCTTGCCGTTACGGCACCGACAAGCGCGGCTGCGCGATGTCCCAGGGCTTCCTCGAGGCGGACCTGCCCTTCGTTCAGCGAGGCGGCCAACGCGCTGGCCTTCTGGTCGAGCACGCCATTCAGGCGTTCATGTGTGCCGGAGACCGCATTGGTGATCGCATCGGCGCCTGATGTCAGCGTCTCCTCGAGACGGCTCTGGCTCTCGTTCAGCGATATGGCAAGGGCCATCGCCCGATCGTCGAGCGTCTCGGACAGGCGGTCATGGGTGGTGGAAACCGCATTGAGGAAGGATTCCGAGCGGCTCTCCAGCGTGTCCTGCAGGCGGCTCTGGCCTTCGTTCAAGGAGGCGGTCAGTGCCGATGCCTTCTCGTCAAGGGTTTCGGCGATGCGCTCATGCGTACCGGAGACGGCCTTGAGGAAAGCTTCGGAGCGGGCTGCCAGCGTGTCTTCGATCCGCGTCTGATTCTCATTGAGCGAGATCGCGAGCGCCATCGCTTTCTCGTCCAGCGTTTCCGACAGGCGATCATGGGTGCCGGAGACTGCATTCAGCAGCGCTGCCGACCGGGTCTGCAGCGTGTCCTCGATGCGGGCCTGGCCTTCGGTCAGTGACATGGCAAGCGCCATCGCCTTTTCGTCGAGCGTCTCGGCGAGGCGGTCATGAGTGCCGGATACAGCATCCAGCAGGGCCGCGGAGCGGCTTTGGAGCGTATTTTCGATGCGTGACTGGGTCTCGCTCAGCGAGTTGGCAAAAGCTGCCGCCTTACCTTCCAGCGTCTCGGCAAACAGGTCATGAGTGCCGGAAACGGCGTTCAGCAGGCCCGCCGAACCGGTTGCGAGCGTTTGCTCGATGCGGGTCTGGCTCTCGTTCAAGGAAATGGCAAGCGCCATCGCCTTTTCATCAAGGGTTTCGGCAAGCCGGTCGCTCGTGCCGGACACACTGTTCAACAATGCTTCGGCGCGGGTTCCAAGCGCGTCTTCGATGCGGGCATGGCGCTCGTCGAGCGAAGCCGTCAGGGCTGCTGCCTTGGTATCCAGCGTTTCCGATAGCCGATCATGCGTGCCTGAGACGGCGTTGAGGAAAGCCGCGGAACGGGTCTCCAGCGTGTCTTCGATGCGGCTCTGGCTTTCGTTCAAGGAGATGGCGAGCGCCATCGCCTTTTCATCAAGGGTTTCGGAGAGGCGGTCATGGGTGCCGGAAACGGCGGTGAGCAGCGCCTCGGAGCGGGTTTCGAGCGTATCCTCGATGCGGGCCTGGCTCTCGTTCAGGGAAATGGCAAGTGCCATCGCCTTTTCGTCAAGCGTTTCCGCAAGACGGTCATGGGTGCCGGAAACGGCGTTGATGATAGCGTCGGAGCGGGTCGTCAGCGCTTCCTCGAAGCGGCCGTGATGGGTGGTTAGCGCGTCGATCAGCGCTCCGCCGCGCTCCGACATGACGCTGTCAATACGCTCATGGGCTGTGCCAACCGCGTCCCGGATTTCTGCTGCGCGCGCTGTCAATACGCTGGTGAGTTCCTCTGCGCGGCCGCCGAAGGCCGTCGTGACCTGCTCGGTGCCGGCGGCAACGGCGGCGGTCAAATCGGTAGTGGTTGTGCGCAGCGTATCGCGGAATTCGGCCGAGCGGGCCTGAAGATTGTTCTGCAGATCGGAGGTGCCTGATGCAAGCGCCAGCGCGATGTCCGACGTGGCGCTCTGCAGCGCCGAGGTCAGCTCGCCGGTGCGGCTGGTGAGTGCGGTGGTGATTTCTTCCGTGCGGCTGTTGAGCGTGCTCTCCAGCACTTCATGACCGGTTGCGAGCGCAGTCGCGAGCGCCAGCGACTGGTCGGTCATCGAGGAGCCGAGCCGGTCGATGCTGGAAGTCAAAATGCCCTCGATCGAATCCGAACCGCCGGTCAGGGTTTCGTTGATGCGGGCAAGGCTCTCCATCAGCTTGGTGTCGAGCGAGCCGGTGCGCTTGTCGAAAGCGCTGGTGAATTCGGCGACACGCTCGTCGAAGGCGGTCGACAGCTGGGCAACGGTCGTCTGCAGGCGTTCTTCGAAGAAGCCCGAGCGCAGGTCGAGATCCATGACGGCGTCGTCGGCGGTGCTCTGCAGGCTCTGGCGGAAGCTTGCGCCCTTCTCATCGAGCGCGCTGTTCAGCTTGGACAGCACGTCGTCCAGCGTCCCGCCGATGGTGCGTTCGCCCGATGTCAGGCTCTCGTTGATCTCGCGGGTGCGGGCGATCAGGATCTCGTTCAGCTGATGCGTGCGCTCGTTCAGCGCCGCGTTCAGCTTCTCGGTGCTGCTGTCCATGGTCGAGGCGCGCGTCTCGAACTGGCTGAGCAGTCTTTCGCCGTGTTCGTTGAGGTTGACGGAGAGCGCCTCGAGGCGGTTATCGAATTCGGTGGCGAGCGCAAAACCGGAGGCGTTCAGTGTCTGGAGGAGGCTGTCGGTCTTGGCGGCAAGCAGGCTGCCCATCGACTGCAGGGCGCTGTCCGATTTTTCCAGGATCGTCGCTGCGCGCGTGTCGATCAGCGAGGCAAAGGCTTCACCCGATGTGGCGAGCCGCACGGCGATCTCTTCGGTCGCCAGCGACAGTTCTTCCTTCAGCTGGTCGTGGACGCTGCCGATCGAGGTGCGGATGCGGTCGGCATGATTGACGATCGCCTCCCGCTCCGAGCCGAGTTCATGGACAAGACCGCGCACGCGCAGCTCGTTGTCCGCATAGGAGCGTTCCAGCGCGTTGACTTCGGAATGGACCAGCGTTTCCAGCTCGGAAGCGCGCGCAATGGTGCGCTCGATGCCTTCGTTCATGGCCGAGACCTCGCGGCGCACCGCCTGGCCAACGGTCATGATGCGTTCGGAGGCGATTGTTTCCGGCTCCGCCAGGCGCAATGCCACCTCTGCCATGGAGCGGGCGGCGTTGCGCATGTCCTGGGCGCGGGAGATCATGATGGCGAAAGCATAGAACAACATCACCGGAATGATGATGCCGACCAGGCCGGCAATGACGCCGGGCAGGGCGACGAGATCGGCGATCGAGCGGATCTGCCAGATCTGCGGCGCATAAAGCAGCGACATCAGGCCGAGGCCCGCCATGACCCAAAGCACGGAAAACAGGGTAGCGGTGCGCATGGCCGAGCGGCTGGAAGCGCCGTCGAAGGATTTCAGGATCGAGGCGGGCGTATTGCGGCTGGCATCATTGGCGGGCGCGAAGGCCGAAGCCCTGGAAGCCTGCTCGGCCCCGGCGCCGCGGCGGCTGCGGCGCCGCGCTTCTTCCTGGGCCTGCTGATTGCGCGCATTCGATGGATCAGACACATTACCCTCCGGCGCCTGGGGCGCGTCGCCGTGGCGAGACGGCACATTGTCCTTGCCAAAGTCGATCTGGAGCGCCTCGTCCAATGCCTTGAACGCCTTGTCCTCGATCGACTCATTATATTTGTTATTCGCCATTCGGTTACGCCTCGTTACTGTCGGCCGGCCCGGCAGCGCACCCCCGGCTTCCGCCTGCCCGGGAACAACTTTGCCGTTGCGGCCCTCCATCCCAACCGCGGACGGATAAGCATGTCATTTCAGAGTAGATAGCCGCTTTTTCAAACGGAAGGTATCAAAACACTACCATTATCCACTCACTCGGCAAAGGCGCGTGCCATAAACCCGCTCCACCAGTATCGTAGTGACACATCTGGGCTCTGCACACAATTAATGAAGGCTTGAGATTCATGGCTCGTTAACCCGTTGTTAACACCTTTGAATCCGAGGCCCTGCTTAAAAACCAATAATTTAGTGATATTTAACGGATGTTAACCATATGGTGAGATTTTCGCGCCCGATGTGCCGGAATTTAACGCGATGGCCACCCTCCCGACGCAGAACTGTAGCAAGTGCGGACGACCTGAGACGGGAGAAATGGCAAATGGCGGCCCAGCTGGCAGCATTGAAGATCGTATTCGAGGCGCCTGATAATGCAAAGGGGCCGTGCCCCTCGAAGGTCCGGCCGATCGATCTCGTCCATCTCGCAAAGCAGACGATGGGCGACAAGTCTCTGGAAATCGAAGTCCTTCAGATGTTTGCGCGCCAGGCGCGGGCGTGCCTCCAGGATATGGCGAGCGGTGAGACCGTGCGTGTCGGCGCGGCCGCGCATCGGCTGAAAGGTGCGGCGAGTTCGGTCGGCGCATTCCACGTGTCGCAGACGGCTGAAGTCGTCGAGGAGACCGGCGGCGATGCCAGCGCGATGGCGGCGCTCGGCGCTGCCGTTCTCGATGCCGAGAATTTCATTCTCAATCTCTGCCGCGGCTGACCTCCAACTTTTCTTTCGTTGATCGAACGAGGCCCGTTGTTTCATTGCGGAACCACGGGTCTTTTTGCGACGCCCCAGATGACGCTTTGAAGACGGCGGGCGAGGGCCGGATCTGCGAGGTTAGGGCGGATTTCCGAATGTTGACTGACGCGTCGAATTGTCGGAAGAAACTCCGCCCACCCATTTGAAGACCGGAAATAGTCCTGATGCCCAAACTTACCATCGTCGCCTTCGACGGCACGCGCTTCGACCTCGACGTCGACCAAGGCTCCACCGTGATGGAGAATGCCGTGCGCAATTCGGTGCCCGGCATCGAGGCCGAATGCGGCGGCGCCTGCGCCTGCGCCACCTGTCACGTCTATGTCGACGAGGAATGGACGGAAAAGGTCGGCCAGCCGGAAGCGATGGAAGAGGATATGCTCGACTTCGCCTTCGACGTGCGCCCGACCTCGCGGCTCTCCTGTCAGATCCGGATGAAGGCCGCTTATGACGGGCTCGTCGTGCACGTGCCCGAACGCCAGGCCTGAGGCGCTCTGCGTTTCGCGCCAGCGCATCGGCCCGAAAATCGGAATCGATTTTCGGAGGCGAATATCCGACATCATCACCACAAAAAAGACGCCTCGCGCGCTGGTGCGAGCGAGGCGAGGCGGGCGCATTACCAACGGATGAGGGAGGAACATCCGCGGCTTCGGAACGCGCCAGGAGAACCCAACGAGGAAAGTCCAGATGCCGTACCTGAACTTTCGAATGTGTTCATATTAACGCGTTCCGGTTGAGTCTGCCAGAATGAAAAATGACCATTAAAACGCTGGGGAAGGGGTAAGTTTCGCACAAGTTTCGTTGCGCAGCTAAGTTTTTCCGCTCGTCACCAGCTCGAAAAGGCCTTAATTTCCGCCGGCTCGACCATTGATTCGATTTTTCAGCAATCTCAGCATGCGCTTCTGGAAGTTGACCGCCTCAACCCGGTCGAATCGCGCCTGCAGCCGATCGTGCTCCTCTATGCCGCGAGTTGATTCGTTGGAGACGAGCTCCTGCATGGCCTCGCAGTTGCGCTGCTGCGGCAATGCGCGGATGGCGCGCTCCATGGCGCGGGCCTGGTCTCTGGCGATTTCGGCATGACGCTCCTCATGGCGCTTGATGTCGCTCGACAGTGCGTCCCATATCATCGACAGCTCCTTGCTGGCGCCTCTGCGGCTGTTCCAGCGCGGCAGTATGACCTGGGTGTGAACGGTGACCTTGACATTGCCGACGCGGCATCGGCCATTATCCTGGATATAGGTGGCCTCGCCGCCGAAGCGTATCTTGGTGGCGCCGGGATGGCGTGCCGACGAACCGCTCGCCGTCGGGCCGCGCCGGCTGAGCTCCCGGTCGAGCTCATCGGCGGTTTTGCCGCGGATGTCGAAATAGGAATAACTTTTCGATGCGATCACTTCGGCTGCCGCTGGACTGCTGACGGAAAGAGCAATGGAAAAGGCGACAGGAAGGCACATATAACGCATTGCAAGCGGCATTCTGAACGCAACCCATGTTGAAATCGGCAGGAGCTTGGGGCATAGCCACCGTAAGCGCAATATCGGATGGCGGCTTTTTTCGTCATCAATAGGACAAGTCTGGTGACAGGGCTCGAAGGCAGTTTCTGGAGTGTCGGCCATGGCCGGGAAATCGAACTCGGCGGTCGTTCGGCGATCATGGCGATCATCAATGTTACGCCGGACTCCTTCTCCGACGGCGGACGTTTTGAAACCGTCGATGCCGCCGTCGAACATGCATTGCAGGCGGTCAGCGATGGTGCTGCGATCATTGACATCGGTGGCGAATCGACCCGGCCTGGTGCGTTGTCGGTCAGCCCTTCGGAAGAGCAGGCGCGGGTGTTGCCCGTCATCGAGGCGCTGCGCGGTCGCACCGAGGCGCTGATCTCGATCGATACCTATCGTGCCGAGACGGCGCGGCTTGCCGTCGGCGCCGGCGCCCATATCGTCAACGACGTCTTCGGACTGCAGAAAGATGCAGGTATTGCGGATGTGGCCGCGGCCACCGGCGCGGGGCTCTGCATCATGCATACCGGCCGTGACAGGGTTAAACTTGCCGATGTGATCGCGGACCAGGCGCATTTCCTCGAAAGGTCGCTGGCGATCGCCGCCGCGGCCGGAGTCAACATCGACCAGATCGTGCTCGATCCGGGTTTCGGCTTCGCCAAGGAGATGGCTGAGGAGAACCTGGAGCTGATGGCGCGGTTTTCCGAACTGTCGCGCTTCGGCCTGCCGCTGCTTGCCGGCACGTCACGCAAGCGCTTCCTTGGCGCGGTGACGGGGCGCGAGGCGCTGGAGAGGGATGTGGCGACAGCCGCATCAAGCGCGCTGCTCAGGCTTCAGGGGGCTGCGGTTTTCCGGGTGCACAATGTCGCAATCAACAGGGATGCGCTTGCTGTCGCCGATGCTATGCTCAATGCGCGCCAGGAATTCGAGAGGAAGCGGCCGTCATGACCACCTACACGATCACGCTGCAGAACTGCGCCTTCTTCGCGCGCCACGGCGTGCATGACGAGGAGGAATTCCTCGGCCAGCGCTTCTTCGTCGACGCCGAGCTCGATGTGGTTGCCGGCGAAGCGCTGGAAAGCGATTCGATCAACGACACCGTCAATTACGGCATTGCCTTCACGGTGATCGAGGAGATCGTCACTGGCAAGCGACGCTACCTCATCGAAGCACTGGCGCTCGATATCGCCAAGGGCCTCTGTCAGACATTCCCGCAGGTGCGCCGGGCGAAGATCACGGTGCGCAAGCCGAATGCGCCAGTGCCAGGCGTGCTCGATTTCGTGCAGGTGAGTGTTGAACATTTTGCCTGAGGCTGAATCACAATCGGCCACACTCGGCCTCGGCGGCAATATCGGCGATCCGGTAAAGGCGATGGCCGCGGCGCTGCAGAGGCTGGACGGGCGCGACGACTGTCGTGTCACCGCCATATCGCGGCTCTATCGCACGCCGCCTTGGGGCAAAACGGACCAATCGTTCTTCTTCAACGCCTGCGCAGCCGTCGAAACCCGGCTCCCTCCGGAGGCGTTGCTCGATGTCTGTCTTTCGATAGAGCGTGAGATGAAACGCGAGCGTATCGAGCGCTGGGGACCGCGCACGCTCGATATCGACGTGCTGACCTATGGCAATGTCGTCCAGCAGGCGCCGCGGCTGGAGCTGCCGCATCCCCGTATGACCGACCGCGGTTTCGTCCTGATGCCGCTTGCCGATATCGCCCCAGGCCTTCTCGTCAAGGGCAGGACAGTCAGTGAGTGGCTGCAGGAGGCCGATGTGGCCGGCATCGAGGTCGCCGATGATAGCGGCGACTGGTGGCGCAGCGCCTGAGGCTCTGAAACGCGAACGGCGGGAAACCCGCCGCTTCAGGAAAACCCGTAATCCAGTCGGTCTACTGGATGGAGCCGACGGCCATTTCGTCGACCTGACGAGTCAATGTCAGGCCGATAACCGGGATCATCTGGCTTTCGACCTTGACCGACACGGTAACGTTCATCGTCTTGTCGTCACGCACGCGGGCGATCATCGCGCCATTCAGCTTGGCGCGGTTAATGCCGACCACGACCGTATCCTCGGTGACGGCGCCGGAGACGACGTCAAGACCCTTGCCGGCGGCGCCGTCGAGGAACTTGCCCTTGTAGGTGGAGCCCGACTGCGAGATGACGGCGCTCATCGGCTGCTTGAAGACGCCGACGCGGCAGGTTCCATCGAGCTTGATGCCGGCAGTGCTGTCGCCGGTGGGTTCACCGGTCAGGTTGCAGGTGAATTTCGTGCCCTTGTACTTGCCGGCGACGATCTCGCCCGGGCCCTTCCAGGAGCCGGTGACGGATTCGAAGAAGGCCTTGTCGCGGGTTGCGGCAGTGGCTGCCGGAGCGACGTCTGCGACAGGAGACAATGCCGCGGCGGCGAGGCCGCATAAGAAGAGAAACTGGCGCGAATACATGGATTTTCCTTGGCAAACACCACTCACGAACTGGTGCCAAGTTTTGCCGAAGAATGGTTAATCCTTCCTTTCGATTGTGCCGAATGCGAGTGATTGGATTTCTGTCGTGCCGCGCGGATTTTAGGATCCGGCGGCTACAGTGTTGAATCTGCTTAACTTCGCCAACTTCACCTACGGGAAGGTGAGAGCTGCGGAATCGCCTCGTCGCTTAAGGATTGTTGCCGCGCGGCGACATTGAAGGTGTGAGGTCGCCGATAAAATCGCCGATTCCCGGTCGCTTCACCGCACGAAAGGCAAGCGGGCGACAGAGATCCATCGCCGCGATTCCGATGCGAGCGGTCATCAGGCCGTTGATCACGCCTTCGCCGAGTCGAGCCGATAGCTTCGAGGCCAGCCCATGGCCGAGCACCTGCTGGACGAGACTGTCGCCGACAGCGATCGAGCCGGTGACGGCGAGATGGGCCAGCACGTCACGCAGGAGGCGGCACATGCCGAGCGTGCCGGGGCGGCCTCCGTAAAGCTCGGCCATGGCGCGGATGAGGCGCACGGACTCGTAGAGCACATAAAGCAGATCGACGATCGCGCGCGGGCTGACGGCGGTAACGATCGAGACGCGCTTGGAGGCGTTGACGATGAGCGCCCGCGCTTTGCGGTCGAGTGGGGCCAGGAGTTCGCGTTCGGCCAAGGCGATCAGATGCGGGGGGTCGATGACCTCGCCCTCGGTCGCCTTCAGCGTCGCGCGGCCCTTCGATGTCTCGGGGCTGGCCGCAAGAAGCGTGGTGAGGCGCGCAACGACGGCGCGCGCTTTCGCCGGCCGTGTTTCGAGGATCGCCGCCTCTGCTTCCGCCTTGATCGCTTGAACAGCGGCAAGGCGCATCATGCCCGCGGTCTCGCGGATGACGAGGGCAAGAACGGCGAGAATGCCGATCGCCAGCACGCCAAGAGCTGCATAACCTAGCCAGTCGGCGCGGGTGAAGAGATTGCGGATCAGCCGGTCGGTCCAGAGGCCGATGCCGAGCGATAGCAGGATCCCGAAGGCGCCTAGTGCGATCTTGCCGAAGGAGGTGCGCCGCTTGCGTGGCGTCGCCACCGGCACTGCGCTCGCATCCCTGTCGGGATTGATGAAGGGATCCTCCTCGTCAGGCGTCAAGACGATGTCTTCCGAGAAGCTTTCCGGTCTGCGTCGGCCTTGCTGTTGCCGACCATTGTCGCGCGGCACGGCAGCCTCATCCTCATAGGCGAAGGCGGCGGGTGGCCGTTGCGGCAAATCGGAGGGGGGCTTACTCATGCGAGACGGTCTCCGAACAGGAACTGCATGGCGCGGTCAAGGCGGATATGCGGCACCGACAGCTTGATGCCGCCGCCGGTCTCCTCGAGATGCGGCGGGCGGAATCGGACGACGTTAACGTCGGGCAGGGTATCGGCGGTCTCGCCGGAAGCGATGCGGTCGAACAGGCTTTCCGGATCCAGCGGCAGGTCTCCGGGGAAGATCGCGGTCTTTTTCTGGCCGTCGAATCGCTCGCCGGCAATGGTTTCACCCTCCATCGGCGTGCCGACGATGACAGGCAGTTCATGGCCGTCGCGTTTGACCGATGCCTCGCGCGTGGCGCGCACGGAAGCGAGCGCCATCACGTCGATTCCGGCTCCGGCCATGCCGATGCGGGCGATGGCGCGATCGACGAGGCGGCGGGTCAGCGCATCGAGCCGATCATGGCTCTCATGATGGAGATGGTCGGCCTTGGTGGCGGCGACCAGCACACGGTCGATACGGCGCCCCAGCAGCGACGAGAGCAGCGAGTTGGTGCCGGGGCGGAAGCAGGCGAGCACGTCGGTCAGCGCGCGCTCCAGATCCTGGACGGCTTCGGGGCCGCGGTTCATGGCCTGCAGCGCGTCGACCAGCACGATCTGCCGGTCGAGCCGGGCGAAATGCTCGCGGAAGAACGGTTTGACGACCACGGATTTATAGGCCTCGTAACGCCGCTCCATCATCGTCCAGAGCGAGCCGCGATGGGGACGCGCGCCCGGCGGCAGGACGAGCGGGGCGAAAGTCAGTGCCGGCGAGCCGTCGAGATCGCCGGGCAGAAGCAGACGCCCGGGCGGCAAAGTGGAGAGTGAGCGTTCGTCGGCCTTGCAGGCCTTGAGGTAATCGGCAAAGGCGGTGGCAAGCGCGCGGGCTGCCATCTCGTCGGCGCCGGCATTTATATCGGCGGCACGTGTCAGAGCCAACCATTCCCGCGACAGTTCGGAGCGCACGCCGTTTTGCGCAAGCGCAATCGTTTCCTCGCTGAACGTGCGGTAATCCTTGCCGAGCAGCGGCAGGTCGAGCAACCATTCGCCTGGATAATCGACGATATCGATTGACAGCCTGCCAGGCGAGAACAGGCGGTTCCACCCGCTGGCGCTCTGATAATCGACCGTAATGCGCAGTTCGGAAATGGCGCGCGTGGAATCCGGCCAGACGCGGTCCTTCACCAGCGCCCGGATATGATCCTCATATTGGAAACGGGGCACGGCATCATCGGGCTGAGGCTCCAGCCGCACGGCCGAAACGCGTCCCGACTGCACCGGCTCGAACAGCGGCAGCCGGCCGCCATGCAGGAGATTGTGGACAAGCGAGGAGATGAAGACCGTCTTACCGGAGCGGGAGAGGCCGGTGACGCCGAGCCGCACGGTCGGATTGACGAGGCCGCTTGCCCTGTCGGCGAGATTATCAAACGCGATGCGGGCGTCGTCGGCGAGGGATGTCAGGCGTGGCGGCAAGGCGCAATTCCGGTTGATGACTGCCGGCAATATAGGAAGACTGCACCGCCCGAAAAAGAAGCGGAGCGAAAGACTTCAGACGACGAGAAAATCGATCAGGCGCCAGCCGCTGGCGGAAGCATCGAAATCGACAACGGCAAGACCTGCCGTTGGAAAGCCGGCGGGAAGGGCGTTTACCATGGCCTCGCGGCCGATCAGCGCCTCGAGCGCCTGCTCGATCGTCGGGTTGTGGCCGACCAGCATGACGGCGGCATTATCCTGCGCATCGACGATTTCGACATAGGTATCGACCGTGGCGTTGTAGAGCGCGTCGATGTAACTCACGTCGAGTGTCAAACCCATTGCCCGATGCACGGCGTCGGCGGTGTCGCGGCAGCGAAGCGCCGTCGAACTGATCAGAAGATCGGGACGGTAGCCCTTGGCGGCGGCTTTGTCGGCGATAACCTCGGCATCGCCGTAGCCTTTTTCGTTGAGCGGGCGGTCGAAATCGCGCTGTCCGGGTTCGGCCCAGGCGGCCTCGGCGTGACGCAGGAGATAGATGCGATTGGGCGGAGGCAGGGGTACGGTCATGGGTAAATCCGGGATCGGCGGGTCTTTTCAGTAGCGGTTGCGATCATCCGCCGTCAACCGCCAGCCATGCCGCAACGGCCCAAAACGTGGGCGACCACAAGGCGTTTTGAAGACGAGACGAAAATTGCGAACGCGAATAATCATGAGAAAATAGTCCCTTAGCCAAAAATTGTAACAGATTTAAAAATCTGTTTAGCTGTCGTATTTGGCTTGAATCGCGGCTAGCGCTTGGGATATACACCCGCCCAGATGAGATGTTCTTCAGGAGAATCGCGTTGAGTGAGAAGATCGATCTTAGCAATTACGTTCCCTCGGAAGAGGAAGAATTCATGAACGTAAACCAGCGTGCCTACTTCAGGGCAAAGCTGGTCGCCTGGAAAAACGATATCCTTAGAGAAGCGCGCGAAACACTCGACCATCTGGCCGAGGAAAGCGCAAACCATCCCGATCTCGCCGACAGGGCGTCGTCGGAAACCGACAGGGCGATCGAACTTCGCGCCCGCGATCGGCAGAGAAAACTGATCTCCAAGATCGACGCGGCGCTGCAGCGCATCGAAGACGGCACCTACGGCTATTGCGAGGAAACCGGCGAACCGATCGGTCTCAAGCGTCTCGACGCCCGTCCGATCGCGACGCTGTCGATCGAGGCGCAGGAGCGCCACGAACGTCGCGAAAAGGTCTACCGCGACGAATGACCATTCCCATGCAGAGATGAGACACATTCAGCGCCGCGATCCGATCGCGGCGCTTTTTGTTGAGCCATCTCCCGATGTGTCGAAGAGGCGGTTACGGGAAAGCGTCCGTCGCCAGAGCTTTCCAGAATGGTTCCCGCTCCGCCTCCGTGGCGAGATCGATTGTGACGAGGGTGCCATTCATGATCCGCCGCCGCATGATGTCGGCCCGCTCGGGCTCTGTTCGACAGAGGCCCCGATCGTGAAGAGCCTGCAGGCGGGAGCGTGATATCTTCAACTCGCTGGCCAGCAGCCGATCCAGGCGCATGCTTGCTGGAAACGGGGCCGTAAGTTCGATTTCCAGGCTCGTCCAGCCTGTGGTCTCGTGCCGAATCTCCTTGGTGATGTCGAATTCGGCGAACTCGTCCACACGCTGTGACTTGCGCCGCAGCGCATCAAGATTGAAGGTTTCCGCCCGAATCCAGCTCGGGTCGTTGGATTGCAGCGCGTCGAGAATCATCGGATCGACGTCTCGAATATTTCGGCGTTCGAAGATCGGGCGGTTCCATGTCCTTTCGCAGATCAGGCATTTGTAGATCAGCCAGGCGTCGAGCTTGCGACCGTTTGCATTAAGCCGGATCTTGCCGCTGGATCGGAAAGCTCTGAGGCCCCCGCATCCGCCGCAGGCAATCCATGGCTGCGGCGCCGTCTTGGGAGTGATGGTCCATCGGACCCGAAGTGTCTTGCACATATCGTCTTGGTCTTCCGTTCGGAAGTCCACCAAGATGGTGCATGAGAAAACCCTTGCGGGCGCGGTATGGCGATGTCGTGGGCGGCTGAAGAGCTGAGACAGCGGAGCACATGGCACATTGTAACAATGCCAAACCGGTCTCTCGCCACCACCCGATGAACATGTTCGCATGCCGCCAGCGCGTCGCTTGCGACAATACGGGTAAAACTGGGGTGAGACCGGTATTTACTTAGGCAAAGCCTCGAATGCGCCAATGCTCTTCAGCCTGATCGATAGCAAATGATCAGCGTGATAGGGAGTCCCCGAGGCATCGGTGACGTGAAAGCCGCAGCATTGCGGCTTTTATGCAACTTCATGACGAAGGCTGAGCGACGGCAACCGATGTAAGCGTTTGTCTTACTTGTCGCGATTGACGCTCATTTCGCCGAAGATGCGGGCAACTTCTTTCTGCAGTTCGGTATCGGCACCGGTGATGGGGGCAAGTTCGGGATCACGGCGCGGCTGGTTGGCCGGCTGCGGCGCGGCCTGACGAGGGCCCTGATTTGCCGGGGCCGGCACGATGCGCTCGGCCGTCAAATTGTTTGACATTTCCTCTTCCAGCACCCGTTGGAAATCACGGCGGATCGCCGCTGCCGATTGCACAGCCGCATCGTCCTCGGCCGTAGCGGCAGCGGCGCGCGGCGCCGGCATATCCGGGGCGGAGACCTCGGGCTCGATGCGCTGCTGAGGCAGCACGCGCTGGCGGGCGGCATCCAGGATTTCGGCGGCGCTTGCGGTATCGCGGAACGATGCCGGCTGCGCGCCGGCGGCAGCAGAGGGGCGCTCCGGGGTGCGCGCTTGGGGCGGGACAGCGCGTAGGGATTGGTCGTGTTCGGTCGATAGAGGTGCCGTCGCCGGTTCTGGCGGAAGAGGGCCGGTGGCCACCGGCGGCGGCATGGTGGGCGCGGCCGATGGTTCGGGGCGCGGCCGCGGCTCCGATGCGGTGGGCGCAGCGAAGGGGGGGCCGGCGGCCGGCTCGGCGCGGGGTGTGACCGGCGCACGGGCGGCGGAAACAGGCGGTGTTTCCGGCCGCGGGACTGCAATCGGCCGCTCGGCGGCAGGCTCCGGGCGTGAGAGGCTTTCCGGCTGCTCGGTCGTCTGCGGCAGGATCCGGCTTTCAATGACGATATCGGTCGGGCCACCGATCATGATAAGATGCTCGACATCATCTCGGCGCACCAGCACCAGCCGGCGGCGGGCGTCGACGGCTGCCGCGTCCAGCACCTGCAGGCGGGGCTGACGGTTGCGACCGCCGCGTACAAAGGGCGACGGGGCGCGGCCTCGCATCAGCCAGAGTGCCAGAATGAGCAGGAGGAGCGCCAGGCCAACGCCACCGGCCGCAAGCAGGAAACGGCTGCCATAGGCTGCGACAAGATCATCGAACATAGTCACTCACTCCATTTCACATTCGGCACATATTGACGACTTTTCCGTCCCTTAGGCAAGGGCAGCCGGCCCTGTCCAGCCATGCACGAATGCGATTTCGTGTTATGCCGAATTGCAGCTGCCGGCGTCGCGCGCAGGCAGCTGCCGCAGGCATCAGCCGCAGATGGCGCTCTTGCCTGTGAATTCAAGCGGTCTTGCCGGCGACCGGTGTTTTTGCCGGCTTGGCAAATTGCTAAGAAGGAAAGAGCGCCTGATTCCCGCTTCTTATTCGTGCTACGAGGTGGGGGGGCATATGCGAGGAATATATGACGAAACCGCGTCAGGTCGACGACTATAACGCACCGCTTGTGGATCGTGGGGGGCGTTCTGGCACGGTTTTGCGCATTCTTCTCCTGGCGCTCGTGCTGATCGCGGCCGCCGGGGCTTTTGTCGTCTTCAAGCGATCGCTCGACAACGAGATGGTGCTCGGCGGTCTAGGCGTTCTCGCCATGGTCGGCATCTTCTTCCTGGTATCTTCCGTCATCGGCTTCATCGAAGTGATGCCGCAGCGCCAGTCCGACAGTCTGGCGCGCGCCTTCCTCAACAGCCACCCGGATGGCACGCTGATCACCGACGAAAAGGGCCGTATCATCTATGCCAACGCCGCCTATGGCGCGCTCACCGGCGCGCGCAAGGCAACAGAAGTGCAGACGCTGGAAACGCTGCTGTCGCGGCATCGCGAATCCAACGAGGCGCTCTACCGGCTGGTCAACGGTCTGCGCGAGGGCAAGGAGGGCCGGGAGGAATTCCGCCTGCTGCGCGCCGTCGGGCCCGGCAGCAACAGCTCGGGCGCGCATTGGTACCGGCTGAAGGTGCGGCTGCTGCAGCCGGAGGATGATGGCGGCAAGCCGCTTCAGATCTGGCAGATCACCGACATTACCGCCGAACGCGACGATCAGGAGCGCTTCTTCAAGGAGCTGCAGAATGCGATCGACTATCTCGATCACGCTCCGGCCGGTTTCTTCTCTGCCGGCAGGAAGGGCGAAATCTTCTACCTAAACGCGACACTTGCCGAGTGGCTGGGCCTCGACCTGACCAAGTTCCTGCCCGGCTCGACGTCGATTGGCGATCTGGTGGCGGGCGAGGGGCTGGCGCTGATCCAGTCGGTGCAGGCCGAGCCCGGCCTGAAAAAAACCGTGACGCTGGATCTCGATCTGCGCAAGACCAACGGCCAGAGCCTGCCGGTGCAGATCATCCACAGCGTCACCTCGATGCGCGACGGCGCTCCAGGCGAAAGCCGGACGATCGTGCTGGCGCGCGGAAAGAGCAGCGAGAGCGGCCAGTCCGCTTCGGCCGCCGCCATGCGCTTCACCCGCTTCTTCAACAATACGCCGATGGCGATCGCCTCGGTCGACGGCGATGGACGCATCCTGCGCACCAACGCTCCGTTCCTGAAGCTGTTCTCCGGCATCGTCTCGCGCGACGACCTGGAAAAGGCGCCGTATCTCGAAACCATCGTGCAGGAGAGCGACCGGCCGCAACTGGCCGCGGCGCTGACGGCCGCCAAGGACCGGCAGGGTGACATCCCGCCGCTCGACACCCGCACGCCGACCGACGAGGCGCGCTATTTCCGCTTCTATGTCAACGCCGTCATCGACCAGAGCGACGAGGCGCCGGAAGAAGCGGCGATCGTCTATGCCGTCGAGGTGACCGAGCAGAAGGCGCTGGAAGCGCAAATGGCGCAGACGCAGAAGATGAACGCTGTCGGAACGCTCGCCGGTGGTATTGCACATGACTTCAACAACGTCCTGACGGCGATCCTGCTTTCTTCCGATCACCTGCTGCTGCAGGCGCGTCCTTCCGATGCAAGCTTCGCCGATCTGATGGAAATCAAGCGCAACGCCAACCGCGCCGCGGTGCTGGTGCGCCAGTTGCTCGCCTTCTCACGTAAGCAGACGATGCGGCCCTCGGTGCTGAACCTCACTGATGTCGTCGGCGACCTGCGCATGCTGGTCGACCGGCTGCTCTCCGGCACCAATGTCAAGCTCGATGTGCAATATGGCCGCGATCTCTGGCCCGTCAAAACGGACCTTTCGCAATTCGAGCAGGTGCTGATCAATCTCTGCGTCAATGCGCGCGACGCAATGCCCGACGGCGGCACGCTGACGCTGCGCACCCGTAATCTGACTGCAGCCGACGTCGCGGCCTTCAACTATTCCTACATGCCGGCCGAGGACATGGTGCTGGTCGAAGTCGCCGATACCGGTACAGGCATCGCGCCCGAGATCATGGACAAGATTTTCGAGCCCTTCTTCACCACCAAGGATGTCGGCAAGGGCACCGGGCTTGGTCTCGCCATGGTCTACGGCATCGTCAAGCAGTCCGGCGGCTACATCCAGCCAGAATCCGAAGTCGGCAAAGGCACGACCTTCCGGGTCTTCCTGCCGCGCCACATCCCGGAGCCGGCGATTGCCGCGGAGGCGGGTTCGATCGACAGTGCCATCAATGAAGTCCCAGCCGCGCCCGCGGTGACCGCGCAGCAGCCGGAGGACCTGACCGGCTCGGCCGTCGTCCTTCTCGTCGAAGACGAGGAAGCGGTGCGCCGCGGCGGCAAGCGCATGCTGGAAACGCGCGGCTACACCGTGCATGAGGCGGGCTCGGGCGTCGAGGCGCTGAGCATCATGGAGGAGCTCGAGGGCAAGGTCGACATTGTCGTTTCCGACGTGGTCATGCCCGAAATGGACGGCCCGACGCTGCTGCGCGAGTTGCGAAAGAATTATCCCGACCTGAAATTCATCTTCGTCTCCGGCTATGCCGAGGACGCCTTTGCCCGCAATCTGCCCCCGGATGCGAAATTCGGATTTTTGCCCAAGCCGTTCTCGCTGAAGCAGCTTGCCGTGGTGGTGAAGGAAACGTTGGATAGCTAATTACGGCTTGATGGTTTCCGGAGAGAGCACACTGTGTGGCACCCCCTCTGCCCTGCCGGACATCTCCCCCACAAGGGGGAGATCGATGAGCGGCTTAGCCGTCCCACACAGCCACCGCTTTGCCGAGCTACAACGCCTATTGTTTTGGTAAACCTTGGGTCCAGCCAATCTCCCCACCTGTGGGGGAGATGCCCGGCAGGGCAGAGGGGCGGCTCAACGGCACTATCTATCTGTATGGCGGGACCGGCCCGGCCGTCAAAAATTACTCACCCAAAGCCACGGCAATCTCCGCCGCAAGCCTTGCATTGTTCTCCACCAGAGCGATGTTCGTCTTCAGGCTCTGACCATCCGTCAGGTCGAAGATGGTCGAGAGCAGATAAGGCGTCACCGCCTTGCCGGTCACTTCGTCGCGCTCGGCGCTATCAAGTGCCCGCTCGATATAGATTTCCATCTCTTCACGCGCGATTTCGTCGGCTTCCGGCACCGGATTGGCGACGAGCATGCCGCCGTCGATGCCGAGCTGTTCGCGCACCGTCTGGAAATTGGCGATGGCCGCCGGGCTGTTCAGCGAGAGCGGGCTGCGGATACCTGATGAACGCGACCAGAAGGCTGGGAATTCTTCGCTCTCATAGGTGACCACGGGCACGCCGCGCGTCTCCAGCACTTCAAGCGTCTTTGGAATGTCGAGGATTGCCTTGGCGCCGGCGCAGACGACGATAACGCCGGTGCGCGCGAGCTCTTCGAGATCGGCTGATATATCGAAGCTTTCCTCGGCGCCGCGATGCACGCCGCCGATGCCGCCTGTGGCGAAGACACGAATGCCGGCGCGGGCCGCCGCGATCATCGTCGCCGCGACCGTGGTGGCGCCGGTGCGGCGCTCGGCGATCGCGAAGGCGAGATCGGCCCGCGACACCTTCATCACCTCAGTTGCCTTGGCAAGCTGCTCCAGTTGCGCAGCTTCAAGGCCGATATGCAGCGTGCCGTGGATGACCGCGATCGTTGCCGGCACGGCGCCCTGTTCGCGAATGATCGTCTCGACGCTGCGCGCCATTTCGATATTGCCGGGATAGGGCATGCCGTGCGTGATGATGGTCGATTCCAGCGCCACCAGCGGTGCGCCGCGCTGCTTGGCGCTGGCGACCTCCTTCGAATAGGCGATCGGCAGAAGAGGGGAGATGGGCTTGGTCATGATCTTGTCCTGTGATCGGCGGAGCATGAAACCGAAAAGCGTGGGCGGTTTTCGAACGGCATCATGCTCAACTCTTTAATTCAGTCGCTTCAATGTAGAATTCTGACCTCGGGAACAAGGGCAAGTGCCTCGTTCAAGAGATCCGGCGTCAGATTTTCGTTGACGGCGTGCCGTGACTGCACCGTGAGCGCTGCCGCCGCCGCGCCGTGGCGAATGGCCTCCTCAAGCGGCAGGCCAAATATCAAGGCGGCGAGCGTGCCGGCGGCAAGGGAATCGCCGGCGCCCGTGACATCGGCGACGGTGTCGGCGATTGGCGGCTGCAGCGCCACGGCGCGGTCTTTGCAAATCGCAACAAGCTCGCGCCGGCCGCGGGTGACCACGGCGTTTCTGATGCCGATCTCGTTCAGGAGCGGCGGCCAACCGCCCGAATCCTCCGGCTGCACGCCGGTAACGGCAGCGGCTTCGGCCTCGTTCAGGAACAGATAGTCGATATCCGCGATGCAGGGTTTCAGCCGGACCACCTTGGCCGGCGAGATTGCGATGGCCGCGACGGGTTTGGCCAGGGAGTTCGCCTTGGCGACGATCGCCGCGATCGTCTCTTCCGGCAGATTGGCGTCGACGAGAATGAAATCATGCGCGGCGAAGGCCTCGCGCACCCAGCGGATGGACAGGCGCCGCGGCACGAAGAAGCGGTAGAGATCCATGTCGGCAAGGGCGATCACGAGGTCGCCGTTCTTCTCGATGATCGCTGTGTAGCTCGGCGTCTTGCGGTCGAGGAAGACGAAGGGCCGGTCGTCGATGCCGGCGAAATCGGCGGCTTCGCCGACCATTTCGCCGAAGGGATCGCCGCCGCGCGGCGAGATCATCGTCACGTGAAAGCCCAGTCTTGCAAGGTTGCGCGCCGCATTGAAACCGCCGCCGCCCGGCTCCTCGATCCAGGTGCCGGGGTTGCTGGCCCCTGGCGCCGTTTCGCCGGAGATGCGGCCACGCCTGTCGATATGGGCGCCGCCGAGAACGAGAATCTTTTTCATCAACTCACCCGCTTCTCATAACCCGGGAAAGGCGAATCGAAGCGGTCCGCCTGGCTGCGACAAAGCCGGCTCATAAGGCCTAAGCCGTTGCTTTGCATTGATAAAACAAATGTAGAACACGGGCCGTTTTACCTTTTTCTTTCAAATGTTTGTACGCCTATTGCGGGAATGGAACAAATAGGGTACAAACTCGACATTGCTTGAGCGGCTTCAATAACCTAAAGGTGGATCGGATGTCTCAGAATTCATTGCGGCTGGTAGAGGACAAATCGGTGGACAAAAGCAAGGCGCTTGAAGCGGCACTCTCACAGATTGAGCGGTCGTTCGGCAAGGGCTCGATTATGAAACTCGGTTCCAACGAGAACGTTGTCGAGATCGAGACGGTTTCGACGGGCTCGCTTGGTCTTGATATCGCCCTCGGCATCGGCGGTCTGCCGAAGGGCCGTATCATTGAAATCTATGGGCCGGAAAGCTCGGGCAAAACAACGCTTGCGCTGCAAACCATTGCGGAATCGCAGAAGAAGGGCGGCATCTGCGCTTTCGTCGATGCTGAACACGCGCTCGACCCGGTCTATGCCCGCAAGCTTGGCGTCGATCTGCAGAACCTTCTGATCTCGCAGCCAGACACCGGCGAGCAGGCGCTCGAAATCACCGACACGCTGGTGCGCTCCGGCGCCGTCGACGTTCTCGTCGTCGACTCGGTCGCCGCGCTGACGCCGCGCGCCGAAATCGAAGGCGAGATGGGCGACAGCCTGCCGGGCATGCAAGCCCGCCTGATGAGCCAGGCGCTGCGCAAGCTGACCGCTTCGATCTCCAAGTCGAACTGCATGGTGATCTTCATCAACCAGATCCGCATGAAGATCGGCGTCATGTTCGGTTCGCCGGAGACAACGACGGGCGGCAATGCGCTGAAATTCTATGCGTCCGTGCGCCTCGACATTCGCCGCATCGGCTCGGTCAAGGAGCGCGAAGAGGTGGTCGGCAACCAGACCCGCGTCAAAGTCGTCAAGAACAAGATGGCGCCTCCCTTCAAGCAGGTCGAGTTCGACATCATGTATGGCGAAGGCGTGTCGAAGACAGGCGAACTCGTCGATCTCGGCGTCAAGGCCGGTATCGTCGAGAAGTCGGGCGCCTGGTTCTCCTATAACAGCCAGCGTCTCGGCCAGGGCCGCGAAAACGCCAAAACCTTCCTGCGCGACAATCCGGATCTCGCTCGGGAGATCGAGCTGGCGCTGCGCCAGAATGCCGGCCTGATCGCCGATCGTTTCCTGCAGAATGGCGGTCCGGATGCCGATGACGGCGATGCCGCCGCGGAAATGTAATTTTCGCGCTTGAACTTGATCTGATATCTCAGCCGGCTGCATTCCCTTATCAGAATGCGGCCGGTTTTGTTTGTCGGCTGGACAGTGGCGGAGGCGAACGTTAAAAGCCGATGGATTTGTATTTACCGGCCTCGGGCAGCATTGAAGGGCATAGAATGAGCGGCGTGAACGATATCCGGTCGACCTTCCTCGACTATTTCAAGAAGAACGGCCACGAGATCGTTCCGTCCAGTCCGCTCGTGCCGCGCAACGACCCGACGCTGATGTTCACCAATGCCGGCATGGTGCAATTCAAGAACGTCTTCACCGGCCTGGAAAAACGTCCTTATGCGACGGCGACAACCTCGCAGAAGTGCGTGCGCGCCGGCGGCAAGCATAATGACCTCGACAATGTCGGCTATACCGCGCGTCACCTGACCTTCTTCGAAATGCTCGGCAATTTCTCCTTCGGCGACTATTTCAAGGAGAATGCGATCGAGCTTGCCTGGAAGCTGGTGACCGAAGGGTTCGGCCTGCCGAAGCATCGTCTGCTGGTGACCGTCTATTCCGAAGACGAGGAAGCTGCGGCTTTGTGGAAGAAGATCGCCGGTTTCTCCGACGACAAGATCATCCGCATCCCGACCTCCGACAACTTCTGGCAGATGGGCGATACCGGCCCCTGCGGCCCGTGCTCGGAAATCTTCATTGACCAGGGCGAGAATGTCTGGGGCGGCCCTCCCGGTTCGCCCGAGGAAGACGGTGACCGGTTCCTGGAATTCTGGAACCTGGTTTTCATGCAGTTCGAGCAGACCGAGCCGGGGGTTCGCAATCCGCTGCCGCGTCCGTCGATCGACACCGGCATGGGTCTGGAGCGCATGGCCTGCATCCTCCAGGGCGTTCAGAGCGTCTTCGATACCGATCTTTTCCGCATGCTGACCGGCACCATCGAGGACACGATAGGAGTCAAGGCGGAAGGCAGTGCCAGCCACCGCGTCATCGCCGACCATCTGCGCTCCTCGGCCTTCCTGATCGCCGACGGCGTGCTGCCGTCGAATGAGGGCCGAGGCTATGTGCTGCGCCGTATCATGCGTCGCGCCATGCGGCACGCCCAGCTTCTCGGCGCCAAGGAGCCGCTGATGTACAAGCTGCTGCCGACGCTGGTGCAGGAGATGGGCCGCGCTTATCCGGAACTCGTGCGCGCCGAGGCGCTGATCTCAGAGACGCTGAAGCTTGAAGAAGGCCGCTTCCGCAAGACGCTGGAGCGTGGCCTGTCGCTGCTGTCGGATGCGACCACAGATCTCGGCAAGGGCGACATGCTGGATGGCGAGACCGCCTTCAAGCTTTACGACACCTACGGCTTCCCGCTCGACCTGACGCAAGACGCCC
This sequence comes from Rhizobium sp. NLR8a, assembly GCF_019685235.1. Lineage (NCBI taxonomy): Bacteria > Pseudomonadati > Pseudomonadota > Alphaproteobacteria > Hyphomicrobiales > Rhizobiaceae > Rhizobium > Rhizobium sp. NLR8a. Next base: position 132,547 of record NZ_JABDWI010000017.1, read on the forward strand.
TGCGCGCTCGCGAGATCGGCGTCGACATCGCGGGCTTCACCGATGCCATGGAGCGCCAGAAGGCCGAAGCCCGCTCGCATTGGGCCGGCTCCGGCGAGAAGGCAACCGAAACCGTCTGGTTTGAGCTTAAGGAAAAGCATGGCGCAACCGAGTTCCTCGGTTACGACACAGAGAGCGCTGAAGGCGTGGTGCAGGCGATCGTCAAAGACAGCGCCGTTGCCGACGAAGCCAAGGCCGGCGACAAGGTGCAGATCGTCGTCAACCAGACGCCGTTCTATGGAGAATCCGGCGGTCAGATGGGCGATACCGGCGTCATCTCCTCGGACCACGGCAAGATCGAGATATCGGACACGCAGAAGAAGGGCGAGGGCCTCTTCGTGCATACCGGCACCGTCGTCCAAGGTGCCTTCAAGACCGGCGATGCTGTCGTTCTGACTGTCGACCATGCACGCCGTTCGCGTCTGCGCGCCAACCATTCGGCAACCCACCTGCTGCACGAGGCGCTGCGCGAAGTGCTCGGAACCCACGTTGCCCAGAAGGGCTCGCTGGTTGCGCCCGAGCGCCTGCGTTTCGACGTTTCGCATCCCAAGCCGATGTCGGCCGAGGAGTTGAAGGTGGTCGAGGACATGGCAAACGAGATCGTGCTGCAGAATGCGCCCGTCACGACCCGCCTGATGAGCGTCGACGACGCGATCGCCGAAGGCGCGATGGCGCTCTTCGGCGAGAAATACGGCGATGAGGTGCGCGTCGTTTCGATGGGCACGGGTCTGCACGGCGCAAAAAGCAACAGGCCTTACTCGGTCGAACTTTGTGGTGGCACGCATGTGTCGGCGACCGGTCAGATCGGCCTCGTGCGCATCCTCGGCGAAAGCGCCGTCGGCGCCGGTGTTCGCCGTATCGAAGCGGTGACCGGTGAATCGGCGCGCGAATATCTCGCCGAGCAGGATGATCGCGTGAAGACGCTCGCTGCCTCGCTGAAGGTGCAGCCTTCGGAAGTTCTGTCGCGCGTCGAAGCGCTGATGGACGAGCGCCGCAAGCTCGAAAAGGAACTGGCCGACGCCAAGCGCAAGCTCGCCATGGGCGGCGGGCAGGGCGGCTCTGCCGATGCGGTGCGCGAGGTCGCTGGAGTGAAATTCCTCGGTAAGGCCGTGGCCGGCGTCGATCCGAAGGACCTGAAGGGTCTTGCCGATGACGGCAAGGCCAGCATCGGTTCCGGCATCGTGACGCTGATCGGTGTATCCGAAGATGGCAAGGCGAGCGCCGTCGTTGCGGTGACGCCGGATCTCGTTGAGCGTTTCAGTGCTGTCGATCTGGTGCGTGTCGCCTCGGCCGCCCTCGGCGGCAAAGGCGGCGGCGGACGTCCCGACATGGCGCAGGCCGGCGGTCCGAACGGCGCCAAGGCTGATGAGGCGCTCGAGGCTGTTGCAGCGGCACTTGCAGGCTGATCGTCGAGCGTGAGAACTGTTTGAAAGAGCAGCCGGCTGCGAGATCTTGGATTTCGCAGCCGGTTTTGTTTTCGCTGCGCGGCGGCGGCGGTCAGTTTCTCGTCTGCAGTGCGAAACGGCACGCGAGCCCGGTAAAGACTGTTGCGAGCATATATTGCGGCAGTTTCGGGAAACGGCGCATCGAGCCAAGCCGTGAACGGATCTACATGCAGATCGGCAAAGCCTTCGAGACGTTGTTCGGCACACTTTCCGCCCGCGGCCTTGGCAGACCCGCTATGCGGATGATCGGCGTCTATGTCGATGACCCGGACATCGTGCCGGCTGAGAAGCTGCGCTCGATCGCCTGCGTCACGAGTTGTTCGGACGTTCCAGCCGAGGCGCCGTTCGAGCGGCGCAGTTTCGACGGTGGCGACTATGCCGTGCTACGCCACAAAGGTCCCTATGCCGACATGTATAAGGCCTATCAGTGGCTCTACGCGGAGTGGCTGCCAAAGTCAGGACGGCAGCTGAAGGACAGCATCATGTTCGAGGAGTATCTGAACAACCCGCGCGAGGTGCCGCCGACCGAACTGATGACGGATATTCACATGCCGCTCGCCTGACGGCGGACATCCCCGACGCGGCGGCTTGGCCGTCGCGCCGGATTGAACGTCAGGCGGCCTGCATCGTCTTGCCGGCCTCGTCGTCCAGGTCATTGGCGCGTTTGTAGGCTTCCCGCTCGCTGATGCGGCCGAAATAATCGATGAAGGCCTGGCGCTTTTCAATGCTGCCGAAACCGAGGCCCCAGCCGATATGGGCGCCGACATAGACGTCGGCGGCGGTGAAGCGTTCGCCGGTGACATAGGTCGAGCCGGAGACGGCCATTTCGAGCGTGTTCATGACGTCGCCGAAACCGCCGCAGCCGGCCATGCGCAGGCGTTCGGCGGGAATTTCGAAGCCGAGCGCTTTCATCGTTACCGCCGATTCAAGAGGGCCGGCGGCAAAGAACAACCAGCGGTAATAGGCGGCGCGCTCCTCCGGCCTCGGCGCCAGACCCTTTTCCGGAAAGGTTTCGGCAAGATAGGCGCAGATCGCTGCGCATTCGGTGACGATGGTGTTGCCGTGACGGATCGCCGGCACCTTGCCCATCGGATTGACCTTGAGATATTCCGGCGCCTTCATGGTTTCACCGAAGGTCAGGAGTTCGGTGCGATAGGGCTGCCCGATCTCCTCCAGCATCCAGCGCGCGATGCGTCCGCGCGACATCGGGTTGGTATAGAATACCAGTTCTTCGGTCATGACATCCTCATCGTGTAGCGATTATTTCAGGCGTTTCCCGCTCGGCAGAATCAATAGAGCGGCAAGATCCTTGTGCAACCCCCGGCGTTCAAAGCGCCTTGCGGTACTGGATGAACCCCGAGCGTTCGGCGATCCTGTCGTAGAGGCGCCGGGCGGTGACATTGCCTTCATGGGTCATCCAGTAGAGCCGGCCGGCACCGTTTTGCCGTGCCAGCCCGGCGACAGCCTCGATCAGCGCGGCTCCGCTGCCGAGCCCGCGTTGGCTGTCCTCGACATAAAGGTCCTGCAGATAGCAGGTCCATTGCGGCAGCCAGCAGGAGCGATGGAAGATCGCGTGGGCGATGCCGACGAGGCGGCCGTCTTCGTCGAAGGCGCCGAGCGCGTGCATCGGTTCGTCGGGATCGTGGAAGCGGCCCCAGGTGAGGTCCGTGGTTTCAGGCGGGATGACTACTTCGTAGAAACGCTGGTAAGCCGCCCATAAGGGCTCCCAGGCGGCGCGGTCAGAGGGTTGGAGCGGGCGCACGGTCGCCGTCATTTTCAATTCTCCCAAAACGAAAAACGGCGGGGAAATCCCCGCCGTCAATGCTATTCCGAAAAGACCTGATTACGCCATGGCCTTCTGCAGGTTCTGGTCGATCTTGTCGAGGAAGGCGGTGGTCGAGAGCCACGGCTGGTCGGGGCCGATGAGCAGCGCCAGGTCCTTGGTCATGAAGCCGGATTCGACGGTATCGACGCAGACCTTTTCCAGCGTCGAGGCGAACTTGGCGAGTTCGGCATTGTCGTCGAGCTTGGCGCGGTGCGCGAGGCCGCGGGTCCAGGCGAAGATCGAGGCGATCGAGTTCGTCGAGGTTTCCTGGCCCTTCTGGTGCTGGCGGTAATGGCGGGTCACCGTGCCGTGAGCGGCTTCGGCTTCAACCGTCTTGCCGTCGGGCGTCAGCAGAACCGAGGTCATCAGGCCGAGCGAGCCGAAGCCCTGCGCAACCGTGTCGGACTGGACGTCGCCGTCATAGTTTTTGCAGGCCCAGACGTAGCCGCCAGACCACTTCAGGGCCGAAGCGACCATGTCGTCGATCAGGCGGTGTTCATAGGTGATGCCGACTTCCTTGAACTGGTCCTTGAATTCGGTCTCGTAGACTTCTTCGAAAATGTCCTTGAAGCGGCCGTCATAGGCCTTGAGGATGGTGTTCTTGGTCGACAGGTAGACCGGCCACTTGCGCATCAGGCCGTACATCATCGAAGCGCGGGCGAATTCGCGGATCGATTCATCGAGGTTGTACATGGCCATGGCAACGCCGGCGCCCGGAGCGTTAAAGACTTCCTTCTCGATGACCGTGCCGTCTTCGCCGACGAACTTGATCGTCAGCTTGCCCTTGCCGGGGAATTTGAAGTCGGTGGCGCGATACTGGTCGCCGAAAGCGTGACGGCCGACGACGATCGGCTGGGTCCAGCCGGGAACCAGGCGCGGCACGTTGCGGCAGATGATCGGCTCGCGGAAGATGACGCCGCCGAGGATGTTGCGGATCGTGCCGTTCGGGCTCTTCCACATTTCCTTGAGGTTGAATTCCTTGACGCGGGCTTCATCGGGCGTGATGGTCGCGCACTTGATGCCGACGCCGTACTTTTTAATGGCGTTGGCGGCGTCGACGGTGACCTGGTCGTTGGTGGCGTCGCGGTTTTCGACCGAGAGGTCGTAGTAGTCGATGTCGAGGTCGAGATACGGATGGATCAGCTTATCCTTGATGAGCTGCCAGATGATGCGCGTCATTTCATCGCCGTCGAGATCGGCGACGGGATTGGCGACCTTGATCTTCTTCATGTATCTGCCTCGTTAAGCTTGGAATGGGGCGGTTGCCCCGGCTGGGTGATGTAATCCGGAGCGCTATAGCATTGTGAGCCGGGAACGCAAAGCTGCAACGGGCAGGGACATGACGTTTTTGCCGCCATTGCCAAGGGCCGGAAAATGGCTAACCTCCGCGGCATAAGCCCGACCGAGTCCCGGACATTTTGCCATGAAGAAGATCGCCGTTCTGTTCGCCGGCCTCGTTGTCGCCGTGTCTGTTGCACCTGGCCTTTTGCTTGCGGCCGATGCGACTGAGCCGGTCAAGGAAATCATGAAGGACACGCAGACAAACTGGGCGAGCGATGTCAGCGACTGGATCGATATTTTCGAGGAAAGCGTGCTCGGCCGGCTCTACAGCAAGGACTTCGGCGACAAATACAAGGCAGCCGCCCAGAACCCGGCGGCCGACGAGGATGGCATTTCGCCCTTCGACTATGACGTCATCGTCAACGGCCAAGATGCCTGTCCGCTGCAGGACCTTTCCATCGAACGCGGTCAGCCGGCAAACGGCACGACAGAGGTGACGGTGAAATTCAAGGCGGCGACCTGCATGGAAGGCGCACCTAACAAGGATGACTTCACGACTGTGCGTTTCGAGGTCATTGAGGAGAACGGCAAATCCGTCATCGACGACATCATGATTCAGGGTGAAGAGGGGCAGGGGCCGACCTCGCTCAAGGAAACTATGGTGCTGATCGCCAAGGGCGAGTAAGCGCGACATTCGATCGGCATTGGGTGTCAGCGGTTTGATTTCCGCTCCGGCGGCGGTATCTATCGATGCTTCATGGCATGAGGGGCTCATGCATTTGTTTTCCCGTTTTCAGTTCCGCGACTGGCTGCATGCCAATGATCCGGCGCTTTCGCGCCTGCGCATGGCCTCGCGGGTGACGCTGACCATCGTCCTCGTGTTCCTGACCCTGCTTGCGATAAAAGCTTTCATCTTGCCGCTGCCGACGGCGGCCTTTGGCCTCGGCATCGTGCTGTCGATCGAAGGTGGGGTGGCGGTGCGCGATAAGGGCAACGCGCGCCAGCTGGTGACGCGGCTGTTCGGCTGCGCCGCAAGCCTTGCTGTCGTCGCCATTGCCGCAGGGCTCGAGGATCAACGCGTTCTCTCCGACCTCGTTTTTCTCGTCATCATCCTGCTCGCATCGGCGGGCCGCGTGTTCGGGCCGCGCGGATTTGCGATCGGCATGTTCGCCTTCACCTCCTATTTCATGGGGGCCTATTTCCAGCCGCCGCTTGCCGAACTGCCCGAGGTGACGATCGGGCCGGTCGTCTCCGTGCTTGTCGGCCATGTGGTAAGGGTGGTGCTTCTACCTGATGACTGGCGGCGCGATCTGCTGCGCTCGCTCGAAAGTGTCAGCGGGCGGATCAATCAGATCCTCTTCAAGCTCGCTGCCCTTGCCGCCAGTGGCGACATCGGCGATGCCGATCGGCAGGAACTGCGCCAGCTGGAAGACCGGCTGAAGGAAGTGGTGCTGATGGCCGAGACCTTCATCCCGCGCCCATCAGCGGGCGTCTTCGACGGCGCTTCCGATCCCGCTGCGGAGCTGGCGATCCGGCTCTTCGACGCGCATCTTGCCGCCGAAAGCGCTATCGTGCTGAGCTTCCAGAGTCCACCGCCCTTTGCACTCGTTCACGCGGTGATCGAGGCTGAGGCGGCGGAACTCAAAAGATATGAGGGAATGGCCGAGGCCATCAAGGATCAGCCGCAGGGCGAAACCGTACGGGCGCTGCTCTGGCTGGGCGAAGCGCGGCGGCAACTGGTCGAGGCGATCAACAAGGGACGGGCATCCGGTTTCTCCGGCATTGATGCGGCCAAGGATATCGCGCAAGTTCAGGCGATCGATTTTTCGCTGGCCAATCCGCTGTTGCGTTCAGCGCTGCAGATCACGCTCGCCTCGGCGATCGCCATGGGCTTTGGTTTGCTCTTGTCGCGCGAGCGCTGGTTTTGGGCGGTGCTTGCCTCTTTCCTTGTCTTTACCAACACCAATTCGCGCGGCGATACAGCCATGAAAGCGTTATCGCGTTCGCTCGGCACGGTGTTCGGCATCGCCATGGGCCTCCTCCTGGCGACGTTGATTTCGGGCGTGCCCGGTGTCGCTATTCCGGTCATGGCCATAGGCATCTTTCTCGCCTTCTATTTCCTGCAGGTTTCCTACGCGACGATGACCTTCTTCGTTTCGATCGTGCTCTGTCTGGTCTACGGCATGACCGGCGTATTGACGCTCGATCTGCTCAAACTGCGCATCGGGGAGACGATGATCGGCGCGGCGGCCGGAACGGCAGTCGCTTTCGTCGTTTTCCCGGCGCGCACGCGTGGCGCGCTCGATACGGCGCTCGCCCGTTGGTTCCAGGCGCTGCGCGAGCTGCTAGGCGCAATCGGCGCGGGCAAGAGCGGTTTCGAGTTGATCGAATTGTCGCAGAAGATCGACGCCTGCTATCGCGACGTGACGGTGGCGGCTCGCCCGCTTGGCTCCTCCTGGTCGGTGGTGACGCGGCCCGGCCAGATCCGCCAGACATTGGCGATCTTTCTTTCCTGCACCTATTGGGCGCGCATCCTGGCGAGGAGCTACGAAGCACCGCCTGCCGACAATGATCAGAAGAGGCTGATCGCGGCGGATCTCGCGTTGATCGCTGACGCGGCGCCGCGCGGCTCTGCTTGTTTCTTCGTCAGGCGCAAGGCGTCGCGAACGACAGGGCGGCATTTGCCAGTGTCGCGAGAAGGCGCCCGGGTGGGGCTCGAGATGATCGGTTCGGCGCTGGAAAGGCTCTATCCGCAGGCAGACACCTTGCCGTTTGCGTCGGGCGAGGCTATTGCGCGCTCGAAACAGGGATAAGACTATGGCAGGCACGAACAGCGAGCGTCAACTTGTGGCCGAAGGGCCGGCCATCATTCTGGTCGAGCCCCAGATGGGCGAGAATATCGGCATGGTGGCACGCGCCATGGCGAATTTCGGCCTGGCCGAACTGCGTCTCGTCAATCCGCGCGACGGCTGGCCGAACGAGAAAGCGCAGGCGACCGCCTCCAAGGCCGATCACGTGATCGAAGCGACGAAGGTCTACGCCACTCTGGAGCAGGCAATCGCCGATCTCAATTTCGTCTATGCAACGACGGCGCGCAGCCGCGACAACTATAAGCCGGTGCGCTCCCCGGTCTTTGCCGCGCAAACGCTGCGCACAAAGTTCCGGGCAGGCGAGGCAACGGGCATTCTCTTCGGTCGTGAGCGCTGGGGTCTGACCAATGAGGAAGTGGCGCTGGCTGACGAGATCGTGACCTTCCCGGTCAATCCCGCCTTCGCGTCGCTGAATATTGCTCAGGCCGTGCTTCTGATGTCCTATGAATGGATGAAGTCCGGCATGGAAGATCTGGAAGCCGTGCCGTTCCAGGCGCTCGGGCAGCGGCCTTCCACAAAGGAGCAGCTCTTCGGCCTGTTCGACCAGCTGGAAGAAGCGCTCGATTCGCGCAACTATTTCCATCCGCCCTCGAAAAAGCCGAAAATGGTGGACAACCTTCGCGCTGTTCTCTCCCGCCGGGCCTTCACGGAACAGGAAATCAGCGTGCTGCGCGGCGTCATCTCCTCCCTCGATCGCTTTTCGCGAAACAGTCCGCGCAAAGGCGGTTTCACCAGATCCGGCAAGGAAGCGCCAACCGATGACAGCGCCGACCAATGAGCTGAAACCCGTCCTCATCTTTGATTCAGGCATAGGCGGGCTGACCGTGCTGCGCGAGGTGCGTGTGCTAATGCCGGAACGCGGCTTCATCTATGTCGCTGATGATGCGGGCTTTCCCTATGGGGGGTGGGAAGAGCAGGCGCTGAAAGAGCGCATCATCGGGCTCTTCGGCAAGCTGCTTCAGGAGCACGATCCAGAAGTCTGTATCATCGCCTGCAACACCGCCTTCACGCTCGTTGGCGCCGACCTGCGGGCCGCCTTTCCCCAGATGACCTTCGTCGGCACAGTGCCGGCGATCAAGCCGGCGGCGGAGCGGACGCGCTCAGGTTTGGTTTCGGTGCTGGCGACGCCGGGGACGGTCAAGCGCGCCTATACGCGCGACCTCATCCAGTCCTTCGCGCAGCAATGCCACGTGCGGCTTGTCGGCTCGGAAAACCTTGCGCGCATGGCCGAAGCCTATATTCGTGGTGACGCCGTCTCCGACGAGGCGGTGCTTGCCGAGATCGACCAGTGCTTCGTCGAGAAGGGCGGCCAGAAGACAGATATCGTGGTGCTTGCCTGCACACACTATCCTTTCATGGCCAATCTTTTCCGCCGCCTTGCGCCCTGGCCGGTCGACTGGCTCGATCCAGCCGAGGCAATCGCGCGGCGCGCCCGCACGCTGGTGCCGCTGGTTGCCGATGCAGTGCATCCTGATAATTTCGACTTTGCAGTCTTCATGTCAGGCAATCCCGATTTTGCGACGCGGCGGCTGATGCAGGGATTCGGCTTGAGGGCATGAGCGGAATTGTCCTGTGGGTTGGCGAAATCCGGCCCTGAAAAACTGTCCATTCTTTGATAGACGGAGCGTTGCCGTTTCGGAAGAATGGCGCTTCATTCATGTGAGTCTCTTCGCCGCGAGGATCAGCATTGCAGGTTGGCATCGATATGGGATTGGCGTCCGGCGCTCCGGCGACACTTGATATCGAGGAGTTGCTGGCGACCCGTCTGCTCGTGCAAGGCAATTCCGGCTCCGGCAAATCGCATCTCCTGCGCCGCCTGCTCGAGCAGTCCGCCCAATGGGTGCAACAGGTCATCATCGATCCCGAAGGTGATTTCGTCACCCTTAGCGACAGGTTCGGCCATGTGGTCGTCGACGGCGAGCGCACCGAGGCGGAACTGGCAGGCATCGCCAACCGCATCCGCCAGCATCGAGTTTCCTGCGTTCTGACGCTCGAGGGCCTCGATATCGAGCAGCAGATGCGCGCGGCTGCCGCCTTTCTCAACGGCATGTTCGATGCCGATCGCGAATATTGGTATCCTGTCCTCGTGGTCGTCGACGAGGCGCAGATGTTTGCGCCGTCGGTCGGCGGAGACGTTTCGGAGGATGCGCGCAAGATGTCGCTCGGCGCGATGACCAACCTGATGTGCCGCGGCCGCAAGCGCGGGCTTGCCGGGGTGATCGCAACGCAGCGGCTCGCGAAGCTCGCCAAGAACGTCGCGGCCGAAGCCTCGAACTTCCTGATGGGCCGCACCTTCCTCGATATCGACATGGCGCGCGCCGCCGACCTGCTCGGCATGGATCGGCGCCAGGCGGAAATGTTCCGCGATCTGAAGCGCGGCAATTTCGTCGCTCTCGGGCCGGCCCTGTCGCGCCGGCCGCTGCCGATCCAGATCGGCGCGGTGGAGACCTCGGCGCGCTCATCGAGCCCGAAGCTGATGCCGCTGCCGGATGCGCCGCAGGATGTCGAGGACCTGATCTTCACGCCCGACCCGGAAGAGTTTCAGCGCCCGCTCGTGCGCCGCGCACCGCCGGCGCCGAGACCGACGACCGATATCCTGGCCGAACTCTCGCGCTCAGCGCCAGCCACATCCCCAGCGCCGGTGGAGACGAGGGCGAGCCAGGCGGAGATCTCCGCCGAGGAACGGGAGGAGCGCCTTGCCGGTGTGCTTGCCGAAATACTCGACGATCCCGCATCCGCCTTCCGCACCGATTCCGTGCTCTATCAGGACTTTCTTGTCCGGCTGCGCATGCGCCGCGTGCCGGGGCCGCCGATCGCGCTGCCGGATTTCCGCCGGCGCGTGGCGATCTCGCGCTCTGGCGTCGATGCGGCAACAGCGGCAAGCGATGAGTGGGCGACGGCGCTGTCGCTGTCGGCGGGCGTCACCGACGATTTGCAGGGTGTCTTCCTGATGCTGGCCAAGGCCGCCGTCCGCGCTGAGGCGTGCCCGTCGGATGCGCGCATTGCCCGCGCCTATGGCACACATTCGGCGCGGCGCGCGCGGCGCCTGCTCGGCTATTTCGAGGAGCAGGGTATCGTCGTCGTGCATACGGATTTCTCCGGCAAGCGCATTGTGGCGTTTCCCGACATGAATTGTCAGACGGCTCCAGGCGACGCCAACGCGCCGGATACGGGCGATCAGCCTCTGGCTGCGGAATAGTGGCGTTTTCGGGCTTTGGCTCAGTTGACATTTTCATAGCAGGCCTCTAAAGACCGCGCCAAGCACCGGGCAGCAATGTCCGGTGTTTCATTTGACATGTCCCGTGGATCGTTCCTGTTCGCGTAACCGGAACATCCTGTCAGGCCTCGGCAGAGGTCAGAGGAGGGCGTGTTTCCTTCGCACGGTTTGGCAACAAGCCGCCATAAACATTTGAAAGGAAATACGATGAGCAAGCGCGAATCGTCCAAATACAAAATTGACCGCCGTATGGGCGAAAACATCTGGGGTCGTCCGAAGTCCCCGGTGAACCGCCGCGAATACGGCCCGGGCCAGCACGGCCAGCGCCGCAAGGGTAAGCTGTCGGACTTCGGTGTGCAGCTGCGCGCCAAGCAGAAGCTCAAGGGTTACTACGGTGACCTGCGCGAGAAGCAGTTCCGCGCGATCTTCGCAGAAGCCGCCCGCCGCAAGGGCGACACCTCGGAAAACCTGATCGGTCTGCTGGAATCGCGCCTCGACGCGATCGTCTATCGCGCCAAGTTCGTTCCGACGGTCTTTGCTGCCCGTCAGTTCGTCAACCATGGCCACGTCACCGTCAACGGCGTCCGCGTCAACATCGGTTCCTACCGTTGCAAGGCCGGCGACGTCATCGAAGTTCGCGAAAAGTCGAAGCAGCTCGTGACTGTTCTGGAAGCCGTCAGCCTCGCCGAGCGCGACGTTCCCGACTATATCGAAGTCGATCACAACAAGATGGTCGCCACCTACGGCCGCGTTCCGACCCTCAGCGACGTTCCGTTCCCGGTCGTCATGGAACCGCATCTGGTCGTCGAATTCTATTCGCGTTAACAAAAACCAGGCGTTTTCGCATATGGAAAAGCCGCTCTTCCGGGCGGCTTTTTTGTTATTCGGAGAGAAGCGATGGCGGATTTGCAGGCGACCCTCGATAGCATTTACAGCGATATCCTGCCGCGTATCGGCGAGGGCAAGGTCGCCGACTATATTCCCGAGCTTGCCAAGGTGGACCCGCGGCAGTTCGGCATGGCGATCGTCACCGTCGACGGTCAGGTCTTTCGTGTCGGCGATGCGGATATCGCCTTTTCGATCCAGAGCATATCCAAGGTCTTTACGCTGACCTTGGCCCTCGGCAAGGTCGGCGAGGGACTGTGGAAACGCGTCGGACGCGAACCTTCGGGATCGGCCTTCAATTCGATTGTGCAACTCGAACACGAGAGCGGCATTCCCCGCAATCCCTTCATCAATGCCGGCGCGATCGCCGTCACCGACGTTGTCATGGCCGGCCATGCGCCGCGCGAGGCGATCGGCGAGCTGCTGCGTTTCGTGCGTTATCTCGCCGATGACGAGTCGATCACCATCGACGACAGGGTGGCGCGGTCGGAAACGCAGACCGGCTACCGCAATGTTGCGCTTGCCAATTTCATGCGCGCCTATCGCAATCTCGATCATCCCGTCGATCACGTGCTCGGAGTCTATTTCCATCAGTGCGCGCTCGCGATGAGCTGCGAGCAGTTGGCCCGCGCCGGGCTGTTCCTGGCGGCGCGGGGCAGCAATCCGATGACCGGTCATTCCGTGGTCTCGCCGAAGCGGGCGCGGCGCATCAATGCATTGATGCTGACCTGCGGCCATTATGACGGTTCGGGCGACTTTGCCTATCATGTCGGCCTGCCCGGCAAGAGCGGCGTCGGCGGCGGCATTTTTGCGGTAGCGCCCGGCATTGCCTCGATCGCGGTCTGGTCGCCGGGGCTGAACAAGGTTGGCAATTCGCAGCTTGGCGCCGTGGCGCTTGAGATGCTTGCGGCCCGCACCGGCTGGTCGGTTTTCGGCGATTGAGGCTGTGTTGCCGGATGACTTTCTGCTAAGGCAGGCAGACCTTCGATAGGACGGAGCAATGAATATCGCAGCCAACATCGCTGATGATCCGGAAACTGGCGAAATCGACGATGGCGCCGGCCCGGCACTCTTTGCCGATGCGCCACGTTCGGTCTCCTTCAACAAGCTGCGCAAGCGCCTGCTCAGGCAAATACGTGAGGCTTTCGATGACTTTGACATGCTGAAGGGGCAGAAACGCTGGCTGGTCGGCCTTTCCGGCGGCAAGGATTCCTACGGTCTCATGGCGCTGCTGCTCGATCTCAAATGGCGCGGGCTGCTGCCCGTCGAGCTTATCGCCTGCAATCTCGACCAGGGACAGCCGAACTTTCCAAAGCATGTGCTGCCGGATTATCTGACGAAGATCGGCGTCCGGCATCGGATCGAATATCGCGACACCTATTCGATCGTGAAGGAAAAGGTGCCCGAAGGCGCCACCTATTGCTCGCTCTGTTCGCGGCTGCGGCGCGGCAATCTCTACCGGATCGCGCGGGAGGAGGGCTGCGACGCACTGGTGCTCGGCCATCACCGTGAGGATATTCTGGAAACCTTCTTCATGAATTTCTTTCATGGCGGGCGACTTGCCTCCATGCCGGCAAAGCTTCTGAACGACGAGGGCGACCTGATGGTGCTTCGGCCGCTCGCCTATGCCGCCGAGGACGATCTTGCCAGGTTCGCCGTCGCCATGCAGTTCCCGATCATCCCCTGCGATCTCTGCGGCTCCCAGGACGGGTTGCAGCGCAATGCGATGAAGGACACGCTCGCCGATATCGAACGGCGCATGCCTGGACGCAAGGACACGATGCTGCGGGCGCTTTCGCATGTGAACCCGTCGCATCTGCTCGATCCGAAGCTCTTCGACTTTTCCAGCCTTGGCGTCACCGATCCTTCATCAAAGGGCGGCTAAGCAGGCTGGCTCTTTGCATGAAGGACAGCAATTCGCATGACTATTTCAGATCAGGATATTCTCTTTCTCGGCGAATGCGTAAAGGAGGCGGCGCGTGCGGAGATCATGCCGCGTTTTCGCAACCTCGGCGACACGGATGTTTCGGAAAAAACCTCGGCAACCGATCTGGTGACGCAGGCGGATCTGCTTGCCGAACACCGGATCACCGCGGCCCTGAAAGAGCGCTTTTCCTCTGCACTCGTCGTCGGCGAAGAAGCCTATGACGCCGATAAATCGGTGGTGCCGGCGCTTGCCGATGCCGAGCTTGCCTTTGTCATCGATCCTGTCGACGGCACGTTCAATTTTGCCGCCGGACTTCCCGTTTTCGGAACGATGCTTGCGGTTACCGTCAGGGGCGAGACCGTCGCCGGCATCATTCACGATCCCGCTCTCGGCGACACGGTGACGGCGATCAAGGGGGCGGGCGCCTTTCTGACGCGCCAGGACGGGCAATCGAGCAGGTTGACGGTGGCTGAGCCTGCCGCCTTGAACCAGATGGTCGGCGGCATGTCGTGGGGCCATATGGAAGAGCCCGATCGCTCGCGCATCTGCGCCAACATGGCAAAGGCGCGTATGACCTTCGCTTTCAACTGCTCGGCCTATGAATATTGGATGGTCGCGTCTGGCAAGATGCATTTCATCGGGCACGCGAAGCTGATGCCCTGGGATCACCTGGCGGGCGTGCTCGCGCATCAGGAGGCGGGCGGCCACACGGCGAAATTCGATGGCACGCCCTATCGTCCGGGCGAGACGGTCGGCGGCATCATCTCTGCGCCTGACAAGGAAAGCTGGCAGCTGATCAGGCGCGAGATCGTCGGCATCTGATATAAGGCCTCGGCCGAAGTGAGAGGATTTGATATGACAACAAGCGTTGACGTGACCGCTCTTGCCGATCTCTTGCGCCGCGCGGCGAAGGCCGAGATCCTGCCGCGCTTCCGCCGGCTCGGTCGGGATGAAGTGCGCGCCAAGAGCGAGGCAACCGATCTTGTCACCGAGGCCGACGAGCAGGCCGAGCGGATGATCAAAGCGGAAGCGCAACGGCGCTGGCCGGACGCGCTGTTCCTCGGGGAAGAGTCGGTCGCGGCCGATCCGACCCTGCTTGGCAGGCTTGCCGATGCCGATCTCGCGATCGTAGTCGATCCGGTCGACGGAACGTTCAACTTCGCCGCCGGCATCCCGGCCTTCGGCGTCATGGCCTCGGTCATTTCAGGCGGCGAGACCATTGCCGGCATTATCTACGATCCGATGGGCGACGACTGGGTGATGGCGGAGAAGGGCGGTGGTGCCTGGCTGCGCAGGCCGGATGGCGAGGCGCAGCGGCTGCAGGTCGCCGACCCTGTCGCGCTCGACCAGATGGTTGGCATGGCTTCGACCGGCTACCTGCCGGTGGCGAAGCGTGCCGAGGTCCTTGGCAATCTCGCCAAGGTGCGTTTCCTCACCAACTACCGCTGTGCTGCCCACGAATACCGCACCCTTGCCGGCGGGCACGTCCATTACCTGATGTACAACAAGCTGATGCCTTGGGATCATCTTGCCGGCACGCTGATCTCGCAGGAGGCCGGCGCGTATGCCGCCCGCTTCGACGGCTCGCCCTACCTGCCGCAGCATCTCGACGGTGGACTGCTGATTGCGCCCGACAAGGCATCGTGGGATACGCTACGGCGTGAGGTCGTTACCATCTAAATCTATGCGACCGGCCGTCGCAAAGCCGGTCGCAAATGACAATTCAGGCGTAGAATTTTTCCATCAGGAAGTTTTCCAGGCCCTGTCCGCGCTTCTCGACGATTTGCCGGGTTATCACGCGAAATCCTTTGCGTTCAAAGAACGAGCGAGCAGTTCTGCTTGCTTCCGTATGTATTCGGCGAAACCCCAGCCTGAGAGCCTCTTCTTCGACCCGGCCCAATAGGCGGGTTGCTGCGCCGACCCCTTGATAGCCAGGGTGCACGAACATCATGTCGACGCACCCATCGCTGGTGAGATCTGAAAAACCCACAGGGTTTCCGGCGATCTCTGCCATCCAGGCCGGTCTGCTCATCCTTCGCTTTGCCCATAGGCTGCGATCTTCCACCTTCGCCCAAGCTTCGATCTCGGCGGCGGAATAGTCTTTCGACGAGACTTCCCGGATGGAGCGCAGAAAAATCTCGATTGTGGCGTCCACGTCACCCGGCGCATAAGGCCTGATCAGAATTCGCTCGTCCATCAAGACCGCCTTGAATTGATCCGGTTCACCTGCCTCAGAAATGGGCGGCGCCCGGATCGAGCTGCGGACTGTCGCCGGGATGGGTGAAGAGCTTGCCGTTCTCAGCCCACAGCGTGGCTGCGATCGTCACCAGACCGAACAGCGCGAATCCGCCGAAGAGCGGCTGCACCGTGCCGTTGAACATCTGGCCGACCAGACCGCCGAGAATAGCGCCGAAGGTCGTCGAGACGAAGCCGGTGATGGCGGTCGCCGTGCCGGCGAGATTGCCCATCGGTTCGAGGCTGATGGCGGTGAAATTGGTGGCGATCACCGCAAACATCATCAGAACGATAGTGAAGATGCTATAGGCGGTGGTGAAATCCGGCGTGCCCGCCAAGGCGATGACGAAGCCGAGAGCCGACAGTGCCGTGAAGATCAGCAGGGCGGCATGCGAGATCCGGCGCATGCCGAATTTGCGGACGAAGAAGCCGTTGGCGAAATTGGCGACGGCAATGCCGCCGGCGGTCGCCGCAAAGGCGATCGGCAGCCAGTCACCGAGGCCATAGACCTCGCCGAACACCTGCTGCACGGAAATCACATAGGCGCTGATGACGCCGGTGAACATGGTCAGACCGATCATGTAGCCGCAGGTGATGCGGTTGGTCAGCACGGTCCTGAGGCCGTCCGCGACCGAGCCGACCGACAGCGGCAGGCGTTCTGCCGGAGGAAGCGATTCCTTCAGCCGCAGAAGAGCCCAGACGAACAGGATGCTGGCGACGGCGCCGAGCAGGATGAAGATCCAGTGCCAGTTGGCATAGAGAATGATGAGCTGGCCGACCGAAGGGGCGACGATCGGCACGATCATGAAGACGATCATGACATAGGACATGACGCGGGCCATTTCGCGGCCGCCGAAGCAGTCGCGGACGATGGCCATGGTGGTGATGCGCACGGCCGCGCCGCCCACGCCCTGAACGAAGCGCATGAGGAGCAGCATTTCGAAGCTCGCTGTTGCGGCAGCGGCAAACATCGCGACCACATAGCAGGCGAGGCCACCGAGCAGGATATTGCGGCGGCCGAATGTGTCGGAAAGGCTGCCGAAGAATATCTGCGAGACGCCGAAGCCGAGGAAGAACACGCCGATGATGAGCTGGGCATCGTTGGTGTTGGTAACGCCGAGGGAATGGCCGATACTGGGCAATGCCGGCAGCATGCTGTCGATTGCCATGGCAATGCTGGCGGTCATGATGGCGATGGTGACGACGAATTCGCCGAAGCCCATGCCGATGCGGCGGGAACCCTGGTTTTCCTGGTGCGGTTTATGCGGCGGCGTCATGTGGTGAAATCCTGGATGCGGAAGGGACCGGCCATTCAAACGGCCGGGTTGTGCTGATGGAAGAGGCGGCCCTTTTCAGCAATCAGCACGAAGACGAGCCCGACGATCGATACGGCAAAATAACCGGCCACCATCGGCAGCGCCGTGCCGTCGAAGGCCTGGCCGATGCCGGCGCCGATAAGGGAGCCGCCGACCGTGCTCATGAAGCCGAGAACGGAGGAGGCGGTGCCGGCGACGTGCCCGAGCGGCTCCATGGCAAGCGAATTGAAGTTCGAGCCGATCCAGCCGAACTGGAACATGGCGAGGCCAAAGAAGGAGATAAACAGCGCAAACGGCATCGGCTCGGAGCTTGCCGTCTGGACGATCAGCCAGATGGTGTTGATGGCGATGAAGCCGAGGAGTGAGCCGTGTGACAGGCGGCGCATGCCGAGCTTGCCGACAAAACGGGAATTGAAGAAGGACGACAGCGACATGAAGATCGCCACGCCGGCAAAGGCGAACGGGAAATAGACGCCGAGGCCGTAGATGCCGACATAGATCTGCTGGGCGGAGTTGATGAAGCCGAATAGCGCGCCGAAGATGAAGGTGCTGGCGATGGTGTAGCAGAGCGCCACGCGGTTGGTCAGCACCAGCTTGAAGGCGCCGAAGATCGCGCGGGCGGTGAAGGGGCGGACATTCTGCGGATGCAGGGTTTCCGGCAGGCGGACATAGGCCCAGACGCCGATCGCCGTTGCCATTGTTGCGATGAAGAGGAAGATCAGGTGCCAGTTGCCGAAGAACATGACGACCTGGCCGGTACCCGGCGCAATGACCGGCACGATCATGAAGACCATCATGATGAGCGACATGACTTCCGCCATCTGCCGGCCGCCATAGATGTCGCGGACGATGGAGATGGTGATGACGCGGGTGGCGGCCGAGCCGACGCCCTGGATGAAGCGCAGCACCAGCAGCCCGGCGAAGGAGGGAACGAAAACGATTCCGATGGCGGACACGATATAGACGACGAGACCGATCAGCAGCGGTGTGCGACGGCCGAAACGGTCGGAGAGCGGACCGTAGAACAGCTGGGCGCAGCCGAAACCGAGCAGATAGGACGAGACGACGAACTGCCGGTGATTCTCGCTTTCGACGCCGAGGCTCGCGCCGATCTGCTGCAGGGCCGGGAGCATGATGTCGATGGCAAGCGAGTTGATGGCCATCAGGAAGGCGGCAAGCGCGATGAACTCACGCTTGCCCATGGGCAGGCGGCCCGCGGACACGGCTTGTAATGAATCTGTCACAATGAAATTCCCATAAACAGGCCAAGGCGCTGCTCACCGCAGCGCCTCGGACTCGAGAAACAGATTTGGAAACCGGGCGGACGCCCGGTGACCGGTCAGGTCAGGCGGCGCCGCGCACGGTGATGCCATTTTCCTGGAGATGCTGCTGCAGCTCGCCAGCCTGGAACATTTCCCGGACGATGTCGCAGCCACCGACGAACTCGCCCTTTATGTAGAGCTGCGGGATCGTCGGCCAGTTGGAATAATCCTTGATGCCCTGGCGGATTTCCGAATCGGCGAGCACATTGATGCCCTTGTAGTCGACTCCGATGTAATCGAGAATCTGCACGACCTGGCCGGAGAACCCGCACTGCGGAAACTGCGGCGTGCCCTTCATGAAGAGGACGACGTCGTTGCTCTTGATTTCGTTGTCGATGAATTCGTGAATGCCGCTCATGGGACTTGATCCTTTCAACAGGCGAGTTAAAGGCCCGCCGTTTCAATCGTTTCCCTTAGATAGCATGTGACAGCAGGAATTCCAGCCGCCGCAGCCAAAAAAAGACTATCCGGTCAGACCACTTTGCGATTGTTGCCGTCGCGTTACGGTCGGAAGTCTGCTTCGCGCCTCAGACGCCACGCTGACGGCTGCGGCCGGCGGCGGTGCGGCGCTTGCTGACCTGTTTGCGGGCGCGCTTGCGCTTGGCCGTGGCCGTCTTCCGGCCAGCCGTCGTCGTCGCGGGGGGGCGGGCCTTGCGCCTCCTGCGCTTCGTCGTGACGCGACCGGTGGTCTTCTTCAGGATTTCCTTCAGCACGCTGTCGACGACACCCGATATCAGTTCTTTTACAAGATCGGCCACAAAACCCCTCCGTTCGCTTTGAAAAACGACGTGCTCGCTATTGAATTCCGGATGAGTTCGGTTAGCAAGACGGCTTTGAAATCATACCTGCTTTTTCGCTATATCGGCGGCCAGCAGGTGGTTTGCAGCAATATGCCGGCTATTTGCCCGGCCGGAACAGCGGAATGACATTGATAAAGAAGCGGGTCGTCCTGCATTTCCCGGGCTTCGAGCCGCTCGACGGTCTTGCCCATAGGGCGCGGTACGAACGCTCCGCCAGACAGAGTGCGGCCGCCTGGGGCTACTCCGTCGAAACCGGCGCGCCGGAGGCGGGAAGCGATCCTCTCAGCTTCGAGGTCACGACGGGCAGCGCAGGAACGCGCGAAACGGCGTCTGCCGCGGAGACCGGTTCCGCCGGCTGGTGGACGATGAGCCGGATCCACATGGTTGATCACGACATGCTCGTGCGCAGGCTGCGTGGGCGCAACATGCTGAGCCGGATCATTGCAGGCTTTCGGAGCTGCGCCGAGATCATGCTTGAAGGTGGCATGCGGGGATATTTCAGGCATGCGTGGCGTTTCGGCCTGTTCTTCCTCTTTCCGTTCCTGCTGACGGCGCTGGCAATCGCGCTGACCGCCGAGATGGTTATCCTGCCCTTTTGTCTCGGCTTCTCCGCCTGGCACGTGCTCTGGAGCGGGCCACTGGCGCTCTGCTTCTTCATCTTCGCCTTCCTGCCTTTTTCCGAGCGCTTCCATACGCTGCACCTTTTTGCCGATTGGGAAATGGCAGTGGCGCTCGGCCGTATGGATCGGGCCGACTTCAACGACTGGCTGGAAGAGCGGGCGACTGCGGTGCGCAAGTCTCTCGCCGAGGAGGCGGACGAGTACGTGATCTCCTCGCACAGCATGGGATCGAGCGTCGCCGCCCATGTCATCGGCATATTGCTTGAAAGGGAGCCGGAGATTTTCAAGGGCAGGCGCGTCGTGTTTGCCACGCTCGGCAGCGCCATTCTGCAATGCGCCCTGCTGTCATCGGCAACATTGCTTCGCGCCCGCGTCGGCCTGATCGCCCGCTGCCCGGAGATCTCCTGGCTTGACGTTCAATGCCTGACGGATTCGATCAATTTCTACAAGGTGCCGGTCGTTGCCGTCGCAGGCCATGCGGACGCGCCTCCGGCGAAGATCCTTCTTATCCGCGTCAAGCAGATGCTGACGGGCGAGCACTACCGGAAGATCCGCAAGGACCAGCTGCGCGTCCACCGGCAATATGTGCTGGGGCCAGATCTCAAGGCACCCTTTGATTTCACGCTGATGACGTCAGGTCCGATGCCGGCGTCGGTCTTTGCATCTCCGGATCAGAACAAGCTGCCGACTTGAGGGCTGGGTTCCGTCGGCAGCGTAGACTGAGGGGGACGTGGTTGTGTTGAATTGCTCCGTGAAGGAGCTCGACCCATTTCCGCATGCCGCCATCATGGGAGATTCTCTTCACCGTCGCCGGCCATGTGAACGTCTCCCGCAGCAGTTTCGTCCAGACGCCGTACGAAGTCCGCAAAGAAGGCCGAGGCATAAATGGATCTTCGGTGCACGGCGATCGTCTGGGGAATTTCGGAGAACGCTCCCTCCACCAGTCGGAAGCCGGAAATCCGCTCCGACGTCCGAACGAGGAATTCGGTCAATCCCGCAGCCGCGTCGCATTGCGACCCGACAAGGAGATCGATGGCAGCTGCCGGGCTGTCAGTAAGCGAGACAGTGGCTTCTTCAAGGATACGTTCGAGCTGCTTCGTATAGGCGGCGCTTCTTGCGGAGGCTATCCGCACTCCTTCAGCATCAACGTCTCCGACCGTTCGAAACGCTGAGTCCTCCGGCACCAAATAGGTCGCTCTGACCGAGATGTAGGGAGGTGAAAAGGAAAACCGGTCGGCTCTCGAGGGATCCGAGGCAATGAAAGCAATGTCCCACTCGCCGCGATCCGCAGCCGCGAGGATGTCGGCGGCCGAACCGTACTGGATCAGCGACACTCTGCGATCCAGCTGTTCGGCAATTTGGTGGCCGATCCGAGCGCTTGGACCGACCAAGGCGCCGGCCTGATCGTCCCAATGGACCAATGCTGCATTCGACATGTTGACGGCGGCCCGGATTACGCCCGCGGGCGCTATCTCGGACAGAACCTTCTTCCGCGTCGACATCGGCGCGAACTCCCTAAGATGCAAACCGAGATGCGAGCGCTTCCGATCCTCTCGCAAGGAGGGCGACGTCTACGCCAACGGCGGTGAACAACGTCCCGAGCGAAATGCAACGGGCTGCGAACGACTCGTCCGGCGTGAGGATGCCTGCCGGCTTTCCAAGAATTTTCAGACGTCCGATCGCGTCCTCGATCGCCGCGATCACCTCGGGATGCCCCGGTTGGCCGGGATGGCCGAAGCTAGCCGCCAGGTCGGCGGGGCCGATGAAGATGCCGTCGACGCCTTCGGTCGCTGCGATGGCCTCCAGCCGACCGAGTGCCTCTCGGGTCTCGATCTGCAGAAGCAGGCAGATCTCCTGTTCGGCAATCCGCGCGTAGTTCGGCACGCGCCCGAAGCGGGTGGCGCGCGTCAAGGCGGAGACCCCGCGAACCCCGTGCGGCGGATACCGTATGGCGGCGACCGCCGCCTTCGCTTCCTCTTCGTTCTGCACATAGGGAACGAGGAGCGTCTGGACGCCGATATCCAGAAAGCGCTTGATCAGCACCGGATCGTTGAATGCCGGGCGTACGACCGGGGAAACGTCGTAAGGCGCGACCGCCTGCAATTGCGGCAGGACGGTGAGGACGTCGCTTGGAGAGTGCTCGGTATCGAACAGCACCCAATCGAAGCCTGACGGCGCGACGATTTCTGCCGCGTAGCTTCCGGGAAGGCCGCACCAGAGACCGATCTGGCTTTCACCGGCTCTCAGTTTCCGCTTGAAGTGATTGACGGGAAGTTCCATCGGCGCCTCACACGAACGAGACGCCGATGGAGCCGACCGGACCGTAGTCGGCCTGGATGACATCGCCCTTGACGATGTCCACGGGGCGGGTGAACGAGCCGGCAAGCACGATCTGGCCCTTCTTCAAGCCGCCTCCGACGGCATGGAGTTTGTTCACGAGCCAGGCGACACCCGCGGCCGGATGCCCCATTATAGCTGCGGAAACACCAGATTCCTCGATGATGCCGTTTTTCGAAAGCGTCGCGCCGACCCAGCGGATGTCGATATCCATCGGCCGGATGATGCGGCCGCCCACGACGATCGCTCCGAACGCGGCGTTGTCGGCGATCGTATCGGTGATCGCTCTGGGCACCTCGGTTCGGTAGTCGATGATCTCAAGCGCGGGAACGACAAATTCAGTCGCGCGCATGACGTCATAGATCCGAGCGCTCGGTCCTTCGAGATCCTCTCCCATTACGAAGGCGAGCTCGACTTCCAAGCGAGGCTTGATAAACAGCTCCGCCCTGATCTGCGCGCCGTCGTTATAGAGGGCGTCGTCGAGAATGACGCCGTAGTCGGGCTCGGTCATTTTCGAGGCCATCTGCATCGCCCGAGATGTCAGCCCGATTTTATGACCCGCGATCCGCGCGCCCTTTGCAATCCGTGCCTGCGCCCAAAGCGCCTGGATCTTATATGCGTCTTCAAGTTCGAGATCCGGGTATGTCTTACTTGGCTGGACGATGGGTCTGCGGTCAGTTTCTGCCCTCAGCAGCGCGTCGGCTGCGGCCTGGCGTTCCTTTTCGGTGATCATTATTTAGCTCTGCTGGTTGCTTACTTGATCGGGGGACGCGGCAGGATGGCCTCGCCCGGCTCCATGACGTAGGTGTAGTCGAGCGAGAACCACGGGCCAGTGACGTCCGCGTTGGACGGGTGCGGCTCGTCATGACGGACAAAGTCGCCTGTCAAAGCCGCGGTGACGCCGAACTGCACATCGGAATCAATGTTCGGATCGCTCGGGTCGAAGACCTGGGAGATGAGAGTTTTGTATCCCTCTTTGAAGATCAGGGCGTGCAGATGCGCAGGTCGGTAAGGGTGGCGGCCTTGCACTTGGAGAAGCCGACCTACGACCCCGTCGACAGGGATGGGATAGCCCACCATCTTGACCGTTCTAAACCAGAACCGACCCTCGTCGTCCGTGGTGAACTTGCCGCGCAGGTTCATTTCCGCCTGATCAGGATCCTGGTTCTCGTAAAGGCCGACAGGAGAGGCGTGCCATACGTCGATTTCGGCGCCCGGGATGGGCTTGCCACCCCGATCAACCACCTTCGCGTGGACGAACAAGGGTGTTCCCGGCGTTTCCGACCGGATGATGGTTCCGCCGTTTTCGACCCGCGGAGAGTTGAGCCGCCAGAACGGCCCGAGTAGCGACTGTGAAGTCTCGGTTTGCCCGTTGTCGCCGTTGTTGAGCAGGCACACAAGCGAGGAGACGCCAAGCGATCCGGCCATGAGCACGAATTCGTTGTGGCTGTCGGTCTGCAGCCGGCCGATTTCGTTGAGGATGGCGGTCGCTTCGCGAAACTCGACTTCCGACAGCCTGACTTCCCGCACGAATGCGTGGAGATGCTTCACCATTGCGACGAGTATGTCCCGCAACCGTGGATCTTCGGTGCGGTTCATCACGGCGAGGACGGCCGGCGTCAACTCGCTTTCCGTTCTGATTGTCATAAGGCTACCTCCCAATGAGGTTCGACTATCAAAATAATCGATTATCTGTCAAGCTGTAACTGTACATTCCATCCTGACGGCTAATGTAAATACGCCTGAATATGGCAATAAACCTCTGAAATATCATGATTAAAATGGCGTTCTAAAGGCGCGGCCACGGAAGCTCAATGCTTTTCGGTGCGTCCGGGTTGACACGAATAATCGTTTATTGTACCGATAATCGAAACTTGCGCTGGATTGCTGGGAGGAAGAATGGACACGGCCGACGACAGCTCTCTTGGGCCGTTGACAGAAGATGTGCCGTCAATCGGCTTTCTCGACGATGGCAAGAACACCATCGGCAGCCAACTCGCATCGCGCCTTCGGGAGGCGATTATCTCCGGTGAGCTGGAAGCGGGAAGCAAGATCAATCTCGACAAGGCGCGGAAGACTTTCAACGTCAGCCTAAGCCCGTTGCGGGAGGGCTTAGCCCGGCTCATTTCAGACGGCCTGGTCGAGTTTCAGGACAACAGAGGCTATCGCGTCGCGCCAATCTCGCTGGCTAATCTCGAAGAGGTCACGAGCCTGCGCGAGGAGCTCGAGGTTTTCGCGCTGCGTGAATCCATGCGTCTTGGCGACGTCGAATGGGAGGGCAACATCATGCGTGCGCTTCATCGTCTTAACCGCACGGAGCGCGACGCCGCGCGTCCCGAAACGCTAGAGCACTGGGAAGCGCTTCATCGCGAATTCCACCTCACCTTGATCTCTGGCTGTGGCAAACCTCTGCTATTTCACTTCTGCAGTCTTCTGCTGAATCTCAATGACCGATATCGCCGCGTTTTCCTGATCCGTACATCGGGAGACCGCAATGTAGGGCAGGAGCACAGCGAGATTGCCCAGGGAGCGGTCGCGCGTGATGTCGACTATGCCTGTGAGAAGCTCCGCCAGCACATCCATCGCACCGGCACCAATCTCCGCAACCATCTCGCGACGAAAGGGATCGCATGATGGCCGCCGCGACATCGAAATCGGCGCCCCTGATTGGCGTTGCGCATTTCTCATCGATATTGCTGCCTCCCGTGCAATTTGCGAAGGTCGCCGCCCGCGCAGGGTTCTCCAGGATCGGGCTCAGGCTGAATCCGGCGTTCCCTGGTGCGCCTTACTACGAGCTGCCTGTCGGTGGTTCGGCTGCAGGCGATCTGAAATCCGTGCTTGCCGGCGAAGGCGTCGAGGTTTTCGATATCGAATTCTTCGTAATCGACCCCTCATTCAAGGCCTCGTCGGTTGAGGCCACCATCGCTGCGGCTGCAAACATTGGAGCGCGCCGTCTCAGTGTCTGCGGCGACGATGCTGACCAAGCCAGATTGGTATCGAACTTCTCGGATTTCTGCGGCCTCGCGGGTCAGTACGGCTTAGCTGTCGACATCGAGAACATGGGTTGGCGGGTGATTAAAACCTTTCAGGACAGCGTCAATCTTGCGAAGGCGAGCGGTGCCCGCAATGCCGGTGTCCTCGTCGACGGAGTCCATTTCTTCAGGAATGGCGGCACACTCGCCTCGCTCCGAACCGAGATCGGCTGGGTAAAGCACGTTCAGTTGTGCGATGTCGCTGGACCGGCGCCGGTGACAGCAGAGGAGATGGTCGCTGAAGCTAGAGGTGGGCGGCTCGCACCGGGGGAGGGCGAATTGCCGTTGAAGGAACTCGTCGCAACGGTCGATAGCTCCGCGGCGATCTCGGTGGAAGTCCCACTCGCAGGGTCTGTCCCGCCTGAGACGCATTTGAAACATCTGTACGACAACGCCGAAGGATTATTCGGGCCGGATCGCTGATCCGGCGCCGGCGAGGCGTGAGCCGCGTCGGAGGGAGGAAGTCAACATATGGGTTATACGTTCGATTTTGGTGCGGTCTTCGACCGCGCCCCGGAATTGCTGTGGGGTTCGCTTGGAACGCTCGGTCTGGCGGTTGTCGGAATGATCCTTGCGCTCGCGATCGGTATTGTCGGCGTCGCTGCGAGAACGTCCAAGAACAAACTCGTTCGGGCTCCGGTGATTGCCTTTGTCGAGATTGTCCGAAACACACCGTTTCTGGTGCAGATATTCTTCATCTACTTCGCGCTTCCGCTCATGGGTATCCGTCTCAACCCCACCGCTACCGCCATCATCGCGCTGGGGATCAACGGGGGCGCCTATGCGATTGAGATCATACGAGGCGGCGTGGAAAGCGTGAGCAAGGGGCAGGTCGAGGCGGGCTTTGCGTTAGGCCTGCATAAAACCGATGTGTTCCGGCTGATCGTTCTGAAGCCGGCTCTCCGGGCGATCTATCCGTCCCTGACCAGCCAGTTCGTGATGCTGACCTTGACGACTTCGGTCTGCACTTCGATCGCCGCCTACGAGCTGACCTCGGCGGCGCAGCGAATCGAATCCGACACTTTCCGGAGTTTCGAGGTCTATTTCAGCGTGACCGCAATCTATCTGCTCATCTCGAGCCTGATGATGGGCATCTTCGCCCTTATCTCCCGTTCCTACTTCAACTACCCGACCCGATAGGAGGCGTTCATGGGTCCCATCGGTGAAAACGAGCTGTTCTTTCTCTTGCAGGGTCTGAAGTGGACTGTGCTGCTGGCCATCATCGGGTTTGTCGGAGGAGGTGTATTTGGAATCCTGATCGCTCTGGTGCGCACGTCGCAGAACCCTGTCGCACGCTACGCATCGTCGGGCTACATAGCGCTCTTCCAGGGCACGCCGCTCCTGATGCAGCTCTTCGTCGTCTACTACGGCGTCGCGCTATTGGGCGTCGACGTCAATGCATGGATCGCTGTGGCCATCGCGTTCACCCTCCATGCAAGCGCCTTCCTTGGCGAGATCTGGCGCGGCTCGATCGAGGCCGTTCCGAAGGGCCAGACCGAAGCCGCGAACGCACTGGGGCTGCATTACGTCTCCCGGATGAAGGACGTTGTCCTGCCGCAGGCGCTGAAGATTTCGATGCCTGCAACCATCGGATTTCTCGTTCAGCTGATCAAGGGCACATCGCTCGCAGCAATCGTCGGCTTTATCGAGCTTACCCGTGCCGGACAGATCATTTCAAACCAGACCTACCGTCCACTGCTCGTCTTTGGGATCGTCGGAATGGTCTACTTCATTATTTGTTGGCCTCTTTCCCACATCGGGAGCGGCCTCGAAAAACGGATGGCGAAAGCTGCCCGGTAACCTTGCTTCGCCCGAAGCAAGACCACAGAGGAGGAGAACGTAATGCATAGCAATCGCAGACAATTTCTTGGAATGGCCCTGGCTACGGCCGCCTTCGTCACGGTGGGCGCAGCTGCGGCTTCCGCGGCGACCGTCGAGGAGATAAAGGCCAAGGGCACGATCGTCGTCGGCATTCAGGGCGACAACGCGCCATGGGGCTTCGTCAACACGAGCGGCAAGCAGGACGGGTTCGATGCCGATGTCGCGACACTTTTCGCCAGGGAACTCGGAGTTAAAGTCCAGTTCCAACCGCTTGCCGTCGCCAACCGCATTCCGGCCCTGACCACCGGCAAGGTCGACATCCTGTTCGCCACGATGGCAATGACGGAAGAGCGCGCAAAATCGATCCAGTACAGCAAGCCATACGCGGCGAACACGATCTCGCTTTATGCGGCAAAGGCCGACACCGCGAAAACGCCTGCCGATGTTGCTGGGTGGGAAATCGGCGTGCCGAAGTCCAGCTCGCAGGACAAGGCCATTACCGACGCTGTGGGATCGACGGCGACCGTCCGCCGCTTCGACGACGACGCTTCAACCATTCAGGCGCTGGTCTCCGGACAGGTCAAGGCCGTCGGAGGCAACATGTTCTACGGACAGCGGCTGGATGCCGCCAGCCCAGGCACCTACGAGCGGAAGATCGACTTCCTGACGACTTACAATGGCGTCGGAACGCGACTGGGCGAGAAGGACTGGAACGAGGCCGTCAATGCCTTCCTCGACAAGATCAAGGCTAATGGCGAACTTGCAGCCATCACCAAGAAGTGGATGAAGATCGATCTGCCGACGTTCCCGGAATCCATTCCCAACATCCCGTTCACCGTCAAGTAAAGCATAAATGGAGGGCGCCGTGCTCAGTTCCGCTAACGACCAGCCGACATTGATATCGCTTGAAAAAGTGGAGAAGTGGTACGGCTCCTTCCATGCGCTGAAAAACATCAGCCTGTCGGTTCGCAAAGGCGAGAAGATCGTCCTCTGCGGGCCTTCGGGTTCCGGCAAGTCGACGTTGATCCGCTGCATCAACGCCCTCGAGCTAATTCAGGAGGGCAGGATCGTCGTCGAGGGGCAGTTGCTCGACGGCACCAGCAAGGCGGTTGATGCCATTCGGCGCGAAGTCGGGATGGTGTTCCAGAACTTCAATTTGTTCCCGCACATGACCGTTCTGCAGAACTGCGCGCTCGCGCCCATGAGGGTCCGCGGAACGAGCCGCGCTGACGCCGAGCGACTGGCGAGAAAATACCTCGAACGGGTTCGAATCCTTGATCAGGCGGAGAAGTATCCCGCGCAGCTCAGCGGAGGGCAGCAGCAGCGTGTCGCTATTGCCAGGGCCCTTTGCATGGAACCCAAGGCGATGCTGTTCGACGAACCGACATCTGCGCTCGATCCGGAAATGGTCAAGGAAGTGCTGGACACGATGATCGGACTGGCACGCGACGGCATGACCATGATCTGCGTCACCCATGAAATGGGCTTCGCCCGCCAGGTTGCAGACAGGGTCATCTTCATGGCTTCCGGCGAGATCGTAGAGGAGGCCGAGCCCGAGGTCTTCTTCAAGTCTCCGAAGCATGAGCGCACCAAGGCTTTCCTTGGCGAGATCCTCGCACATCACTGAGGTGATTGGGTTATTGAAATGAATAACAAAAAATTTCTCGTCGGTCTCATCGGGGCCGACATCCAAATGTCGAAGTCTCCCGCACTGCACGAAACCGAGGCGCGGCACCTGGGGCTGGATTACCATTACGAACTCTTCGATTTCGCCGAACGCGGTCTAACCGCTTCTGCGCTGCCTGAATTGCTCGCCGAACTTGAGGACCGCGGCTTCGCTGGAAGCAACATCACGCACCCGTGCAAGCAGACGGTCATCGCTCATCTCACAAGCCTATCCGAGGACGCCGAGATGCTCGGAGCAGTCAACACGGTCGTGCTTCGGGACGGAGAGCGGATCGGGCACAATACGGACTGGTATGGATTCTACAAGAATTTCGAGCGCGGTATGGCTGGTGTCGCCAAAACTCACGCCATCCTGCTCGGGGCAGGCGGCGCAGGGGTCGCCGTCGCGCATGCGGCAATCAAGCTCGGCATCGGGATGCTCTCGATCTTCGACCAGGACGCACATCGCGCCGCCACACTTGCCGATCAGCTCAACCGACGCTTTTCAAGAACCTGCGCCCAACCGATCAGAGACGTCGGTGCGGTGCTCGCTTCGGCCGACGGGCTGATTCACGCTACGCCGACGGGCATGCGAAGTCATCCGGGTCTCCCGATCGAACCGGAATGGCTTCACCCACGTCACTGGGTCGCCGATATCGTCTACATGCCACTTGTGACCGAACTTCTGGCTCTGGCAGAGAAGAAGGGGTGCAGGACCTTGCCGGGAGGCGGCATGACGGTGTTCCAGGCGGCGGCGGCCTTTGAACTGTTCACGGGTGTAAAACCGGATGCGGAGCGCATGTCGCGCCACTTCGAAGAATTGTGTAGAGCTACAGCCTGACCGGGAGGACACGCCTTGCCGCACATCATTATCGACTATAGCCAGGGTGCTGCCGAACGGGTGGCGATCGATGAATTGACCAGAGCGGTCCACCACCGGGTGCGAGACGGAGGCCTGGTGAAGCCCACTGCCGTGCGGACCTTCGCCAGGGAGGCGACCTTCTCCTGCGTCGGCGACGAGCATCCGGAAAATCACTTCATCCAGATAATCGTGCGCATGGCGCCTGGCCGGCCGGCAGAAACCAAGCGGGAATTGTTGAAGTCGGTCCTCGAAGCTGCGCGCGCTGTCGCAGCTCCCGCGCTGCAAGCAGGCCGGCTGGGGCTGCGGGCCGATCTTTACGAATCCGATCCGAATTTCGCATTCCAGGAAATAGCGTTCGCCTGAGCTTGGCAACGCCTTACACAAGGAAAATCGCAATGAGCCTGATCTACGTTCTTAATGGCCCAAACCTCAATTTGCTCGGCAAACGTCAGCCTCACATCTATGGTCACGAGACGCTGGCCGGTGTCGAGGCAGACTGCCGGAAACTGGCCTCGGAACTCGGCCACGAGATCCGTTTCCACCAGAGCAACCGTGAATACGAAATCATCGACTGGATCCACGAAGCGCGCGAAGACGGAGCCGGTATCGTCATCAATCCGGCCGCATTCACCCACACGTCGCTTGCGATACTCGATGCCTTGAACACGTTCGAAGGTCCAGTCATCGAGATCCATATCTCCAACATGTATAAGCGCGAAAGCTTCCGTCATCATTCCTTCGTTTCCCACCGCGCCGACGGCATCATCACCGGTCTTGGTACGGAGGGCTATCAGCTCGGAATCCGGCGCGTCGCGACGATGCTCACGGCAACGACGAAGGACTGACAAATGACTCCTCCGGTCAAACTGGCGGTCCTCGGCGCGGGGCTTATCGGGAAGCGCCACATCAAACACGTGCTGGACGAACCGATGGCGGAGCTTGTCGCTATCGTCGACCCGAGCCCGGTTGGAGAGGCGATCGCCAGCGAGGTCGGCGCCAAATGGTTTTCGACCTTCGCTGAGATGGTCGCCGCAGCGCGCCCTGACGGCGTCATCATTGCGACACCCAACCAGATCCACGTCAGAAACGGTTTTGAAGCCGTAGAAGCCGGCATCCCGGCATTGATCGAGAAGCCAATCGTCGACGATATTGCCGCTGGCGAGAGGCTCGTTGAGATGGCCGAGGCCAAAGGGGTTCCGCTGCTGACCGGGCATCATCGCCGACATAATCCGATGATGCAAAAAGCTAAACAGGTTATCGAAAGCGGAAAGCTCGGGCGAATACTGATCGTGAATGCCATGTTCTGGCTATTCAAACCGGAGGAATACTTCGACACTTCCTGGCGGCGCGAACGCGGCGCGGGACCAGTCTTTCTCAATCTGATCCACGACATCGACAACCTCCGCTATTTATTCGGGGATATCACGGCGGTCCAGGCGCTCGAATCCAACGCAGTTCGCGGAAACGCCGTTGAGGAGACCGCAGTGATCCTGATCGAGTTCAAAAACGGAATTCTCGGCACTGCTTCCGTTTCGGATTCCGTCGTCGCGCCATGGAGTTGGGAGATGACGACCGGCGAAAACCCCGCCTATCCTAAAACTGAGGAGGCCTGCTACATGATCGGCGGCACGCACGGGTCGCTGTCGGTGCCGTCACTAAACATGTGGAGCAATCCCGGCAGCAGGGGCTGGACGGAACCGTTCGAATGTCATCGCGCCAAAATCGAAAACCAGGATCCGCTGGTCCTGCAGATACGCCAGCTTTGCAGGGTCATTAGAGGGGAAGAAGCGCCGCTGGTCAGCGGACGTGAGGGACTAGAAACCTTAAAGGTTATCGACGCCGTGAAGCGATCCGCCGCAGCGGGCAAGCGAATCAGCCTGACCTAAATGGTTGCGTGCCAGCTCACGGCGGTCGGGAGCGTTACGCGCGGTGGCGGCATCCCTGGGACATCCCTCGAGTCAGGCCCGAGGACAGGAATGAGGGAGGTTGAAGTACGGCGCACAACGAGGTCGGACACCTTTGTCATCCAGAACCGCTTTGCAGAGAACTAAAGACCCGGCAGGAAGGAATCCTTCCATCCGGGTCTCTTTATTTCAAAGCTTCAACCGGCCGAAGCCGGTATGTCAATCCGGCGCGGATGTCTGCAGAGCGAGAGCGTGCAATAGGCCGCCCATGTTGCCCTTCAGCGCCTCGTAGACCATCTGGTGCTGCTGCACGCGGCTCTTGCCGCGGAAGGCTTCGGCGACGACTTCGGCGGCGTAGTGATCGCCGTCGCCCGCGAGATCGCGGATCGTCACCCTGGCACCGGGAATCCCAGCCTTGATCATGTCTTCGATATCGCCGGGTTTCATGGCCATGATGTTACTCCTTGCGCATCATTCCGCGGCAAGTTCGCCGCGGCCTTCCATGAAATCAGGGAACCACGATTCATGGGCATCGCGCAATTGCTGAATCGGCAGTGAAATAAGATCGCCGACATCAAGTGCATCTCCACCGACCGTGCCGAGGCGACGAAAGGGAACGCCGGCACCTTCCGCATTGACGCAGACGAAATCGGCAACATCGGCCGGCACAGCCAGCACGTAACGGGCCTGGTCTTCGCCGAAGAGCAGCGCATGCGCAGCACCCTTGCCTTCGCCCAGATCGATC
Source organism: Rhizobium sp. NLR8a (assembly GCF_019685235.1). NCBI lineage: Bacteria > Pseudomonadati > Pseudomonadota > Alphaproteobacteria > Hyphomicrobiales > Rhizobiaceae > Rhizobium > Rhizobium sp. NLR8a. The sequence continues at coordinate 164,695 of NZ_JABDWI010000017.1, forward strand.
TTCATGCCCTTGTTCGAGGCCATGGCCATTTCGGCGAGCGCGACGGCCAGGCCGCCCGAGGAAATGTCGTGGCAGGCGGTCGCCTGGCCGTTGCGGATGACGGAGCGGACGAAATCGCCGTTGCGGCGCTCGGCGAAGAGATCGACTTCCGGCGCCGGCCCTTCACGGCTGGAGAGCAGGTCCCTGAGATAGACGGACTGACCGAGATGGCTGCCGTCCACGCCGATCATGATCACCTTGTCGCCGTCATTGGCGCTGCCGATGCGGACCATCTTGCGCCAGTCCGGCAGCAGGCCGACGCCTGCAATCGTCGGGGTCGGCAGGATGGCGACGCCATTGGTCTCGTTGTAGAGCGAGACGTTGCCGGAGACGATCGGGAAATCGAGCGCCCGGCATGCTTCGCCGATGCCCTTCACCGCCTGAACGAACTGGCCCATGATCTCAGGCTTTTCGGGGTTGCCGAAGTTGAGATTGTCGGTGGCGGCAAGCGGCTCGGCGCCCGTCGCGGTGATGTTGCGCCAGCATTCGGCGACCGCCTGCTTGCCTCCCTCGAACGGATCGGCCTCGACATAACGCGGCGTCACGTCGGAGGAGAAGGCGAGCGCCTTGCTCTTGTGGCCATCGACGCGCACGACGCCGGCGTCGCCGCCGGGGAGCTGCAGCGAATTGCCCTGGATCAGCGTGTCATACTGTTCGTAAACCCAGCGGCGGCTCGACTGATTGGCGGAGCCGACGAGCTGGAGCAGCGCCTGGCCGTAATCCTTGGGGGCGGCGACGAGATTGGCGGGCAGGGGCGCAGGCTTGCCGGATTCGCGCCAGGGGCGATCATATTCCGGCGCCTGGTCGCCGAGATCCTTGATCGGCAGGTTGGCGACTTCTTCGCCCTGGTGCATGACGCGGAAGCGCAGGTCGTCGGTGGTCCTGCCGACGATGGCGAAATCGAGGCCCCATTTGACGAAGATCGCCTTGGCTTGCTCTTCCTTCTCCGGCTGCAGCACCATGAGCATGCGCTCCTGGCTTTCCGACAGCATCATCTCGTAGGCGGTCATCCGCTCTTCACGGACCGGCACCTTGTCGAGTTCCAGAAGAATACCCAGATCGCCCTTGGCGCCCATTTCGACGGCCGAGCAGGTGAGGCCGGCCGCACCCATATCCTGGATAGCGATGACGGCGCCGGTCTTCATCAGTTCGAGGCAGGCTTCGAGCAGGCATTTTTCGGTGAAGGGATCGCCGACCTGAACCGTCGGGCGCTTCTCCTCGATCGATTCGTCAAATTCAGCCGAGGCCATCGTCGCGCCGCCGACGCCGTCGCGGCCGGTCTTGGCGCCGAGATAGACGACCGGAAGGCCGACGCCCTTGGCTTCAGACAGGAAGATGGCATTCGATTTCGCGATGCCGGCGGCAAAGGCGTTGACCAAGATGTTGCCGTTATAACGCGCATCGAACTCGACTTCGCCGCCGACGGTGGGAACGCCGAAGGAATTACCGTAGCCGCCGACGCCGGAGACGACACCGGAGACGAGATGGCGGGTCTTGGGATGATCCGGCTCACCGAAGCGCAGCGCGTTCATCGCGGCGATCGGCCGCGCGCCCATGGTGAAGACGTCGCGAAGGATGCCGCCGACGCCGGTCGCAGCACCCTGATACGGTTCGATGTAGGAGGGGTGATTGTGGCTCTCCATCTTGAAAACCACGCAATCGCCGTCATCGATATCGACGACGCCGGCATTCTCGCCGGGCCCCTGGATGACGCGCGGCCCCTTGGTCGGCAGTGTCCGCAGCCATTTCTTCGAGGATTTGTAGGAGCAGTGCTCGTTCCACATGGCCGAGAAGATGCCGAGTTCGGTGAAGGTCGGCTCGCGGCCGATCAGATCCAGAATGCGCTGATACTCATCCGGCTTCAGGCCGTGGTTTGCAATGAGGTCCGGCGTGATCGGGATGGTGTTTGGAATGGTCATGAGCGGAAAGTCCCTGGCGCGTTTTGCGCTGTCTTTAGCTTATGTAGCGGCGACGCGCGACAGAAAAAAGCCCACCGTCAACAGAGGGCGGGCAGGCTTTTCTCGTAAAGGCGGCAATCGCTCAGAACTTGTAGCCGATCTGGATGCCGGCGCGCGTCATGCCGTCGTTCGGGCCGTCGCAGAGATTGGCATGAGAGGAGTGGGCGATCTGGGCCATCACGTTCCAATTGCGGGTGAAACGGTAACCGGCGCCGACATATTCGTGGAACAGAACGCGACAGCCGAGTTCCGGGCCGTCATCATTGTCGTCCAGCTCGCCGGTGTGGATGACGCCGCCGAATCCGGTTTCGGCAAAGAGCTTTTCGTTGAGATCGACCGTCCAGGTGAAGCCTGTGAAGAATTGCGTTGCTTCACCCGAGGTGCCGATGGAGGTCCCAAGATGGACGCGGGGATGCAGCAGCTGTTGTTGCCAGCCGACAGCCCCCTCATATCCGAAAGGATCGAAGAGAGCGGTAATCTCCGGAAAGACGCCATCTTCCCCGGCCCGACCCGATTGCACCGAGGCGGAAGCCCCGAAACGCAATTCATCGAATATCTGCTCGCTGGCATTGGCCGAATCCACCATCGAGGCGGCGGCTACGACTGCCACGGATGCCAGCCCCAAGAAGCGTAACGCGATCCTTCCGAACTCGACCCTCATCTGCCGTCCTTTGATTCGCACCAAGCGGGAATAACAAAGAGGTAGCACGGGGGGCGAGGCGGTAAAGCGCTCTCGTCAGGCGTGTGCGCTTTTTCGAAATTATGGCGTGCATTTGCAACAGATCATATTTCGCCGTCATAGGCGGAACCGCCATTTTCCAGCAGCCGGCGCAGGATCATCAGGCCTGCGGTCAATTCCTGGCCTGTTTTGGGTGAGGAGAAACCGATGCGAATGCGGTAGTAGGTTTTCTCGCCGCGGGCCGCCTTGAACTCGTCTTCGTCATCGACCAGCACGCCGTCGCGAAAGGCGGCATTCTTGAAGGTGCCGGACATCCAGGGCTCCGGCAATTTCAGCCAGAGGAAAGGCGCATGCGGATGCGACGCGAAGTCGAAACCCTGCAGATGTTCGCGGGCGAGATGGGCGCGCCGGGAGAGTTCCCCGATAACCTCCTTGCGGATGTCGTGCGCCCGGCCGCTTTCGACCAGGCGGGCACAGGTCTCTGCCAGGATGAAAGGCAAGCCGCCAGTGACCATCCTGTGCGTCACCTTGATGCGCTGGGCAAAATGCGGCGGGCAGGCGACCCAGCCGCCGCGCACACCGGCGGCGACTGATTTCGACAGGCCGTTGACCAGAAAGGTGCGGTCGGGCGCAAGGGAGGCGATGAGCGGCGTCTCATCGTCGGCCATGCCGCCGTAGAGGTCGTCCTCGATCAGCCAGACGCTGTGCTTTCGGGCGATTGCGGCAATTGCCGCGCGCCGCTCATGGGGCATGATCGTCACTGTCGGATTGTGGACAGTCGGCATCAGGAAGGCGATCTTCGGATGCTGCTGCTGGCAGAGCCGTTCGAAATCATCGGGAATGACGCCGAATTCGTCGGATGCGACCGTTACCGTGCGGCGGCCGAGAAGGCGGGCGCTGCGGCTGACCTGGGTGTAGGTCAGATTTTCGAAAACGATCTTGTCGCCCGGCGCCGAGACAGCGGCAATAACGGCGACCGCCGCGGCATGGGCGCCGAGCGTCGGCACGATGTTTTCGACTTCCGGCGTCCAGCCGCTGCGGGCAAGCCAGCGGCGGCCCGCCTCGAACCAGTTGCGCGGAAAACTTCGGGAATAGGAGGAAATCTCGGTGAGATGCTGTTCGCCGATCTCGGCGAGGATGGCTGAGATGATCTTGCCCTGGCCGAGGTCGGGGGCGGCTGTCGTATCGAAACGGATCTTGTCGGCAGGCGCGTCCTGAAAGCGAGTGCCGCCGAGCGAGACGGCCACTGGATCGGCTTGTTCACCGGGCGGCGTCTCGGCGCGGTTCAGCACATAGGTGCCGCGGCCAACCTCGCCGGCAACCAGGCCGCGCTCGTGCACCAGCGCATAGGCGCGGCCGATCGTGCCGATCGTCACGCCGATATCATAGGCAAGATTGCGCTGCGGCGGCAGTTTGCTGCCGGCGGGCAGGGCGCCGCTCGCAATGGCGGATTCGATGCTGTCGGCAAGCCGGAGATAGACCGGCCCGGAGCCGCGGGAAAGATCTGGAAGCCAATTTGTCATGGTGACAATTGCTATATTGTCACCATGTCCCTGTCAAGATTAAGAGTCAATTCCAAGGACGAGCCGAGAGGATTCCTGGAATGTCTGCATTGCCCGAAATCAATACGCCAATTGTGCCGATTGTCTCTTATGAGGACCGGCGCGTCATCCTTCCCAGTCCGCCTGCCGAGGCGACGACGCGTCTGGGATGGATCTGGGCTGCCATTCGTCTCTGGCATCAGAAGCGGGAGGGCCGCCGCGCGCTCAGGGAGCTTTCGGCGGCGGGACTCAAGGACATCGGGGTATCGCAGTCCGAAGCCGCACGCGAAATCAGCAAGTCATTTTTCTGGGACTGACGCTGCGGATGATCACAGCGATCAATTGCAGGCCCTGTTGCCGCCGGACCAGCGGTTGACGTCGGCGGCGATGCGGCCGGCGACAGGCTCCTGCATCATCGGACCAAAGGCCTGCAGATGGGCAGGGCTTCCCTCGGCCTGGACGACGAGCAGCGGCCGGCTTTCCGGGCTGCCCTTGTGGACGAGCAGGATACGCGGCCGACCGGAGAAGGAATTGAGTTCCGGAGCGAGCTTATAGGCGGCAAAGGCCGGATCGCCCGATTTGAACCAGCAGGCATTGGCGCCGAGCGCTACGCGCTCCATCGTCGGCAACGCCGCCCGGTTTGGACCTGCTGCCGGTGCCGGCGACTGGCAGGCCGCCACAATGGTTGCCAGAGCAGTCAACAAAGCGGTGTTTGCGACGGTGAGGCGAGGGCGCATTGATCTTGCTCCAGTGATCCGGATGAAAGTCTTCTGAGTTACATGCCGTTGCCCGCGGCGCGCCTACGGGCGGCATGGCTGAGGTGGGGTCAGGCGGCGACGACGTCGAGCGCCGAGGCGAAGAGGCCTCGGCCATCCGAACCGCCATGGGCGGTCTCGATCAGGTTTTCCGGATGCGGCATCATGCCGAGCACATTGCCCCTTTCGTTCATCACGCCGGCAATGTCGTTGATCGAACCGTTCGGATTGGTGCCCTCGGCATAACGGAACAGCACCTGACCATTGCCCTCGATCTTCGCCAGCGTCGCTTCGTCGGCAAAATAATTGCCGTCGTGGTGGGCGACAGGGCAACGGATGACCTGCCCTTGCGCGTAGGCGCGGGTGAAATCCGTCTCGGCATTGACGACTTCGAGCTTGATCTCGCGGCAGACGAATTTCAGCGAGGCATTGCGCATCAGCGCGCCAGGCAGCAGGCCCGCTTCGACGAGGATCTGGAATCCGTTGCAGACGCCGAGGACCTTCACGCCCCTTGCAGCCTTGTCGATGATCGCCTGCATGACCGGCATGCGGGCGGCGATCGCGCCGCAGCGCAGATAATCGCCATAGGAGAAGCCGCCGGGGATGACGATCAGGTCAACGTCGGGGATTTCCGTCTCGGTCTGCCAGATCGTCACCGGTTGGTGACCCGAGATCTTGGTGAGAGCTGCGATCATGTCGCGATCGCGGTTGAGGCCCGGAAGTTGAACGACGGCTGATTTCATAGAGTCCCCGCATTTCGCGAAAGATATTGGACTGGAACGCTCTCGGCGAGCCATACTCCATTGTCCGCGACAAAGAAAGAATGGCCTTCTGAAAACATGGCGGCTGCGTCGACACGCAGAATGATATAGTCGCCCTTGCGGCGCACGGCGACTATTTTCGCCGTATCGATGTCAGCCGACAGATGGACGTGGTGCCGCTCCATCTTCTTCAGGCCTTCGCGCTTGATCGACGGCCAGTTCGTGAGTGACGTGCCGTGAAAGAGAACTGCCGGCGGTTCAACCGGGGTCAATCCCAGATCGACCTCGACACTGTGGCCCTGGTTGGCGCGAATCCTGTTATCGACAAGCGTGAAGCATTTCTTCGGACTGTTGTCGATGATCTCGACGATATCGGCGCGGGAGATGCCGTATTTCGACGTCAGCACCCTTTCGAGATCATCGAACGATACCCAACCCTCGGCATCAAGCGTCAAGCCTGCGGCATCCGGCGCATGGCGCAAAACATAGCTCATGAATTTCGAGACTTCCGTCTCCAGCTTTGCCTTCAGCATGACGCTCAATCCATAAGACCCGCCGGTTGACGGGCAGGTCAGCAATGGTCAGTCGATTGCGATCGCGTAGTTCTCGATGACCGTGTTGGCGAGCAGTTTTTCGCACATCGCCTTGAGGTCTGCCTCGGCCATGGCCTTGTCGGCGCCTTCGAGCTCCAGGTCGAAGACCTTGCCCTGCCTTACATGGCCGACGCCCGAAAAGCCGAGGGCGCCGAGCGCGCCTTCGATGGCCTTGCCCTGCGGATCGAGAACGCCGTTTTTCAGCGTGACGGTGACACGAGCCTTGATCACTTTGTCTTTCCTGCCTTACTTGACCAGACGAATTTTTATTTAACCAAAACGGGGCCGGTGCCGCGCACAGGCTCATTTTCATTGATGATGCCGAGACGGCGAGCGACTTCGGAGTAGGCTTCGAGCAACCCGCCGAGGTCGCGGCGGAAGCGGTCTTTGTCCATCTTCTCGCGGGTTTCGATGTCCCAGAGCCGGCAGCTGTCCGGCGAGATCTCGTCGGCGAGGATGATGCGCATCAGATCGCCTTCGAAGAGGCGGCCGCATTCGATCTTGAAATCGACGAGCTGGATGCCGACGCCGAGGAAGAGGCCGGTCATGAAATCGTTGACGCGGATTGCGAGCGCCATGATGTCGTCGAGCTCGGCCGGATTGGCCCAGCCGAAGGCGGTGATGTGCTCTTCGGAGACCATCGGATCGTCGAGCGCGTCGGACTTGTAATAGAATTCGATGATCGAGCGGGGCAAAACGACGCCTTCCTCGATGCCGAGGCGTTTGGCGAGAGAACCGGCGGCGACATTGCGCACGACGATCTCCAGCGGGATCATCTCCACTTCCCTGATCAGCTGCTCGCGCATGTTGAGCCGGCGGATGAAATGGGTGGGAATGCCGATCTTGTTCAGATGGCTGAAGATATATTCGGAAATGCGGTTGTTCAGGACACCCTTGCCGTCGATGACTTCATGTTTCTTCTTGTTGAAGGCGGTGGCATCGTCCTTGAAGAACTGGATCAAAGTGCCCGGCTCCGGACCCTCATACAGAATCTTTGCCTTGCCCTCGTAGATACGGCGGCGACGGTTCATCTTGGTCATTCTCTGTTGTTGGCGCTCTTGGGATAGCGCGAGTGGATCGATCTCGTGGCGTCCCCTTAAAGGAAAAGAGAGTGTTTCACAATCCGCCTGTCGCTCCTTCCCCGGTTTCCGGATTTCGTGGCCCCGGCTGCCGGTTTTCATGGCCCTGTTTCCGGATTTTACGGAATAGCGCTAAGAGAATCGAATGAATTCGCTTTACGACTCTAGCCGCTTTTTCTCTACGGTGGAATGAAGGCGAAATGGCGGGCCGCTTATACAGGTTTTATTTGGCGGTTCTGCTTGGCGTCGCGCGGAGAAGATGCGTCTGCAAGCCGCGCGCGGCGGTCAGATGGCGCCAGCTTCCGGCGCGGATGAAGGAGGGGATCTGTATGGCCGGCATCGGCCGGGCGAGCGCATAGCCCTGCAGCGTGTCGCAGCCGAGTTGCTCCAGAATGCGCACATGATCCGCCGTTTCGACGCCCTCAGCGATGACGAGAATATTGAGCGAGCGGCCGATATCGATGATGGAGCCAACGAGTTTACGCTGCTCGGCAGATTGCGGCAGCATGCGGATCAGTTCGCGATCAATCTTCAGCGTGTTCGGGCTCAGGCGCAGAAGGCTGACGATCGAGGCGTGGCCGGTACCGAAGTCGTCGATATGGATGTCGATGCCGAGCTTGCGCAGCTTTTTCAAATTGGCGGCCACCGCCTCGTCGCAATCGTCGAGCGAGATCGATTCCAGCAGTTCGAAGGCGATGGCGCCGGGTTCGATTTTCAGGGTGCGGAGCTTCTTGCCGAGGTCGGGATCGGTCAGCCGGCGGGCGGAAACGTTGACCGATATTTTCGGGATCGACAGCCCATCCTTGATCCAGGCACGGCGGTCTGCCAGCGCGCGCTCCAGGATCAGGGCGTCGATCGTCGAAACGACGTCGAGATCCTCTGCGATATCGAGAAAGCGATCTGGGGTCAGCAGGCCGTGTACGGGGTGTTGCCACCGGGCGAGCGTCTCGACACCCGTGACATCGAGCGTGCGGGCGTCGAACTGCAATTGATAGAACGGCACGAATTCATTGCGCTCCAGGCCGATCAGGATTTCGTCGGCGAGTTGCTTGGCCGAGACGATATCGTTGCGGGCCGATGCCGAGTAGAATTCGAAGCGATTTCGGCCGAGCCCTTTGGCGCGATAGAGCGCGATGTCGGCGTCGAGCAGCGTCTGCTTGGCGTCGAGCTTGGTGCCGCCATTGAGCGCGATGCCGATGCTGGCGCCGAAACGGCAGTCATGCCCCTCGTATCTGACGGGCCGGCGCAATTCGCGGATCAGGCGTTCGGCCAGGCTGGCGATCTTCTTCGATGCAGCATCGACGGCGCAGAGGACGACAAATTCATCACCGCCGATACGCGCGACAAAATCGGCGGCGCGGACGGAATGTCTGAGCACATTTGCGGCGTGCTGCAGCATGGCGTCGCCCGCCCGATGGCCGAGGGTATCGTTGATCTGCTTGAAGCGATCGAGATCGATATGCAGAACCGCCAGAGCAAGACCGCTGGCCCGGCATTCCGCCGCGCGGTCGTCCAGCATCTTGTCGAGATAACGGCGGTTGGGCAGGCCGGTGAGATAATCGTGCAATGCCAGGTGCTCGATGTTTTCCTTGACGGCTTCGAGTTCGCGGTTGCGGGCTTCCGCCAGTTCCTTGGCGCGCTGCAGCTCGTTGCGAAGCGCGACCTCCTCGGTGACGTCCCAATTGGCGCCGATCAGCTTGCGTTGGCCGTTGCCGTCGACGAAGAAGGCCGAGCGGGCACGGATGATCCGTTCGACGCCGTCGCCGCGGATGATGCGGTATTCCTGCTGAAAGTCGCTGCCGCTTTCGACGCTGCGATCGGCGAGGCCGAGCACGCGCTCACGGTCGTCCGGATGCAGGCTTTTGGCCCAGGCGTCGGCGCCGATCTTGCGCGCCGCACCCTGCAAGCCGTAGATGGCAATCAGGCGATCGTCCCATTCGACGACGTCATTTTCGATATCGGCCTCGAAGACGCCGATGCGGGAAACTTCCAGCGCCAGGTCGAGCCGGCGCGACAGACGCGACAGCGTCTCCTCGGCTTCCTTGCGGGCGGTGATATCTGTATCCGTTCCGACGATGCGCGTCGGGACCCCGTTCTCATCCCATTCGACGCAGGCGCCACGGCAATCGATCCAGACCCAATGGCCGTCCCTGTGGCGTTCACGATATTGGAAGATCTGATAGGCCGGATCGCCGGCATTCTGCCGCTCGATCGCATGAGCAACGAAGTCGCGGTCGTCGGGATGGACGAGTTGCAACCAGGCCTCATAGTCGCCGGCGACGTCCTCGTCCGGCGCCATTCCGCGGATGGTTTTCCACGTCGGCGAATAATATTTCCGGTCGAGACGGTAATTGTGATCCCATACGCCGAGGCCGGAACCAACAAGCGCATGGTTCCAGCGGCTCTCGCGCTCAGCCAGATCGGAATCGTCGGTTGACCCGTTGCCGACGCCGGCCTCAGCCGCTGCGAGATCGCCATGCGGTTCATCGGCCTCCGGGCGGGCTTTCTTCACGGGCATTCTCGCTGATTTCATCTCGGCGCAGTCTGCGGGCTTTCTATTAAGAAAGGCTTAGAAAGCGGTCGCTGAAAAGGCGAAGGCCGGGTTTTCCAAATCAGGCAGAAAGGCGACTGAGGAACTGGGCGAAGACCATTGTTCCTTCGGGCCACGGGCCATGCCCGGAATCAGCATTGATATGCCCCGCCTCGCCGGCATCGACGAGGAAGGAACCCCAACTGCTGGCGATATCGTCAGCATGGTCGTAGCTGCCGAACGGATCGTTGCGGCTGGCGACGGTGATCGAAGGGAAGGGCAGCGGGTCACGCGGATAGGGGCCGAAGGTCATCAGGTGCTTGGGGCGAATGTCTGGATTGGTGACTTCAGGCGGAGCGACAAGGAAAGCGCCTGCCACCCGCTTTCGGAAATGCGGGATGGCATGGATTGCCGAGGGCACGCCGAGCGAATGGGCGACGAGCACGACCGGGCGGGTCGAGGCGTTCACCTCTTCGGCGATGCGGGCGATCCAGTCCTCGCGGACCGGCTTCGTCCATTCGGCCTGTTCGACGCGCCGCGCCGTGCTGAGCTTCGCCTGCCAGCGGCTCTGCCAATGGCTGGGGCCGGAATTGGTGTAGCCGGGGATGATGAGAATATCTGCGTCTGAGGCTTTCATAGTGCCGCCGATGTGAGAAGGCTTGACCAAGATGTCAAGAGGGGGCGGCAAGGGAGCGACACGGGCGCTGAAGTTTGTTATGTTGCTCCAGTGCCGGTTGCGGATTTCGTATCGGCTTATCCGCCGATGCATGTCCGCGGCCGACCAAGTCTCGGCTGAGGAGGAGAAAGCCATGGCGGCATTTCATGTCATGACGGGTGCCAGCGAAAATTTTGTTTGGCCCGTGGTCAACCGCATCGGCATCGCCGATGTTTTCGATGCGCTGAAGCGCGGGCTCGACGATTTCAGTGAAAAGCCTTCGCACTACGTGTTCCTGTGCCTGATGTATCCGATCGCCGGCATCTTCCTGACGCTGTGGACCTCCGGCGCCAACCTTCTGCCGATGGTCTTTCCGCTGATGTCCGGCTTCGTGCTGATCGGTCCGATCGCGGCGATCGGCCTATATGAGATCAGCCGCCGCCGGGAGGAAGGCCTCGACACCTCATGGACGCATGCGCTCGAGGTGCGCCGTTCGCCGGCGCTGCCGTCGATCATCGCGGTCGGGCTGATGCTCTTTGGCCTGTTCGTCGTGTGGCTTGTGACGGCGCAGACGCTGTACACCAATCTTCTTGGCGACGTGTTTCCGCGCACCATGGCGGATTTCAGCCGCCAGATCTTCGGCACGGCCGAGGGCCTGCAACTGATCATCTGGGGCAATCTCATCGGTTTTGTCTTCGCGCTTGTTGTGCTGGCCATATCGGTCATCACTTTTCCGCTTCTGCTCGATCGTGACGTCGGAGCGGTTGCCGCCGTCGTGACCTCGATCCGCGCGACGATCGCCAATCCGGTGCCGGTACTGCTCTGGGGCCTGATCGTCGCCGCACTTCTCGTCATCGGCACGATCCCGGTCTTTGCCGGGCTCGCGCTCGTCATCCCGATCCTCGGCCATGCGACCTGGCATCTCTACCGCAAGCTGGTCGCTCGCGAAGCCGTATGATCACGGCTTCTCCCGGGACCTCAGCCCAGACCGGGGTCCCGGGGGAACATACGAACCTGCCACGGCGTTTTTAGCATGGACTTCGATTTCAGAGGTGACGATGAAGCATCTGTTCGCCCGCTTCGCAACCAAGATATCGGAATGGGCGGGTAAGCCCGTCATCTTCATCCTGGCCCTGAGCGTCGTCATCATCTGGGCCGTGCTCGGCCCCTTCTTCAACTATTCGGAAACCTGGCAGCTCATCATCAACACGGGCACGACGATCATCACCTTCCTGATGGTCTTCGTGCTGCAGAACGCCCAGACGCGCGACACCCGGGCGATCCAGGCCAAGCTCAACGAAATCATTCTGACAAGCCATGCGGAGAACCGCTTCATCGGCATCGAAAATCTCGACGAGGAAGAGCTGAAACATCTGGACGAACTGGTCGCCAAGGCGGCCAAGGGACGGGGGCAGACGGAGGCCTGCCAAACGACCGAGATCGCGCAAGCGATGCCGCCGCCGAAAAAAGCGCAGGCGCGCAAACGCTCTGCCAATGCCAAAGCATTGAAGCAGAAACAACGGCCACTTGAGAAAAGCTGACCATCATCCATTCTGCAATCACAAAAATAACAAGGCACAATTGAAAACGACGCCCTGAAGGACCGTCAGTTTGTTGGAAAAATCTCCTCAGTCATGCTCGGCCTTGCGCCGAGCATCTTACCTCTGCAATTTCCTAACGGGAATTTCAGCCACTTATTGGGTCAGCGCAGTTCCTCGGCACAAGGCCGAGGATGACGTCGCGAGTCTCGCAGTGGTTTGTCAACAGCCTGACGACGCCTGAAAGACGCCGTCATATCGTTGCAGCCCACTCAAGCGTTGCCGAAGACGCGGCGGAAGATCGTATCGACATGCTTGGTGTGATACCCAAGGTCGAACTTCTCCCGAATATCCTCTTCGGACAACGCAGCCCTGACCTCGGCATCAGCCAGCAGCTCTTCCAGGAAATCCTTGCCCTGTTCCCAGACCTTCATGGCGTTGCGCTGGACGAGGCGGTAAGCATCCTCGCGGGAAACACCGGCCTGGGTCAGTGCAAGGAGAACACGCTGGGAGTGGACGAGGCCGCGGAACTTGTTGAGGTTCTTCTCCATGTTCTCCGGGTAGACCAGCAGCTTTTCGACGACGCCGGCGAGGCGGGAGAGGGCGAAGTCGAGGGTGACCGTCGCGTCGGGACCGATCATGCGTTCGACCGAGGAATGGGAGATATCGCGCTCGTGCCAGAGGGCGACGTTTTCCATGGCCGGCACGGCGTAGGACCGGACCATGCGGGCGAGGCCGGTGAGGTTTTCGGTTAGCACCGGGTTACGCTTGTGCGGCATCGCCGAGGAGCCCTTCTGGCCGGGCGAGAAGTATTCCTCGGCCTCCAGCACCTCGGTGCGCTGCAGGTGGCGGATCTCGGTCGCCAGACGCTCGATCGAGGAGGCGACGACGCCGAGGGTGGCGAAATACATGGCGTGGCGGTCGCGCGGGATGACCTGGGTCGACACCGGCTCGGCCTTCAGGCCGAGCGCTTCGGCGACATGTTCCTCGACGCGCGGATCGATGTTGGCGAAGGTGCCGACGGCGCCCGAGATGGCGCAGGTCGCGACTTCCTCGCGGGCGGCGACGAGGCGCTGGCGGCAGCGCTCGAATTCGGCATAGGCAAGCGCTAGCTTGACGCCGAAGGTGGTCGGCTCGGCATGGATGCCGTGCGAGCGGCCGATAGTGACCGTGTCCTTGTGTTCGAAGGCCCGGGTTTTCAGCGCTGCGAGCAGCCGGTCGAGATCGGAGATAAGGATGTCGGTGGCACGCACCAGCTGGACGTTGAAGCAGGTGTCGAGCACGTCGGACGAGGTCATGCCCTGGTGGACGAAGCGCGCATCCGGGCCGACGATCTCGGCGAGGTGGGTGAGGAAGGCGATGACGTCATGCTTGGTGACGGCCTCGATCTCGTCGATGCGGGCGACGTCGAAGGTGGCCGCGCCGCCTTTTTCCCAGATGGTCCTTGCCGCCGATTTCGGGATGACGCCGAGTTCGGCTAGCGCGTCGCAGGCATGCGCCTCGATCTCGAACCAGATGCGGAATTTGGTTTCGGGAGACCAGATGGCGACCATTTCGGGCCGGGAGTAACGCGGGATCATGGGCGGCTGCCTTCACTTCGAGAGGTTTGAACGTCTAAGACGCAATTCCCGGCAAAACCGCTTCGCGCTTTGCCTGGCAAAACCGCTGGGCACTTTTGCTGAAATTGCTGCATCGAGCTAGCGCCCCTTTAGCAAAGACGGGCGGTAATCTCAACGCATGCGTTTGGCGAGATGATAGCTGCTGACGACAAGGCAGGCGAGGCCGAGCGGCAGGAAAAGGCGAAGGCCGATCACCAGGAACTGGTAGACGGCACTGATGCCGGTGAAGACGAACTGGAAGGCCCAGGCGATGCTGCCGAAGGGCGCGTGCCAGCGCGAATAGAAGATCCGGTATTCCATGGCGAACAGGAAGGCGGTCATCAGGATCGTGGCTGCCGTCAGCGTCACGAAAAAGGCGGCGAAGCGCGCTTCCGGTGGCCTGTTAAAGGCACAAAAGCGAGCGACCGGCAGGGCGAAGGGCCAGGAGAGCAGGCCGCCGAGAAAATAGAGTGCCGCCACCTCGGCGAGCCGGCTCGTCTCGAGGCCGTTGCGGAGGTAAAGGCCGAGCATGGCGGCGGCCAGCATCTGCACGCCCCAGAGCAATGCGCCGGCAAAGAGATCGGAGGAGGGCGGCTTTGCCGCCCTTAGACGATCCATCCTGGGGCGATCCATACTCAGGGATGGACCGGAACGGCGATCCAGCGTCCGTTCCTTTCAGCATCGAAGGCGAGGACCAGCGCAATGTGAATTTGATTTCCGCCTTCCGGCTGGTAGACCACCGCGCCGCCGATCCTGAATTCGACCGAGCATGTCCGCTCGGCTGGAACAATCGTTGCCTGCCGCGCTGCCTGACGGTTCGGGACACCTTCCTTCTCGATCATCTGCAGGCTGAAACCAAGGACCCGCTTGTCGACTGTCGCGCATTCCTTCGGCGTCGGCACCGGCATCTCGCCGAGTGAGAGCGTATAGGGCGTTTTCGGCGGCCCATCGATTGCGAGTGTGGTGTAGCGAAGCGTCTTCGAGGGCGAGCCGAGCTCGGTTGGCGGGTTGAAGGCGGCAATCAGACCCGGATTTGTCAGAAGGTCGTACTTATCCATCTGGCTGCGCGCCGCCGTCAGGTTCTGGCGGCGGGCCTTGGAAAGATTGGCGTTCTTATCCGTCAGTTCGGTACGAAAGGGGGTGCCTTCGAGATATTGGCCGCTGTCGGTATCGATGAAATAGGTTTCCGAATAGGGAGTCTTGCTGTTCTCCTTGATGCCGAATTCCTGAAATGCGAAAACCTTGCCGTCGGCGGAAAAACCGATCGGCTGGATGCTGGCAATGTCTCCGGCCAGTGACAAGCCAGGCAGGCCGGCGACTGCTGCTAGCATGCCGCCAAAGATCAGACGCTTCGTCATGTACGTGCCCCTTCGGCTGCCTGACGCAATTCGGCGACGGTCTTGCGATAGTTGTCGACCGTACCACCCTTGAAAATTGCCGAGCCGGCGACGAGGACGTTGCCGCCGGCGCGCGCGATATCAGGCGCCGTTTCCACGGTGACGCCGCCGTCAACCTCGAGTTCGATCGGCCGGTCACCGATCAGAGACCTTGCCGCGGCGATCTTGGCCGTCATCGCGGGAATGAATTTCTGTCCGCCGAAACCGGGATTGACCGACATGATGAGGATGAGGTCGACGTCGTCGAGCACGTTCTCGATGGCGCTCAGCGGCGTCGCCGGATTGATCGTCACGCCGACCTTCTTACCGAGATTGCGGATCGTCTGCAGCGAGCGGTGCAGATGTGGCCCGGATTCGGCATGGACGGTGATGCGGTCGCAGCCGGCCTTGGCGAAGGCTTCGAGATAGTCATCGACCGGAGAGATCATCAGATGGCAGTCGAAAGTGGCTGGTGTGTAGGAACGCAGCGACTTGATGACATCGGGACCGAAGGAGATGTTCGGCACGAAATGTCCATCCATCACGTCGAGGTGGATCCAGTCGGCGCCGGCGGCCGTGACGTCGCGCACCTCCTCGCCGAGCCTGGCGAAATCCGCCGCGAGGATCGAAGGGGCAATGCGAATGGGCAGCTTCATCAAGTCTTACTCCCGTAGGGGCGCCATCTGCGCACGGCGCCGGAATTCAGTGCTGGCGGCCGCTCATTGCGTCGGCGCAGCAGGTGGAAAAAAGCCATTGCCCCGCCATTCAAGCAGCCGGTAGGGGTTTTGCGAAAGTTCATGCGCGCCGGTGAAGGCGACGGCGCCGATCGGTGTCTGGAATGTAGCGCCGACAAGGGTTTCCCGCAGCGGCTTGCCGGCGGCAGCGGCGGCTTCGGCCGCCCGGCCGGCAATCAGCGCGGCCGCCAGGGATGGCAGGACATAACCTTCCGGCTCGGTGCCCTTGGCGCGCAGCGCGTCGGCCGCCGGCGCGCCTTCGGGCGAAAGCGCATATTCGGGTAGGGCGACCGCACGCACGCCGGGAGTGAGAGGCAGCGGCTGATCGGCGGCGCGCATGGCATCGCCGCCGAGGATCGACAGCGGAATGTTTTCCGCCTTGGCGTCGCGGGCGATGACGGCGACATCGTTGCGATCGCCGCCGACGAAGACCCTGGTGGCGCCGGCCCGTTTCAGTCGGCGCACGAGGGCGATCTGCTGCTCCTGTCCCGGCCGGTAGGTATCGGTGAAAACCGGCTTCAGGCCGTTCTGCTCGAGCGCATTGCGCACGGCTTCCGTCAGTTCGCGGCCATGAATGGTGCCGTCCTCGATCAGCGCGATCGGGTCGGCGGCCCAGTCCTTGAGGATCACCTCGATGATCTTTGCCGCCTCAGTGCCATCGGCAGGTGCCAAGCGGAAGAGTGGCCAGCCGTTTTTCAGCGCATCCTCCATCAGGATGCGCGAACGCGCCGAAACGGTGATCGCCGGAATATTGGCGTCCTTCAGCTTCGGCAGTGCGCCCTCCAGCGTCTCACTGCAGAGAAAACCGACGGCAATCTGCACCCTGGCACTGACGAGCGCATCGGCAACCGCCGCGCCGCTATTGTCCTCGCAGGTCTCGTTGACGGCGACGAGCGTATTGCCGGATTGCTGGATCTCGAAACCGGCGCCGGCGGCGATCTGCGCGCCTAGCAGGCCGAGCGGCCCGCCCTGCGGGGCGACGACGCCGATCGTCACACCGGCCGCATGGCCTTGCGCCGCCGTTCCGAGCAGCGTCAGAAAGGCTGCTATGCCACGCAGGTTGATCATGAAAGGCGAAGATCCCTAGCCATCGTCCATGCCCTTTTATCCGCAAGGCCGCAATCGTCAAAGAAAAACAAGCGGAACCCAGCGCTTTTCACCGGTCCTATTGTAGAAAAGGTAACCGATGCTCGCCATATTGGCGCGATAAAGCGCATGGCGATCTTTCAGATTCGCTCCTCGAGCTTTACGTCTTTGTTTTTACGCATGTCGTTGTCGCAAAACCGCCGCACGCTTTTCGGCGATATGCTCTAGCAAGATGATCCAGGCAGATGAACGTGCATGGGAGAAGCAGGTGTTGAACAGACAGCATATCGATCCCGGCCTTTATCGCGATGCCATGAGCCGTTATGCCGGTCATGTGCAGCTCGTGACGACGGCGATGGAAGGTCTGCGCCGCGGCGTCACCATCACTGCCGCCTGCTCGGTCTCGGACAATCCGGCTTCGGTGCTGATCTGCCTCAACAACACCAATCCGAAAAACGAGATCTTTTTCCGCAGCGGCATCTTCGTGCTCAACACGCTCGGCGCCCACCATCAGGCCGTCGCCGACGCTTTCTCCGGGCGCACCGCGATTGCCAATGACGAGCGCTTCGCCAGCGCCCGTTTCGACACGCTCGTCACCGGCGCGCCCGTTCTTGCCGATGCGCTTGCCGCCTTCGATTGCCGGGTGACCGACATCAAGGAAATGCCGACGCACAATGTCATCTTTGGTGAGGTTGCCGCCGTCCGCTTCAGCGAGAAGCACCCGGCGCTCATCTATATGAACCGGGATTATCACACGCTGTAATCCGGCTGGCAGGTATGCGAGGAAACAGAGAATGGATAATGCCGGGATCGAGGAAATGTTTCAGGGGCTCGGCCCCGTCACGATCAAGCGCATGTTTGGCGGCAAGGGCATTTATCATCTCGGGCGCATCGTTGCCGTCGAAGTGCGCGACGAGATGCTGCTGAAAGCCGATGAGACGAGCGCTCCGGAATTTGCTGCCGCCGGCGCCACGCAATGGGCCTATGAAGGCAAGAAGGGCAAGCCGGTGAAAATGCCCTACTGGTCAATCCCCGAAGAAGCCTACGACGATCCCGATCTGATGGCGAAGTGGGTGCGGCTTGCCTATGAGGCGGCGCTTCGCGCCGAAGGTTGAGCGGGCTAGAGTATCCGTTTTGGTCAAGCGGCTTTTGGTGTCCATTTTTGGTTTTTCCGCAGGAGTGCGTTTGCCAGCAGGATGATCTTTCGCATGATGGCTGTGATGGCGACCTTCGGCGGCTTGCCGGCTTTGATGAGGAGGTCGTATTTGGC
>NZ_JABDWI010000018.1:0-176014 GCF_019685235.1 Rhizobium sp. NLR8a
CAGGCTACGCCTGACATCGCTCCCGGGCATAACGTCCGGAATGAAATATCGCGGGGTGGAGCAGCCCGGTAGCTCGTCAGGCTCATAACCTGAAGGCCGCAGGTTCAAATCCTGCCCCCGCAACCAATCTTCCCAAAAAGCCCGCCTCGTGCGGGCTTTCTGTGTTTCCGGGAAACGTCAAAGCATGCGTTCAGCGAACGGCGCCGGAGTCCGATCTCTCACGTTCAGCTCGTTGCGGGCCAGGAATTCCGCGGGCCGGATCGTCTGCAATGCATTTGCTGCTTCTCTGAAATAGGGGAGCGTTTGCCAGAGCGTGCGGTCGCCGACGATGTAGAAACGACGCTTGGCGCGCGTCAGCGCCACGTTCAACAGGTTTGGCTTGGATGCGGCCCAGCCGGCCGCTCCGCGATGCTCGGCATCGGCGCCGAGGACCATGAAAACGATATCTTCTTCCTTGCCCTGGAAGGTGTGAACCGTGCCGACCCGTTCCTGAAGCCATTTCTGCAGTTTCGCTGGAGATCCGCGCGCATATCCGTCTTGGTCGATCCAGACCGCATGGAAAAGAGCCCGTCTCAAACTGGTCTTGATCTCCTTGAACGGGGAGATGAGGTAGATGTCCGGCAATGCACCGTCTCGGCGATAAGTCGAGGCGAGGAGGTCGACGATGAAGTCGGTCTGCTCGGCAACGGCCTGTTTGCCCGATACCTTGCCCTTGATGTCGATCCAGGCGCTGTCGCCATAAAAGGGCGATGCGTCGCCGGCCGGTCGGCGCTCGTGCAGCCCGAAGATCATCTTGTTCTGATAGGCGATCTGATTGGCAAGGCTGAACATCGGATCGATGCAGCGTCGATGCACCCTGAGTGGGCTGCCGATCCAGAGCCGATCTGCCTCTTCGCCCTGAAGCGTCGTTCCGTAGCGATTGGCGGCATCGGCCAGCATCTGCACCGACGCCCTGTTCGGCGAATATTGACCTGCCGCCGTGTGGGGTGAAAGAGCCGAGGCGCCTGAAATCAGCGCGCTCGGAAGCGTGAAAACCGGTTCGATCTGCAAGGGATCGCCGATCACCATGACGCGGCGCGCCCGCAACAAAGCCCCGACCGCCGCCTGCGGCACCGCTTGGCCGGCTTCATCGATGAAGACCCAGCCGATCGAGCCGGGCTTGAGCCCGCGGAACTGCTTGGCAAAGGACGCGAACGTCGTGGAGACGATCGGAACGATCATGAAAAGGCTCTGCCAGATCGATGCGATGTGTTTGTCATCGACGGGATTGTTGTTGGAAAGCAGCTTGGTGATGGCAACGATATTTCCGCCAAAACCTCCGCCCTTCCTGCCGACATCGGCCAACCAAGCTTCATGCAGCGTCAGCGCTGCTTCCAGCAATGCCGAACGCAGAGCCGCCAGTTCGTCCTGATGCCAGAGACCGTCGATCTGCACCTGATCCTTATCGAGATCGGTGAGACGCTCCGGTGCGGTGGGACGATCGAGAATTTCCCCCAGCCGCTCGAGTTCCTCCTTTTTCGCAGACCAGATTTTTCGTCGTGACCGCAGGGACCGTTCGGCCCGGTCATGCGCTCGCAAAGCCAGTTCCAGCGCGGGTCTTTCGGTTTTTGCAAGCCGATCTTCGCATTCGGCCAGCGCTTTACGCAGTTCCAGCTGCTTCCGCGCATTGCCGATGACGTCTTGCCGATGCTGCCGGGCCGGGTTGGTCGAGAGCACCCTCTTCCATCGTGCAGGAGCGCTGCGGTCGAGCAACTGTTGCTCCTCCTTCAGATAAGCCAAACCGTCGGCGATGCGGCGCATTTCGGTCGCCAGCATCTCGCATCGGTTCTGCGCATGCAAAACTTCGTCCGCGGCGGCGGCCACCCTCTCAAGCGCCTCGCGGCAGAATGCATCCTGCGAAACGGGTGCTATTTCATCGCGGAGATCGGCATAACGCGCATATTGGCCGATCTTTTCGCGAACCATCTCGTCGGCGGCATGAAAAGCCGATGCCGCTTCGGCAAAGCTTGGCCCCTCATAGCTCTTCAACCATTCCCAGATGGTCTGCGGCTTTGCGGCGCCCGACCAGCCGGGCTTCGGCCTTTCGGCGATTTCCATGAAGGCGAAACGTTCCTTGAAGGCTCGGCGGTTTCTGGAGTTGCCGAGCGCACAGGCGATCAACCCCCACGGGCGATCGCCGTCGGAGAGCTTGATGACCGCTCCATTGTCTTTCTGGCAGGCGATCTTGTGCGCGACCGTCTGCAGATATTGAAATGAAGATGTCCTTGCGATCGAGCTCTGCTTGGGAAGGTCGCGCGAAATATTCTCCACGGCGGCATTGTTGGAGGAGGCGACGACCATTTCGAACCCGGCAAGAGCCGGGATCAGCGCGGATATGGAGGCGGTGCTCCGATCCGCAAAACCGACACGGCGCAGCGTTCCGTCAAAGGCGTCGCGCGCCATCGTCAAGGAGGAGAGCACCCGGGCGCGCCGAACGATATTGTCGGCGAACATGTCCCGCAGCAGGGTCGTCTTTCCGGTGCCCGGCGGGCCGTTGACTGAGAACAATCCCGTTTCCGACAGGCCGCCGATCGCCGAATTGATCGCGAACTGTTGCATGAGGCTCATTGCAAGGTGAGGCTCGCTCAGCCAGCGTCCACGGTTGAGATTGCCGGGATGCAGCGCCCGAATGATCGACCGGCGCCCTTCCTCCGAATAAAGGTCGACCCGATTTTCACCTGCCGGCGGGTTGAGGTACCGCCGGAGCGGCTCCGGGATATTGCCCTGCTTGACGCAGATCATCGCCCGTTCGATATCCTCGATGAAGAAGCTGTTCAGAATGCCAATGTCTTCATCAAGGCTTGCACTTTCGTCTTCCTCGTCGGCATTGGATGCATGGTCCTCCTGTTGAGGCGGCAACGAGATCAGCTCGGGTCTTTCCGCCCTGTCGCGGTAGCGGATTTCAACGGCGGCGATGGGCTTTTCCTGGCGCGAGGCAAAACCCGCCCAATCGCAGAGCAATTCGTGCAGCGCCAGGATTTCGACGGCATCGATCGGCTGATCGGCGGCAGCCTCGAAGGATGAAGATCCCAGCTGTCGCTGCGCCTGAAAGTTCTGAAGTAATTCCGACAGCTGCCGCTTGCCGTCTGCAAATGCCTCATGGCTGAGCGAGGAGAGACCGGTTTTCCGTACCCGTCCGAGGGCCCACGGAAGCGTCGAGACGGAAAATGTTTCGAACATCGGCTGTCCGAGCGGAGTAAGCTGCAGGCTGGCAAAGCAGGTATCGCCATCGAGATCGCCGCGTTCGGCATCCTCATACTCGGCAATGTCGACCGCAGCGCTGTCGAAGTGCCTGCGGATCTCGGCAATCTCGGATTTGCTGAAAACGCCGAGGAACAGGGTAAAGCCGGTGATCTGCTTCTCCTCGGGTATGACAGGACGGCTGAGTGCAGCGCTGTCCTGCAAGAGCGTCTCTGCATGTAGCCAGAAAACGGTCCGTCCTTCGCCGGAGGCGAGGCGACTGGAGAGATCATAAGGTATGAAAAACTCGATTTTATGCCAGAAATCGAGAATGGCCAGAAGCCGTTCCCGTTCCGCCCTGTCCGCATCAATCTGCATGACGTCTCACTGAGGAGTGCAAAATAGGCTCACGCCTCTTTTAGCAGCGATTGCAGCTCAAAATCAAAGAGCATGGTGATGATGCGCCCGGTCGGGTGCATTTCAACAGCCGCGCAAGCGTGCCAGTGCAGACGCGGCCGCCTTTCTTCACCTTGCAGGCGCCCCCTGTTCCAGCCCACGAGGGTCTCCGGCACGATATCAGCCCTGCGATGCAGCCGGAATGCGAGGCTTCTGCCAGGCATCACCGGGTTGAGCGCCAACTTGCGAGCGTTTCGCTTGTCTCGTAATCTTCAGGGGCAGATCGCAAAAATATTACAATTTGTACTGAAACATTACATCCACTGAATTATCTATAGTGGGGGCAAATATAACCTCGAAGTATAAGGATGGATAAAAATACAACCGATACGCAGTATCTTATTGTTTCTCGCTCCCTAAAACTAATCACTTTGGGCCATTTCCTTCCTTCTCAATCCGTATTAACATAATTAAGAAATGTCTAAAGAAGAAGGCGATGTCACAATAGGACCGGCATTTCATACTATCTTATACCTGCCATCGCTTCATGTTTGAGTAAAGTGTACCGCTAGGGGAGGCGTATATGTTCATGACAGGCTCAGGAATGGAGAATGCGGACCAGGCAAGAAAGTCTAGCCCATCCGGAGATACTATCCTTGTAGTAGCCAAGGCTGATCTGTTTTCAGAATGCATGGTGGAAGCGCTGGCAAAGAAATTTCCCAATTGCGATGTGCCAAGCATAACGAACGCAAATCCGATGCTGGAAAAGGATACCAGCGATATAAAGCTCGTCTTATTTTACCATATACCTGCGCCTGAGCTGCAAGACGCGCTGCAGGCGGTCAGAGAAAATCACCCGGAAACCTCGATCGGGCTTGTCGTCGAGGCCATCGACATGATGGAACCTTATGTCAGCCGTTTGGTGGAGGCAAGGATCATCGACGGCGTCCTGCCGCTTAATCTTCGACTTGATGTCTTCATGGCCGCAGTGGATCTGCTGATGAAAGGCGGGGAGCATTTTCCCTCCGCGCTTCTCAACCGCCTCACCAATAAGGGGGCCCAGCTGGAGCCCTCACTTTATCAGACCAAATCGGTTGATGCCGCCCGCAACAATGCGCTCAAGCTGAGACGCGACAGCATCTCCGCCTTGACGACCCGGGAGGTTCAGATCCTGGACCTCATCTGCAAGGGGACGCAGAACAAGATTATTGCCGACAAGCTGCATCTTTCCGAAAACACGGTGAAGGTTCACGTCCGCAACATCTATAAGAAGATGAACGTCCGAAACCGCACGGAAGCAGCGTCCCGCTTCTTCAACGACCATCCGGTCGGCGATGACGACATGTCCAGCCGGTGGCGCAACTGATCGATTGCGCCGCGCGCTTTTCATGCGCGCAACGAGCGTTGTCTCACTTTTGCGTTGAGCCTAGTTCTATCCTTAAATCGATTCCGATTTAAGGAATATGCAGCGGCGCTTTTGCTTCAGATCGAGGGACGCGCAAAGCAGCGCGACTTCTGCCCGAAGCCGCTTGGAGAGCAGATATAGCGCGCGGACCCGTGATAGGCGACGATGTGGGCTCGTGCCGCAGTCGGCCGAGCAGTTCGTTTTTCCGGGTAGGTATAGGCCTTCGACACGGACGGCGTCTCGACGACGACAACATTCTTTTTCGCGATGACCGCCATGTCGTCGTCAACCGCACAAGCCGTCGCTCCGATCGCAAGAAGCGTCGCTCCCCCGGCAAGCATCGCAAAATGAAATGGACGCCAGCCTTTCGGCTGGGCTGCGGCCCGATTTTTAAACATGACCAGATCCCTCGCATATGACGCTTCCGGATGCAAGACCGGTCGTGCAGTTCTGCGCGACCGACCTCTCCCCTCTTCTATCTCGTATTTATTGAGCAAAGCTTGAGCAGCGGCACGATTCCCGTTTTACGTGAGAAAACAAGTAAAATGATTAATCATTTGTTATTCTAAAGAACAACTATGTAATTATTTGGGATATTCTGCGCTTTTAAAGTTGACCACGGTAACAATCTCCCTATCATTTCAATAGTAAATGAGCTAACTGAAGAATAACCTCGAGGTTTATTCATGTATTTGTGCTTAGTTGCGTGAATATCCATCCGGGTAAGGGGGTGTGAAGCGTATCCATAAAACAAAGACTAAACCGTGGGGAGGAGTTTGTAATGCGTAGTTTCGTTCCCGGCGAAGGCTCTGAAGTAAAGAACATGGCGGTGCTCAAGTATATGGGCACCGCTCTTGTAAATGGCGGAGCCGGCTTTCTTGGCTCGCATCTCTGTGAAAGGCTTCTGCTGGGCGGCCACAGCGTCATATGCCTTGACAATTTTTCGACCGGCCGCCGTGCGAATGTCGAGCATCTCGCGTCGAACCCCCGCTTTCGCATCATCGAGCACGATGTCCGTCAGCCCTTCGATATCGAAGCGTCGCTGATCTTCAACTTCGCCTCGCCGGCCTCTCCGCCCGACTACCAACGGGACCCGGTGGGTACCCTGCTCACCAACGTACTTGGCGCCGTCAACACATTGGACTGCGCGCGAAAGACGGGCGCGATCGTCGTTCAGTCGTCGACCTCGGAAGTCTATGGCGACCCGACCCAGAGCCCGCAGCGCGAATCCTATTGCGGCAATGTCAACTCCATCGGACCGCGCGCCTGTTACGACGAGGGAAAACGCAGCGCCGAAACCCTGTTCTTCGACTACCACAGGACCTACGGCGTCGATATCAAGGTCGGCCGCATCTTCAACACCTACGGCCCGCGCATGCGCCTGGATGACGGCCGGGTGGTCTCCAACTTCATCGTGCAGGCCCTGCGCAACGCCGACCTGACCATCTACGGCGACGGCCAGCAGACCCGCTCTTTCTGTTATGTCGATGATCTTGTCGAAGGTTTTCTGCGTTTCTCGGCCTCCGGCAGTGCATGCCACGGCCCGATCAATCTCGGCAACCCGGGCGAGTTCACCGTCCGACGCTTGGCGGAGATCATCCGGGACCTCACGAATTCGCGTTCCCGCATCGTTCACCTGCCTGCTGTCGTCGACGATCCCCGCCAGCGGCGGCCGGACATCTCCCGGGCGAAGACGGAGCTGGCATGGCAGCCTCATATCGAGCTCGAAGCCGGCTTGGCGCGCACGGTCGAATATTTCGACGGCCTGCTAGCCGGGACGAAGCAGGCGGAGGCTGTATGAGATGCCCCGCTATATTCTCGTCACCGGCGGCGCCGGTTTCATAGGAAGTCACATCTGCAAAGCGCTGTCGCGCGTCGGGATGATTCCGGTTACCTACGACAACCTCTCGACCGGACATGCCGACAGTGTCCGCTGGGGCCCGCTCGTCCGCGGTGAGCTCGGCGACGCAGCCGCGCTACGCCAGACGATGGCTGAATTTTCGCCGGATTGCGTCATCCATTGCGGCGCCAACGCCTATGTCGGCGAATCCGTCGACATGCCGAGGAAATATTACCGCAACAATGTCGTCGGCAGTCTCACGCTGCTCGAGGCCTGTCTCGACCAGGACATCGACAAGATCGTCTTTTCGAGCAGCTGCGCCACCTATGGCGTTCCCGCCTCGTTGCCGGTACGGGAGGAAAGCCTGCAGCAACCGGTCAATCCATATGGCCGCACCAAGCTGATCTTCGAGATGGCGCTCGAGGATTTTGCTGCCGCCTACGGCATCCGCTTCGCCGCCCTGCGTTATTTCAACGCGGCCGGCGCCGACCCGGAGGGCGAGCTTTCTGAGCGTCACGAGCCCGAGACACATCTCATTCCTCGCGCCCTCCTGGCTGCCGCCGGCAGGCTGGAGCGGCTCGATATCTTCGGCACCGACTATTCGACCGAGGACGGAACCTGTGTTCGCGACTATATCCATGTCAGCGATCTTGCGCAGGCGCATTTGGCCGCCGTCAACCACCTGATCGCAGACGGCGCCTCGCTCAGCGTCAATCTCGGTTCCGGCCGCGGCACGTCAGTGCGCGAGATCCTCGACGCGGTCTATCGCGCCAGCGGCCGCGAAGTCCCCGTCCGTTATCGCGCTCGCCGCCCCGGCGATCCGCCGATCCTCTTTGCCAATACGGCTCGGGCCAAAGCAGAGCTCGGCTTCGTGCCGGCTCTTTCGGATCTCGACACCATCATCCGCACGGCCGGACCCACCTTCGGGCTGGAGGTGACGGCATGAGCCTGGTTTCGGAGATCGATCACCGGATCAGGACGGCGAAAGCCGCCGCTGATGCATTCAACCCGGTTTTCACCGGTCGGAAGCGTGTCGCCTATGGTTTCGGCATCTTCTGCTGGCTGGCGGCACTCGGCTATTTCTGGATCTGGTGGTGTCAGTCCGCCCATATCATCTCCTGGTCAGCCTTCGTGCTCGTCACCGTCGTGCTTGCCTGGATCACGCTTGTGCCTGCCTATTTCATCCTGATCTTCCTCGATGCGAGAGCGATCAGTTCGCGCGCCCGGCTGCCGGAAGGACGCGTGGCGATGGTCGTCACCAAGGCGCCGTCCGAGCCCTTTGCCGTCGTCCGCGCCACGCTTCAGGCGATGCTCGATCAGACCGGTGTCGACTTCGATGTCTGGCTGGCCGACGAGGATCCTTCCGCGGAAACCAGACGCTGGTGCGCCGAGCACGGCGTGCTGATCTCGACGCGAAAGGGCGTGGCGGAGTATCACCGCACGACCTGGCCGCGCCGGACGCGGTGCAAGGAAGGCAATCTTGCTTATTTCTACGACCATTTCGGTTATGCGCGTTACGATTTCGTCGCCCAGTTCGATGCCGATCATGTGCCGACACCGACTTATCTCCGTGAAGTCCTGCGCCCCTTCGCCGATCCTGGCGTCGGCTATGTTTCCGCTCCCAGCATCTGTGATGCGAATGCCGCGGCGAGTTGGGTCGCGCGCGGCAGGCTCTACGCAGAGGCAAGTCTGCACGGCTCGCTGCAGACCGGTTACAACAATGGCTGGGCGCCCCTTTGCATCGGCTCCCACTATGCGGTCCGCACATCAGCCCTTCGCCAGATCGGGGGCCTTGGGCCCGAGCTTGCCGAAGATCATTCGACCACGCTGATGATGAACGCCGGCGGCTGGCGCGGCGTCCACGCGATCGATGCGATCGCTCATGGCGACGGCCCGGCGAATTTCGTCGATCTCGCCGTGCAGGAATTCCAGTGGTCGCGCAGCCTCGTCACCATCCTGCTGCAATATTCCCGCCGCTATGTCATCCATCTGCCCTGGCGGCTGAAATTCCAGTTCGTCTTTTCGCAGCTGTGGTATCCGCTCTTCTCCACCGTCATGGCAGTGACGTTCCTGCTGCCGGTGGCCGCCTTGCTGACGGGCCAGGTCTTCGTCAACGTGACCTATCCGGATTTTCTGCTGCATTTCGCGCCGATATCGATCGTGCTGGCGCTCTTTGCTTTCTTCTGGCGGGCCACGGGAACTTTCCGGCCGTGCGATGCGAAACTGTTTGGCTGGGAAGGGCTCGCCTTCATCTTTCTGCGCTGGCCATGGTCGCTGGCCGGCAGCCTGGCCGCCATTCGCGACCATGTCTCCGGTTCTTTCGTCGACTTTCGCATCACCCCGAAGGGAAAGCAGCAGCAGCAGTCTTTGCCGCTGCGTGTCGTTGCGCCCTATCTTGCTCTCGCGGGGCTTTGCGCCGCGGCCATGGCGCTCGCCGGCGAGGCCGCCGCTCAGGGCTTCTATCTTTTCGCCGCGATGAACCTCGCGATCTATCTGTCGTTGACGGTGCTGATCGTCATTCGCCATGCGATCGAGAACGGCCTGCCGCTGCTGCCGCAATCGCGCGGCCTTTGGTTCGCGACGGCAATGGGTTTGGCGATCTGTGTCACCGGCGGCATGCAGGCGGGCAATCACGGTCTGCGCGGCCTCGAAGCCCTTTCTCATGGCCAGACGCTTGTCAGTTTCAGCCAATCGCAATTTGCCGTCGCCGGGGCCGGGCTCGGCAAGACCAGGACCGTGAAGTTTCGCCTCAGGTGGAATGGATTCGGAAGCACGGGACGGGACCAACAGGGTGTTTGAACCGGCCAACCGGCATGTGTCGAGAGGAGTATACAATGAGCATCGGATCGAGACTGTATGGCATAGCCCTGGCTCTCAGCCTGTGCCTGCCTGTGGTGGCGCAAGCTGCCGAGGCCGCTAAGAAGCCGCCGACACCGCTCAGCGCCTATGAACTCTATCGTATCTACGGTGACAAGACCTGGACCTGGGGCACCGGCGGCGGCCGTTTCTTCGATGAGGGCCGGCGGTTCGTGGCCTGGACCAACGACAAGGGCAAGCAGTCCTTCGCCGAAGGCAAATGGGTGGTCGACGATCTCGGCCAGCTCTGCATGCGCGCGACCTGGACGAATGCCGAGGGAGCAGCGCGTGCCAGCACCTGTTTCGGTCACCGCAAGATCGGCAACACGATCTACCAGCGCCGTCAGCCCGACGGCGATTGGTACGTCTTCCGCCATTCTTCGGTGCGCCAGGATGACGAATTCCGCAAGCTCGTCTCCACGGATACCGTCAGCGCCAAGGCGTATGACCTGAAGCAGCTCCTGCTGCATCAGGAAATAGCCCGAAAAGGAGGGTGAGCCATGAAGAAGCTGACGAAAAATCACCTCTCCACCGCCGCCATCGCGCTGCTGCTGTTGTGCGTCGCGGAACTGCCGGGCCGAAGTGAGGTGCAATATGCGGGCATTGCGTCGAACCCGGCGGCGAGCGCGCGGACGATCATCGACAAACGCCCGGTCGTTCATGCCGATGGCATCAAGTTCGGCGCCTACGACCCGCATGGGGATTTCGGCGCTCAGGCCAACGTTTCGACCGAAGCTCTGTTCTTGCCGTGGGAAGACGTTGACCTGGAGACGCTGCGCATCGCGGATGCCTATGCGCTGGCCAGGGGCCGCAACCTGCTGATAACGGTGGAGCCTTGGTCCTGGGATGTCGATTGGCGGCTGACCTCGGGCGAGCTTCGCGCAAAGGTTCTGCGCGGCGACTACGATGTCAACATGCGGGCGATCGCGCAAATGATATCCCAGCTGAAAAGCCCCGTGATCCTCCGCTGGGGACAGGAGATGGAAGACAAATCCGGGCGGTTTTCGTGGGCCGGCTGGGACCCGCAAGACTATATCACCGCCTACAAAAGAATGATGGACATCCTCCGCGAGGAGGCGCCCGGCACCGAAATAATGTGGTCGCCGAAGGGCCTGCCGGGCCTGCAGGACTACTATCCCGGCGACGATTATGTCGATCTCGTCGGATTGTCGGTCTTCGGGCTGGAGCGCTATGATGAACTTGCTTACAACACGCACCGGACCTTTTCGGAGGCGCTGAAGCAGGGGTATGATCTCGTCGCCGGCTACGGAAAGCCCATCTGGGTCGCAGAGCTCGGCTACGAAGGCGGCGACGCCTATATGAGGCCCTGGATCGACACCGCGACTCTGAAGCAGGGCGCCTTCCCGAACCTTCGGGAAGTGGTCTATTTCAATGACCGGGACGTGAACGCCTGGCCGTTCAATCTCGGCCGGCCTGACTGGCGCGTGGTCGAGAGCTTGGCGGCCAACTGATGTTGCGAGGGAGAGGCCCGCCGGGGTTTGCGGCCCTCTCCTTTCATATCAGGCAGGCGATCATCCCTTGAGCGTTGCCTTACCCTCTTCGACGAGCCGGGTCGCCGCATCGGCGGGCGAGGTCCGTTCGAAGGCGAGTTCGTCGCAGATCGGGCGCAGCACGCGCTGGTCGAATTGCGTTGCACCCATCGGCACCGGCGGCGGATATTCGCCGACCTGATCCTTGAGCATATTGACGTATTTGACCGTTTCCTGCTCAGTCGGGTTCAGCTGCGGTAGAATGGCTTCACGCACGGCCGGCGACATCGGCACGCCGCGCTCGACGCCGAGAATCTTGCCGGCTTCGATGTCGTTGACGAAGAAGTCGATAAATTTCGCGGCCGCTTCGCCATTCCTTGTCGTGGCGCCGACACTCCAGATCAGCGCAGGGCGGTAATAGTGGCCCGACGGCCCGCCCTTCCTTTCCCGCGGCAGCATGGTGATGCCGATTTTGTTCTTGATGATCAGCTGATAGCCGATCATCTGGTTGGAATAGGCCATGCCGATCACCGATTTGCCGAGACCGAGGGCGTTGGTGTCGATGGTGTTCTGATCGAGCGTCTGGACGTCGGCAGCAACGGTGCCTCCTGCCTTGCGCAGCTTCTCCCAATAGTCGAACCACTCCGTGGCATCGTCGGCCGTGAAACCGAGACCGACCGTTTCCTTAGCAAAGAGGCTTTTGCCGCGCTGGCGCAGCCAGGCATCGAAGACATAGGCGTAGCGGGCCGCATAAGGGCCGCCTGCCTTGCCCGAGGACTTGCCGAGTTCCACCGCGAGCTTGGCATATTCATCCCACGTCAGGTCGGGTGTCGGCACCGGAATGCCTGCCTTTTCGAATTCCACCGTGTCGAAGAACATTGAGAAAGAGTTGAGGCCGAGGCCGACACCGTAGAGTTTCCCGTCGATGGTGGTC
Source organism: Rhizobium sp. NLR8a (assembly GCF_019685235.1). NCBI lineage: Bacteria > Pseudomonadati > Pseudomonadota > Alphaproteobacteria > Hyphomicrobiales > Rhizobiaceae > Rhizobium > Rhizobium sp. NLR8a. Next base: position 12,141 of record NZ_JABDWI010000018.1, read on the forward strand.
AGTTTCAGCACGTCGGCACCGAAGGACTGAACCTTCAACGTCGAGGGGACGAATTCGTCGAGCGGCATGCAGGCGCCGCGCTTGGAATAATCGGAGATGGTTCCGGGCTCGAGCTGAAAGACGTCAGCGATCGAGCGGCCGGCCATCTGCGTGGCGAGCTTTGTCCAGTAGCCGTCGCCCGAAAGCGATTCACCGATGATCGTCACGCCGGGCGTTTTCGACTGGTAGAGTTTGGCGACGTCGAGCGTCCGCTTGGCGCGGTCGTTCGACCCCCACCACATGGCTCGCAGCTGCGTGTCTTCGGCAAAGGCCGGGACGGCGCTTCCGGCGCCAAAGGCAAGGCCGGCGAATGCACCGGCTGAACCCATCAGAAATGAACGGCGATTGACCTGCATCGGTATCCTCCCTTGTCCCAATATGTCCGCTGCCATCCTCCATGGCGTCGTCCGGCATTTTCGTGAGACAGGTTACGCAAAATAGAATTTATTGCAAGAAATAACTCTGGTATTGCAAATTTGCAATATTTGCATAAAGTTTGCCTATGAGCGATGAAAAAGTCAGACGGCTGCGACAGGCCGACATAGCCACATTGGCCGGCGTCTCCGTTTCGACCGTGTCGCGCGTGCTCGCCAACGAACCTGGGATCAGCGAAACCGTCCGGCGGCAGATATTGAAGGTGGCCGCCGAACACGGTTATCCGGTCAAACCTGCTGCCGAAGCCGTTGCCGGCGGGCTGGCGCTAATTGCCAGCGACGGCGTCACCGGCGGGCTCAGCGTCTTCTACGAAGCGATCGTCGACGGCTTGCGTACCGGAGCCGCCGAAGCGGGCATGCCCTTCGAAATTCGCATGGTCCGCGAGGATCGAATCACGCCGGATGCCCTGCGCGACTATATGCAGGCGGCGGGTGCCCAGGGTCTTTTTCTCGTCGGCATCGATCCCAACGACACTCTGCGTGATTGGCTGCGGGCCACCATGACGCCGACCGTGCTTGTCAATGGCACTGATCCCAGGATGCAGTTCGACGGTGTTTCGCCGGCTAATTTCTTTGGGGCCTACGAGGCGGCCAGCCGGCTGACGAGGGCTGGCCATCGCCGTATCCTGCATCTGAGCGGCTCTCACCGCCATACGATTCGGGAGCGCATTCGTGGCTTCGAGGCGGCGATCTCCGCCGTCCCCGGCGCCGAAGGACGATTCGTTTCGCTGGCGCTGCAGGGTAGCGCAAGCCGCGAGGCTCATGAACGCACCGCGGCAGTTCTTGCCGAGAATGCCGGCTTCACCGCGGCGTTCTGCATGAATGATTTCATTGCCGTCGGCGTATTGGAGGCGGTCACCGAAGCCGGCCTGCGAGTGCCGGACGATTTCGCGATTGTCGGCTTTGATGATCTGCCCTGCGCATTGATGACCAATCCGCGGCTTTCCACCATGCGGGTCGATCGGGCTGCCCTCGGGCGCGAGGCTGTGTCGATGATGCTCACCCGGTTCCGCAACCGAACAGCGGCTGCGCGCCACATCTGCCAGGCGGTCGTTCCCGTTCCGGGAGGGACCGTTGCCAATGCCGAGAACCCGTGAGGTGCCGATGACCTATGATCCCGCCAGCGCCAATCCGCTTGCCGGCAATCCGCTGGAAAGCCGCGCCGATATGAGCCGCGCTCTGCTCGCGCTCTTCGATCCGCTGCTTCCCTGTTTTTCCAAGGGCAATGCCCGCGTCAGGCTCAGTGGTCTCGCCGCCCATTTCGATCGGGCGGCCGCCGATCTCGAGGGTTTCGCCCGCCCGCTCTGGGGATTGGCCCCTTTTGGCGCCGGTGGTGGAGAATTCGCCCATTGGCATCGTTTTGCCGAAGGCCTCGCAAACGGCACCGACCCCGCCCATCCCGAATATTGGGGAACAGTCAACGGCCGGGATCAGCGGATGGTCGAGCTTGCTGCCCTCGGCTTTGCCCTGGCGCTGGTGCCGGAAAAGATCTGGGAGCCGCTTGATGCGCGCGCCCGTGGTAATATCGTCGCCTATCTCAAACATGCCAGGCAGTTCGACTATGCCGACAACAACTGGAAATTTTTCCGCATCTTCGTTGATATCGCCCTCGATCGTCTCGGCGTTGATTTCGACCGCAGCCTGACGCGGCAATATCTGCAGGAGCTCGAAGGCTTCTATATCGGCGACGGCTGGTATCGCGACGGAAACGTGCGCCGCATCGACCACTACATTCCCTTCGCCATGCATTTTTACGGGCTGATCTATTCGAAGCTCGTCGATGACGATTATGCGAAACGCTATCGCGAGCGCGCCATCTTCTTCGCCCGAGATTTCCGCCACTGGTTTGCCGCCGACGGCGCGACGATCCCCTTCGGCCGCAGCCTGACCTATCGGTTTGCCTGCGCTGGCTTCTGGTCGGCGCTCGCCTTTGCCGATCTCGAGGCTTTGCCCTGGGGCGAGGTCAAGCATCTCTGCCTGCAGCATCTGCGCTGGTGGAGGGACAAGCCGATTGCCGATCGTGACGGCGTTCTGTCGATCGGTTTCGGCTACCCGAACCTGCTGATGTCGGAGAGCTACAACTCCGCCGGCTCGCCCTATTGGGCCTTGAAGGCCTTTCTGCCGCTCGCAATCGCTGGGGATCATCCCTTCTGGACCGCCAGCGAGAAGGCGCCGGAGCCGGCGCCCGAGGTCGTTCCCCAGCGTCATCCCGGCATGGTTCTGATGCGGGCAGGCGGCGATGTCGTGGCGCTGTCTTCTGGCCAGGAAAACCTGCAGATGCGTTTTGGCACTGAGAAATACGCGAAATTCGCATATTCGGCCCGGTACGGCTTCAGCGTCGAGTCCGATGAACGCGGCTTTGCGCTGGCCGCCTTCGATTCGATGCTGGCCTTCAGCGATGACGGCCTGCACTACCGCGTGCGTGAAACGAATGAGGAAGCCCGGCTCGCGGGTGATGTGCTTCATTCGAGATGGTCGCCCTTCCCCGATGCCGAAGTCGAAACCTGGCTCGTGCCCGCCGCCCCCTGGCATATCCGCCTCCACCGGATCAGGTCGGGCCGGCCGCTGCGGATTGCCGAAGGCGGCTTTGCCACCGGCCGCCGCGACTTCGAGCAGGATCGGCTGTCGGCCTCGGAGGGGGCAGCCTATGCGATCGGTGAAGCCGATTTCACCGGCATTCTCGATCTCGGCTCTTCGATCAAACGTGTCGGGCTCGCGCAGAAGGCCCAACCCAACACCAATGTGATCGTCGCCAAGACCATCGTGCCACAACTGCGCGGTCAGATTCCGGCCGGCGAGACCATCCTGGTGACGGCGGTGCTGGCGCTCGACGATCCCGCCGCCGTCTCGTCGGCCTGGACGCAGCCGCCGAAAGCGCCCGATATTGCGGCGCTGCAGGCGCTGGTGCAGGAAAAGGGCGTGACCGTCAGCGCCATCGAAGCACCGGGTCAGATGCCATGAGGCGACCGGCCATCGTCCTTGCCATGGAGCCGTCCCGCACGGAGCATGTCCTGCCCGATGAGATCCTGCGCCGGCTCGATGCGATCGGCCGCCTGCTTGATCCCGAGCCGCTGCAGCGGCTGGACGACGCGCGGGCGAGACGCCTGCTTTCCCGAGCGGAAATCCTGATCACCGGCTGGGGTGCGCCCTGTGTCGGGCCTGAGATCCCTGCTGCCGCGCCGCGGCTGCGCCTCGTCGTCCATGCGGCCGGTACGGTCAAGGGCATCATCGATGACGCCATCTTCGAAGCCGGCATCGCGGTCAGCCACGCGGCCGAGGCCAATGCCGTGCCGGTTGCCGAATTCACGCTCGCCGCGATCCTTTTTGCCGGCAAACGCGCCTTCCGCTTCCGCGAGCTTTACGTCGGCGACCGCAATCGCGATCGGACTTATCCGATGCAGCGCGAAGCGATCGGCAATTATGGCCGAACCCTCGGCATCGTCGGCGCCTCGCGCATCGGCAGGCGGGTGATCGAACTCCTGAAACCTTTCGACTACAGGCTGCTGCTGTTCGATCCCATGCTCGATGCCGCCGAAGCAGCCGGTCTCGGAGCTGAAAAGGTCGATCTCGACGAATTGATGCGGCAAGCCGATATTGTTTCCCTGCACGCGCCGTCGCTGCCATCGACGCAGCATATGATCGATGCGCGAAGACTGTCGCTGATGAAGGACGGGGCAACGCTGATCAACACCGCGCGCGGAATCCTCATTGATGAGGCAGCCCTGCTTTCGGAGCTGAAGACCGGCCGCATCGACGCGGTGATCGACGTCACCGATCCGGAAATTCCGGAAGTGGGTTCGGCATTCTACGATCTGCCCAATGTCTTCCTGACGCCGCACATCGCCGGCGCCATCGGCCTGGAACGGGCGCGTCTCGGTGCGATGGCGGCGGACGAGGTCGAGCGTTTTACAACGGGCCGGCCGCTGCTCTACCAGATCAGCCGGCAGGATCTCGAAAATATCGCCTGACGCATCCCGTCAGGGACACGCGTCAGCGTGGTGATCTCAAGGAATTGGGCGAGCCGTCATTGGCAAGCTCGGGCATCAACTCGGCGATATCGACCACCTTGCCGGTGCGCGAGCTCGTCAGCGCCGCAATGCCGCAGAGCACGGACATGGCGCCCGCCCGTGTGCCGGCGCGCTGGCCGAGCCGATCTTCCATGCCGGGCTTGAAGATCATGTTGCGCATCCGATCGTCGCCGCCGTAATGGCCGCCGGTGAAATGCGGCACGACGATGCGCTCCACCGCCTCCTTCCCATTCGGGAAATTGCGAATGAGAAGGATCGTGTCTTCCTTCGGCACCTCCCAGGGCTGAGCCTCATACTGGCGAAGCTCGATACGTCCCTTGGTACCGTTGAAGGCGAGGTGATGGCCTTCGATCGGCTGGAAGGTGTTCAGCGAATAGGAGACATGGACGTTGTTGCGGTAGCGGATGGACACGACCATCGTGTCGGGAATGTCGATATCTTCGCGGAAGACGCAGCCGTCTCGGAAATAGCCGTCGATCTTCGAAGGATCCTCGTAAAGCTGATCGAGAAAGGGATCCTTTTCGATATCGAGATAATAGTCGCATTCCTGCGCGTGCGGACAGAGCTTGCAGCGGGGGCCGCGGAACGGGCCCCTGCGGCCGTAGTTCTGCAGGTCGGCAAACGAGGTGACGGCTTCCGGATCGCTGTCGAGATACCAGTTCAGCAGATCGAAATGGTGGGTGGCCTTGTGGACGAACAGGCTGCCGGAATTTTCCGTATAGGCATGCCAGCGGCGGAAATAATCAGCGCCGTGCTTGGTGTTGAGGTACCAGTGAAAATCAACCGAGGTCACGCGGCCGATCTCACCGGCGTTCAGGAGCTCTTTGATCTTCGCGGCTGTCGGCGCATAGCGATAGTTGAAGGAGACGTCGACCCGGCGGCCGGAGCGGTTTTCGGCGTCGAGAATCCGGCGAATTTTCTCGATCGAAGTGGTCATCGGCTTTTCGGTGATGACATCGATGCCGGATTCCAGCGCCCGCACGATGATATCGTCATGCGTATGGTCGGGCGTGCAGACGATGGCAAGATCCGGCTTCTGCTCGGCGAGCATGGATTCGATGTTGTCATAGAGCGGCGCATTGCTGCCGATCATGTTGCGGGCGCGCTCGCCGCGTAGCGCGTTCTTTTCGACGATGGCTGTGAGATCGACATGTTCGCGCCAGCCGGCAAGCAGGTCTTTGCCCCACATGGTGGTGCCACGGTTACCGGTGCCGATCAGGGCAAAACGGCGTTTCTCCATCGAATGACTCCTCTTTCATACGTGATGAAACAATGGGATTTCAGAGCAATTCCAGCAAAAGTGTGCAGCGGTTTTTGCGTCCGGAATTGCGTAAAAACAAAGAGATAGAGCATTTTCGTGTTTCGAAGAAAAACGGAAATGCTCAAGAATCACATCTGGCAGCAGCTCCGGAACCGCTCGACGCAGGTGGCGATCACCTCGTCGGCCGGACGCTTCCACCAGTTTTCGGCCGAGAAGATCTCCACTTCCTGTGCGCCGAAGAAACCGGCGGCTTCGATCATCCGTCTTATGCCCTTCAGGTCGATGACGCCATCGCCCATCATGCCGCGGTCAAGCAGCATGTCCTTCGTCGGCGCCAGCCAGTCGCAGATGTGATGGGCGAAGATACGGTTCATGCGTCCGGCGCGAGCAATCTGGTTGGCAAGATCGGGATCCCACCAGACATGGTAGACGTCAATCGCCACGCCGACATCCTCGCCGAGCGGCTCGCACATGTCGAGCGCCTGGCCGAGCGTGTTCACGCAGGCCCGGTCGGCGGCATACATCGGGTGCAGCGGCTCGATTGCAAGTTTCACGCCGGCAGCCTGCGCATGCGGCAGCACGGCGGCAATGCCGTCGAGTACCATCTGACGAGCCGCGACGATATCTTTCGATGCACCCGGCAAACCACCGACGACGAGCACGAGGCAATCGGCGGAAAAGGCGGCCGCCTCGTCGATGGCCCGTCTGTTGTCGTCGAGATTCTTCTGCCAGTCGGCCTCGTTTGCCGCCGGAAAGAAGCCGCCGCGGCAAAGGCCGGTCAGCTTGATACCGTTCGATTTAACGATCCGCACCGCCTCGTCGAGGCCGACCTTGGCGACCTGGTCGCGCCAGGGCGCGATCGAGGTGATGCCGTGTTTCAGGCAGGTATCGACGGCTTCGGCAAAGCCGCATTGCTCACGGATCGTCGCCAGATTGATCGAAAGTCCTTCGACCTGCATGTCATTCTCCTTCCGTCAGGTATAGCGGCGTCAGTTGACGCCGTGGACCGCGAGCACCTGGCGCATGCGGCTTGCGGCGAGTTCGGGATCAGCAAGAACCCGCGCCTTGTCGGCCAGTCGGAAGAGTTCGGCCAGATGCGCCAGCGAGCGGGTGCTCTGCTGGCCGCCGACCATGACGAAATGATCTTGCAGACCGTTGAGATAGGCGAGGAAGACGACGCCGGTCTTGTAGAAGCGGGTCGGCGTCTTGAAGATGTGGCGCGATAGCGGAACGGTCGGCTCGAGAAGGTCGAAGAATTCGTGGTTGCTCTTGCGGCCGAGCGCGTCGAGCGCAGCCGAAGCTGCCGGGGCGATGGCGTCGAAAATGCCGAGCAGCGCGTCGGAATGGCCCTCTTCGTCGCCGGCGATCAATTCCGCATAGTTGAAATCGTCGCCGGTATACATGCGCACGGATCTCGGCAGTTGCCGGCGCATGGTCACTTCCTTCTCCTTGGAAAGCAGCGAGATCTTGATGCCGTCGACCTTTGCAGCATTGGCTTCGATCACCTGCAGACACGTTTCCATTGCCTTCAGGTGATCGCCATTGCCCCAGTATCCCTCGAGCGCCGGGTCGAACATTTCTCCCAGCCAGTGGATGATGACGGGTTCCTTGACCTGGCGAAGGATGCGGTCATAGACCCTGATATAGTCGTCCGGCCCCTTGGCCGCGACGGCAAGCGCCCGACTTGCCATCAGGATGATGCGGCCGCCGGCCGCCTCCACCGTTTCGATCTGCTCTTCATAGGCCCTGATGATCGTGTCGATGGTCACGTCCGGACCGGGTGACAGATGATCGGTGCCGGCGCCGCAGGCGATCAGCGCGTCCTTGCGGCCGGCCGCCTCGGCAAGCGCCCGGCGGATGAGGTCGCGGGCTTCCGGCCAGCCGAGGCCCATGCCGCGCTGTGCCGTATCCATCGCTTCGGCGACGCCGAGGCCGAGATCCCAGAGCCGGTGCCGGAAGGCGAGCGTCCGCTCCCAATCAATCGCCGGCGTCAGCCAGGGATCGTTGTCGGCAAGCGGATCGGCGACCACATGGGCAGCGGCAAAGGCGATGCGCGGAAAGCTCTTGGCATCGCGTTTTTTGAGTTCGATCGGCGTGCCGGCGAGCGCGTAGGGAACGATCTTGCCGTCGAGGGGAAGGTTGATCGTGCTCACGGCTCAGAACTCCAGTGCGGGGACGTCGAGCCAGCGGCGCTCGGCCCAGGATTTCAGCCCGAGTTCGGCGAGCTGCACGCCCTTGGCGCCGGCTTCCAGCCCGTAGGGCCACGGCGCGTCTTCGACCACGTGGCGGATGAACATTTCCCACTGCGCCTTGAAACCATTGTCGAAGGCCTGGGTATCCGGAACCTCATCCCAGGTCTTGTAGAAGTCGATCGTCTGCGGCTGGTCGGGATTCCAGACCGGCTTCGGCGTGTTGACACGGTGCTGGCTCCAGCATTTCGTCAGGCCGGCGACGGCCGAGCCATGCGTGCCGTCGACCTGGAAGGTGACGAGGTCGTCGCGGCGCACGCGAACGGCCCAGGAGGAGTTGATCTGGGCGATCGCCCCGCCGTCGAGCTCGAAGGTCGCATAGGCCGCATCGTCGGTGTCGCAATCATACGGCTTGCCCTGCTCGTCGATGCGCCGCGGAATATGCGTGGCGCCGAGGCAGGAGACGGCCTTGACCTCGCCGAACAGGTTGTCCAGCACGTAGCGCCAGTGGCAGAGCATATCGAGGATGATGCCGCCGCCGTCGGCCTTGCGGTAGTTCCAGGAAGGGCGCTGGGCGGGCACGCCCCAATCGCCTTCGAAGACCCAGTAGCCGAATTCGCCGCGCACCGAGTGGATCTTGCCGAAGAAGCCGGAATCCTTCAGCAGCGCCAGCTTTCGCAGGCCGGGCAGGAAGAGCTTGTCCTGCACGACGCCGTGCTTGAGGCCGGAGCGCCGTGCCTTGCGGGCGAGATCGATCGCAACCTGCAGATCGTCGGAAATCGGCTTTTCGCAATAGACGTGCTTGCCGGCGTCGAGCGCCTTGGACAGAAGCTCGGCGCGCATCAGCGTCGTGCCGGCATCGAAGAAGATCGTGTCGTCGGGATTGGCCAGCGCAGCATCGAGATCGGTCGACCAGCGCTTGATGGTGTGCTTTTTCGCCAGCTCTTCCATCTTGGCGCCGTTGCGGCCGACGATGATCGGGTCGATCTCGAGTTTCTCGCCCGATTTCAGCGTGATGCCGCCCTGGTCGCGGAAGGCCAGGATAGAGCGCACCAGGTGCTGGTTGTAACCCATGCGGCCGGTGACGCCGTGCAAGATGATCCCCAAGCGTGCCATATTTTCCTCCCTGCAATCTTTTGCGGTGGGAGCGGGCGTCCTCGCCCGGCCCTCCCAAGCCGGTAACTAAACGGTTACTTGATGGCAGAAGAGCGGCGAGCCTGTCAATAGCCAAATCCTGCTTTCAGTGTTCAGCGCTTGATCGAGGCGAGGGTGACGTGGACGATATGCCTTTCCCAGGCACTGAGATTGGCCGGCTCGATCAGGTCGCGGCCGAAGATCGTCGAAAGCGTGTACTGGTTGGAAAGATAGAAATAGCCGAGCGAGGCGATCGTCAGATAGACGTGCAGGGGATCGGCGGTCTCGATGAAGACACCCTGTTTCTTGCCCTGCTCGAGCACCTGCGACAGCTCGCCGATCAGATGCGAATGCAGTTCCTTGAGCCGGACGGACTGGCGCAGCCACCGGGCGCGATGCAGGTTTTCGGTGCCGAGCAGGCTCAGGAATTCGGGATGCTCGAGGAAATAACGCCAGGTGAAGAGCGCCAGTTCGCCGATGCCTTCCTCGGGGCTGCGGTCGCCGATATGCAGCGCGCGTTCGGCCGTGCGGATGCCGACATAGGCCTCTTCGAGCACCTTGAGGTAGAGCTGCTCCTTGTCGCCGAAATAGTGGTAGAGCATGCGCTTGTTGGTGCCGGCCCGTTCGGCGATGGCGTCGACGCGGGCGCCGCCCATGCCGTTTTCGGCGAATTCCCGGGTTGCCGCATCGAGGATTGCCGCGCGTGTCCGCTCCGGATCGCGTTGGGCCGTCCGTTCCATCGACGGTCGCCGGGCTTGCTTCTTTCCGTTATTTCCCCCGCTATCGTTCATCGCTCCACCCCTGTCGTCACATGTTGCGCTCATAAGCCTTCGGTGCGAAATTGTAAAAACCGAATTTGGAAAGGCCCCTGCTGAAACAGGATGATGAGGCCTGTTAGCCCCCAAAATCATCCTGCTCCCACTTAAGCAGTGAGAGCAGGATGTCGTCCGCTCGCTTACACGTTCGGCATCATGCTTTGGCCAACACCGCTTGACAGCCTTGCCGCTTTGCACGTAGCTTGTAACCAATTAGTTATTTGCGCAAGCGAAACTAGTTTGGAAGCGTGTGGAGGCGCTTCCCTTTGGAGGAGGAAAGAAATGACTCTACGTGTAAGCAGGCGTAATTTCGTTGCGGGAAGCGCCGCGCTTCTGTCGCTCTCGGCGCTCGGAACCAGCGCCTTGGCACAGGAAAAGCGCCTGCGTCTCCTGTGGTGGGGCTCGCAGCCGCGCGCCGACCGCACCAACAAGGTATCGCAGCTCTATCAGACCAAGAATCCGGGGACGTCGATCACCGGCGAGTTCCTGGGCTGGGGCGACTACTGGCCGCGCCTTGCGACCCAGGTCGCGGGCCGCAACGCGCCGGACGTCATCCAGATGGATTACCGTTACATCGTCCAATATGCACGGCGCGGCGCGCTCGCCCCGCTTGAATCCTATATGCCTGCCAAGCTCGATCTCGGGGATTTCGACAAGGCGCAAATTGAAGGCGGCAGCGTCGACGGCCATCTCTACGGCGTCAGCCTGGGCGCGAACTCGGCTGCGACGGTGCTGAACACCACTGCCTTCAAGGAGGCCGGCGTCGATCTGCCGACCCAGGCGACCACCTGGGAGGAATTTGGTCGCATGGGTGCTGAGATTACCAAGGCAGGCAAGCGCAAGGGCATGTTCGGCATCGCCGACGGCAGCGGCGGCGAACCACTGTTCGAAAACTGGCTGCGCCAGCGCGGCAAGGCGCTTTATACCGCCGACGGCAAGATCGGATTCGACGTGGATGACGCCTCGGAATGGTACGACATGTGGGCCAAGTTCCGTGCGTCCGGCGCCTGCGTTCCGGCAGATATCCAGGCTCTCGACAAAAACGATATCGAAACCAACACGGTGTCGCTTGGCAAGGCTGCGGCCGGTTTTGCCCATTCCAACCAGTTCGTCGCCTATCAGGCAATGAACAAGGATAAGCTGGCACTGACCAACTACATGCGCATCAAGCCGGATTCGAAGGGCGGCCACTATCGCAAGCCGTCGATGTTCTTCTCGGTTTCGGCCCAGTCGAAATCCGTGGACCTGGCAGTCGATTACGTCAATTTCTTCGTCAAGAATCCCGAGGCAGCGGTTCTGCTCGACGTCGAACGCGGCATCCCGGAATCCGCTGCCATGCGCGAGGTCGTAGCAGCTAAGCTCGACGAGAATGGCAAGGTCCCGCTGGAATATGTCAGCGGCCTTGGCGACCTCGCCGGCAAATTGCCGCCGCCCCCGCCGGCCGGTGCCGGTGAAGGCGAACTCATGCTGCGCAACATCGCCGAACAGGTCGGGTTCGGGCAGTTATCTCCCGCCGATGGCGGCAAACAACTTGTTGATGAAATCACGCAGATTCTCGCACGAGGCTGATCCCGTATGAGCAATGCGATGCGCACGCCCGCAGGGGCCATACCAGTGGAAAGATATCAAGGCGCAGTGGCCGAGGGACGCTTCAGGCGTCTCTGGAACGCCAACGCGCCCGGCTATCTCTTCCTCCTTCCGTGGCTTATCGGCTTTTTCGGGCTGACGCTCGGGCCGGCCCTGATTTCGCTCTACCTCTCCTTCACCGACTTCGACATGCTGCAGTCGCCGCGGTGGGTGGGAATTGCGAATTACGTGCGCATCGCCACGGCGGATCCGAAATTTTCCGCCGCCATGCACGTCACCCTGACTTATGTCGTCTTCTCGGTGCCGTTCAAGCTGACCTTTGCCTTGCTGGTCGCCATGGCGCTAAACCGCGGCCTGCGCGGGCTGACCTTTTATCGCGCCATCTTCTACCTGCCGTCACTGCTCGGCGGCAGCGTGGCGATCGCCGTGCTCTGGCGCCAGCTTTTCGCCAGCGACGGCCTCGTCAACGCCGCGCTCGCCCAGATCGGCATCGAAGGACCAAGCTGGATCTCGCATCCGAACTATTCGATCTATACGCTGGTGGCGCTGTCCGTCTGGCAGTTCGGTTCGCCGATGATCATCTTCCTCGCCGGCCTGCGCCAGATCCCGCAGGATATGTATGAGGCGGCAAGTCTCGACGGCGCCTCGAAATTCCGTCAATTCTACAAGATCACGCTGCCGCTTCTGACGCCGGTGATCTTCTTCAACGCCGTCGTCCAGACGATCGAAGCCTTCAAGGCCTTCACGCCGGCCTTCATCATATCGGGCGGCACGGGTGGGCCGATCAATTCGACGCTATTCTACACGCTCTACCTCTATCAGGAAGCCTTCGGCAATTTCCGCATGGGCTACGCCTCGGCGCTCGCCTGGATCCTGGTGGTGATCATCGCGATCTTCACCGCCTTCTCCTTCCTGACCTCGCGTTATTGGGTGCATTACGATGACTGAGATGACCGCTCCCGTCACCGCGGCCAGGCCGCCATCGGACATCACGAAACGCAGCCTGCCCGGGTCACTCATGATCCACGCCCTGCTGATCGCCGCCTCGCTTCTGATGCTCTATCCGCTGTTGTGGATGGTCTCGGCATCGGTCAGGCCGGAAACCGAGATCTTTTCGTCGACCTCGCTCATTCCGTCCTCGATCGATTTCTCGTCCTATGCGCGCGGTTGGGTCGGCCTCGATGTCAGCTTCGGCCGGTTCTTCTGGAATTCGCTCGTCATCTCGCTGCTGGTGGTGACCGGCAATGTCATTGCCTGTTCGCTGACGGCCTTCGCCTTTGCGCGGCTGCGTTTTGCCGGCCGGAATTTCTGGTTCGCGATCATGCTCGGCACGCTGATGATCCCCTATCACGTGACGCTGATCCCGCAATATGTGCTCTTCCTCAACCTTGGCTGGGTCAATACCATCCTGCCGCTCGTCGTGCCGAAGTTCCTGGCAAGCGACGCCTTCTTCATCTTTCTGATGGTGCAGTTCTTCCGCGGCATCCCGCGTGAACTCGACGAGGCGGCGATGATGGATGGCTGCAGCGCCTGGCGGATCTATTGGAAGATCATGCTGCCGCTGTCGCTGCCGGTGCTGGCAACGGCCGCCATCTTCTCCTTCATCTGGACCTGGGACGATTTCTTCGGACCACTGATCTACCTGAACGACATGAACACCTACACGATCCAGCTCGGCCTGCGCACCTTCGTGGATTCCACCAGCGCGTCGGATTGGGGTGGTCTCTTCGCCATGTCGACCCTGACGCTGGTGCCGGTGTTCTTCTTCTTCCTGTTCTTCCAACGCCTGCTGATCGAAGGCATCGCCACGACCGGCATGAAACGCTGATGGCAGTAGTGGAAAAGAGTGACATGAGCATCAAGACCGTCGCGATCGTCGGCTGCGGCATCGGCCGTTCGCATATTGTCGAAGGCTATCTGCCGCATTCCGACAAGTTCAAGGTGACGGCGATCTGCGATCTGAACGAAGAACGCCTGGCGGCCGTCGGCGACGAGTTCGGCATCGAACGCCGCACCACCTCTTTCCAGGCGCTGCTGGCCGACGACACGATCGACATCATCGATATCTGCACCCCTCCCGGCATCCATCTGGAACAGGTGGTCGCGGCCCTGGCGGCCGGCAAGCACGTCGTCTGCGAAAAGCCGCTGACGGGCTCCCTTGCCGGGGTCGATACCATCATGGAGGCGGAAAAAACCGCCAAAGGCGTGCTGATGCCGATCTTCCAGTACCGCTACGGCGACGGCATCCAGAAGGCCAAGCGGATCATCGATGCCGGCATTGCCGGCAAGCCCTATACGGCATCTGTCGAAACCTTCTGGCTGCGCAAGCCCGAATATTACGCCGTGCCCTGGCGCGGCAAATGGGCGACGGAGCTTGGCGGCGTGCTCGTCACCCATGCCTTGCATCTGCATGATATGCTGATGCATTTGATGGGCCCGGCGGCAAGGGTTTTCGGCCGGGTGGCCACCCGTGTCAACGATATCGAGGTCGAGGACTGCGCCTCCGCCAGCCTGCTGATGGAAAACGGCGCCTTCGTCTCGCTGTCCTGCACGCTCGGTTCGCAGGAACAGATCAGCCGGCTGAGACTGCATTTTGAAAACGTCACCTTCGAAAGCACGCACGAACCCTACACGCCAGGCAAGGATCCCTGGAAAATCATCGCCGCCAACGATGACGTCCGCGAAAAGATCGATCGGGTGGTCGGCGACTGGCAGCCCGTCGCGCCGCGTTTCACCACACAGATGGGCCAGTTCCATGCCTTCCTCAGCGGCCAGGGGCCGTTGCCGGTGACATCGAAGGATGCGCGCCGCGCGCTGGAACTCGTCACCGCCATCTACCAGTCATCGGACAGCGGCGCCGAAGTGCCGCTGCCGGTCGGTCCCGACAGTCCCAAATACGCCGATTGGCGCGCAAGAACGAAGTAACCTGCAAAAGAGAGGGTTTTGAGACGATGGCAACCAGTGTCGTTCTTCAGAAGGTCGAGAAGCGCTACGGCTCGCTGGATGTGATCCATGGCATCGACCTGGCGATCGATCCCGGCGAATTCGTCGTTTTCGTCGGCCCCTCGGGCTGTGGGAAATCGACCCTTCTGCGCATGATCGCCGGCCTCGAGGAGATCACCGGTGGGGCGCTGCTGCTCGACAGCGAGCGCATGAACGAGGTGGCGCCGGCCAAGCGCGGCATCGCCATGGTCTTCCAGTCCTATGCGCTCTATCCCCACATGTCGGTTTACAAGAACCTCGCTTTCGGCCTGGAGACGGCCGGTTACAAGAAGGCCGAGATCCAGCCGAAGGTGAAGCGCGCCGCCGAAATCCTGCAGATCGAGAAGCTGCTGGAGCGCAAGCCGAAGGCGCTCTCCGGCGGCCAACGCCAGCGCGTGGCGATCGGCCGCGCCATCGTGCGCGAGCCACGCATCTTCCTGTTCGACGAACCGCTGTCGAACCTCGATGCCGAACTGCGTGTGCAGATGCGTGTCGAGATCTCCCGCCTGCACCGGCAGCTCGGCAACACCATGATCTACGTCACCCATGACCAGGTCGAGGCGATGACGATGGCCGACAAGATCGTCGTCTTGAATTCCGGCCGCATCGAGCAGGTCGGCGCGCCGCTCGATCTCTACAACAACCCGGCCAACCGCTTCGTCGCCGGCTTTATCGGCAGCCCGAAGATGAACTTTTTGCAGGCGCGCATCGAAGAGGTCGGCGAGGCCGAAACCAGTATTCATGTCTGCGGCAATTCCGTCCGCCTGCCGCGCCGGCTGAGGGGCGGGGCCGGCGAGGCCGTCACCTTCGGCATCCGCCCCGAGCATCTGTCCCTCACGCAGGGCACCATCACGCTTTCGACCGTCAATGTCGATCTCGTCGAAAATCTCGGCGGCGCCACCATGCTCTATACGACGACGCCGGACGGACAGCTCCTGACGATTGCCCTCGACGGTCAGCAGAAGGTCGAGCGTGGCACCAATGTGCAGGCCTTCTTCGATCCGGCCCGCTGCCACGTCTTCGACGCTGCCGGCAAGACGATCTGACCCTATAGCCCCTTCGCGCGTCCGGAAGGACGCGCGCCGCGGCTTGACAGCCTATCCCGCTCTGCCCCATCATTTTGCAAGCGCCGCAAGGGGGATAGCATGACGCCTGAGGATAGGATTCATGCGCTTGGCATCTGGCAGGGTCCGATTGAAATTTCGCCAATATCCGGCGGCATCACCAACAGGAACTATCTGGTTAGCGATGCCGTCGTGCGCTGCGTGGTGAGACTCGGCGCCGATATTCCGATCCACCACATCATCAGGCAGAACGAGCTTGCCGCAAGCCGCGCGGCGCATGCCGCCGGCCTGTCGCCTGCCGTCATCCACCATTCGCCCGGGGTGCTGGTGCTCGACTATGTCGAGGCGCGGGCGCTGTCGCCCGAGGATATCAGGGCACCTGACATGCTGGCCCGGGTCGTGCCGCTGCTGCGCGCCTGCCACCATGACATCGCGCGGCATTTCCGCGGCCCGGCGATGATCTTCTGGGTCTTCCACGTCATCCGCGATTACGCCGCCAGCCTGAAGGAATCGGGCAGCCTCCACCTTCCGCTGCTGCCGGCGTTGATCGGCAAGGCCGAGATGCTGGAAGCAGCGGCAGGGCCGTTCGAGATCGCCTTCGGCCATAACGATTTGCTGGCCGCCAATTTTCTCGATGACGGCAAGCGGCTCTGGCTGATCGACTGGGATTATGCCGGCTTCAACACGCCGCTGTTCGATCTCGGCGGATTGGCCTCCAACAACGAGTTCTCGCAAGCCGCCGAGCAGATGATGCTCGAGAGCTATTTCGACCGGCCGCTGACCGATGAGCTGAGCCGCCGCTACGGCGCGATGAAATGCGCCTCGCTGCTGCGCGAGACGCTCTGGAGCATGATTTCGGAAATCCACTCCACCATCGATTTCGACTATGCCGCCTATACGGCCGAGAATCTGGCGCGCTTCGAGCGCGCCTATCAAGCCTTTGAACAGGATCCATAAATGACGAGACAATTACCGAAGACGGCAAAGGCCGTGGTCATCGGCGGCGGCATCATCGGCTGCTCGACAGCCTATCATCTCGGCAAGCTCGGCTGGACCGATACCGTCCTGCTCGAACGCAAGAAGCTGACCTCGGGCACCACCTTTCATGCCGCCGGACTCGTCGGCCAGCTGCGCACCAGCGCCAACATCACCCAGTTGCTCGGCTACTCCGTCGATCTCTACAAGCGGCTGGAAGAGGAAACGGGCCTCGGCACCGGCTGGAAGATGAACGGCGGCCTGCGCCTTGCCTGCAACGAGGAGCGCTGGACGGAGGTCAAGCGCCAGGCGACCACCGCCCAGTCCTTCGGCCTCGAAATGCAGTTGCTGACGCCGCAGGAGGCTTTCGATCTCTGGCCGCTGATGACGATTGACGATCTCGTCGGCGCCGCCTTCCTTCCGACGGACGGTCAGGCCAATCCTTCCGATATCACCCAGGCGCTGGCGAAAGGCGCCCGCATAGCAGGCGTTTCGATCTTCGAGGATACCGAAGTCCTCGACCTCGAGATCGACAAGGGACGAATCCGCGCCGTTGTGACCGCCGAGGGACGTATCGAATGCGAGCGCGTCGTCGTCTGCGCCGGCCAATGGACGCGCGCCTTTGGCCAGCGTTTCGGCGTCAACGTGCCGCTGGTCTCGGTCGAGCACCAATATATCATCACCGAATCCTTCGGCGTGCCCTCCAACCTGCCGACGCTGCGCGATCCCGATCGCCTGACCTATTACAAGGAGGAGGTCGGCGGCATCATCATGGGCGGCTATGAGCCCAATCCCATTCCCTGGGCGAAGCAGGGCATCCCGGAGGGTTTCCATTACACGCTGCTGGATAGCAATTTCGACCATTTCGAGCAGATCATGGAACAAGCGCTCGGCCGCGTTCCGGCGCTGGAGGATGTCGGCGTCAAGCAGTTGCTGAGCGGCCCGGAAAGTTTTACGCCTGACGGAAACTTCATTCTCGGTGAGGCGCCGGAGCTGAAGAACTTCTTCGTCGGCGCCGGTTTCAACGCCTTCGGCATTGCCTCGGCCGGCGGCGCCGGCATGGCGCTCGCCGAATGGGTGACGAAGGGCGAGCCGCCCTATGATCTCTGGCCGGTCGACATCCGCCGCTTCGGTCGCCCGCACTTCGATACCGACTGGGTGCGCACCCGCACGCTCGAAGCCTATGGCAAGCACTACACCATGGCCTGGCCTTTCGAGGAGCATTCGAGCGGCCGCCCCTGCCGCAAATCGCCGCTCTATGACCGGCTGAAGGCGCAAGGCGCCTGTTTCGGCGAAAAGCTCGGCTGGGAGCGGCCGAATTGGTTTGCCGATCTCTTCGCCAATGAGGAGCCGAAGGATATCTACAGCTACGGCAGGCAGAACTGGTTCGATGCCGTCGGTCGCGAGCATAAGGCGGTGCGCGAGGCGGCCGTCATCTTCGACCAGACCTCCTTCGCCAAATTCGTGCTGAAGGGCAGGGATGCCGAGGCGGCACTCTCCTGGATTGCCGCCAACGATGTTGCAAGGCCCGTGGGATCGCTCATCTACACGCAGATGCTGAACGACAAGGGCGGAATCGAATGCGATCTGACCGTCGCCCGCATCGCCGAGGACGAATATTACATCGTCACCGGCACCGGTTTCGCCACCCACGACTTCAATTGGATCGCCCGCAATATTCCGGCGGAGATGCATGCCGAGCTGGTCGAGGTCACCTCGGCCTATTCCGTGCTGTCGCTGATGGGACCGAATGCACGCGCGGTGCTGGAAAAGGTGACAGGCAGCGATGTCTCGAATGCCGCCTTCCCCTTCGGTCAGGTCAGAACCATCGGCATATCGGGCTGCCCGGTGCGAGCATTGCGCATCACCTATGTCGGCGAGCTCGGCTACGAACTGCATGTTCCCATTGAATATGCGACCACGGTCTATGACGTGCTGATGGCATCAGGCGGCGAATTCGGCCTCGTCAATGCCGGCTATCGCGCCATCGAGAGCTGCCGCCTGGAAAAGGGCTATCGCGCCTGGGGCTCCGATATCGGCCCCGACCACACGCCGGTTGAAGCCGGCCTCGGCTGGGCGGTGAAGATCAGGAAGAACATTCCGTTCCGCGGCCGCGAGGCGATCGAGCGGCAGCTTGCAGACGGCGTCAAGAAGCGCCTCGCCTGCTTCGTTCCCGACGATCCCGATACCGTGCTGCTCGGCCGTGAAACCATCTATCGCAACGGCAAACGTGTCGGCTGGCTCTCGAGCGGCGGCTTCGGTTATACGCTTGGGAAGGCGATCGGCTACGGCTATGTCCGCGACCCGGAGGGCGTGACGGAGGATTTCGTTCTCGCCGGCACTTATGAACTCGATGTCGCCAGGGAGCGCATTCCCTGCAAGGTGTCGCTGGCGCCGCTCTACGATCCCGATATGACGCGGGTGAAGGCTTGACCATGCGGTATGGCGGAGAAGAAAGAGCAACCCTGAACTTCCTGTGCTCGTCGCAGGAATCCAGCCACCGCGCGTCTGCGCGGTGGCTGGATTCCTACGGCCTGAATAGAGTTCCCCGCGCCCAGGGACTTGGGCGCACTGGATCCCTGTGACGAGCACAGCGATGACGGAGGAGAGGGTATGCCGTGTGGCACACCCTCTCTTTTGCCGAAAAGACTCACACTTCTTAAAACAGCGGCAGCCGGTCGTCCTGGATTAGGATCTCCAACTTGTCCGAGACATCCTGCGTCCAGGCCCGATGTCCGGTCAAAGCCGCCGGGAAAAGGCCGGGGAGGGTGAAGAGCGCCGCCGAAATCGCCGGGCCGGTGCGCGGGACGTCGGCAATCAGCGCGGCGATCTCAGCAGCGCGGGGATCGCGCAGCTCATAGCGCTCGCCATTGCCATGTTCGCCGGTCGCATAACGCATCCACGCCGCGACGGCGATCGCGTAGGTCTCCGCCCGGTCGCCAAGGGCAAGCGCCTCGCATGCCGGCTCCAGCAGCCGCTGTGGCAGTTTCTGCGTGCCGTCCATGGCGATTTGATAGGTGCGGTGCGCGATCGCCTTATTTGCAAAGCGTGCTATCAATTCATTGGCGTAGTCATCGAGATCGATGCCCGGCACCGCGTCCAGTGTGCGCGCCGCCGCGTGCATGTGGCGGTAGGCAAGCGCCGCCAGGCCGGCATCATCCATAACGTCTCGGATGAATTCATAGCCGCCGATATAACCGAGATAGGCGAGCAGCGAATGGGCTCCGTTCAGCATCCTGAGCTTCATTTTTTCGTAAGCCGAGACTTCCTCGACCATCAGCGCGCCGCGTACCTTTTCCCAGGCCGGACGGCCATTGGCGAAATGGTCTTCGATGACCCATTGCGTAAAGGGTTCCGTCTCGACCGCCGCCATGTCGGTGCGGCCCGTCAGCCGCTCGGCATCGGCATAGGTCGCTTCGGTGCTTGCCGGCGTGATGCGGTCGACCATCGTCGAGGGGAAGGGCACATTCGCTTCGATCCAGCGATGCAGGTCGGCATCGATGCGCGAAGTGAATTCCAGCACGAGGCGTTTCAGCACGGCGCCGTTGCTCGGCAGATTGTCGCAGCTGAGCGGCGTAAAGGGGGCGATGCCCTTCTGCCGTCGGCGCGCCAGTCCTTCGACGAGATAGCCGATGACGCCGCGCGGCGCATGCCGATTGGCGAGGTCGGCAACGACATCGGGATGCTTGAGGTCGAGGCCGCCGGTTGCGGGATCGAAGCCATAGGCCTTTTCCGTGACCGTCATACTGACGATGCGGATGGCAGGGTCCTCGAGCCGCGCCAGCAGGCCGGCCGGATCGCGTGGCGCCACATGCGCCTTCAGGATCGAGCCGATCACTTCGGCCGTCGTGCCTGATGTATCGCGGATCAGCATCGTATAAAGCCCGTTCTGGGCGGAGAGATTGTCCGCGACATCGGGCGTGCGCAGGCTCGCCACCTCAATGCCCCAGTCGCCGCCGGCTGCTGCGAGTGCAGCATCCGTGAAGGGCGCGAAATGGGCGCGGAAGAAGGCGCCCGGGCCGAGATGCAGGATGCCAGCCTTCAGCGCATTCCTGTTATAGGCGGGAAGCTTCGCCGTCGGCGCAAGGCCGGTCACGTTCTGCAGTCTGTCGCTCACAGCTTGTAGGCCTTCTTTGCATTGTCATAGGAGAGTTCGCGCGCCACGATCTCGGCTTCCTTCCCGGAAATCCGGTGCTCGGCTGCGAGTTGAGCGAGGAAGCGGCAGACTTCACGGCGCCAGACGTCGTGGCGGGCCGGGATCGACAGCAGCGCCCGCGTGTCATCGTTGAAACCTGCCATATTGGCGAAACCGGCCGTCTCTACCACCTGGTCGAGATAGCGACGGATGCCGAGCGGGCTGTCATGGAACCACCAGGGCGGGCCCACCATCAGGCAGGCCCAATGGCCGGCCATCGGCGCCAGCTCTCGCGCATAGGTCGTCTCGTCGAGCGTGAAAAGCAGGATGCGCAGGCCCGGCGCATGGCCATATTTGGAAAGCAGCGCATTCAAGCCGCCGACCCAGTCCGTGCGTGTCGGGATATCGGCGCCCATATTGGGGCCGCGGGTGGCAAAGAGTCCGCTGTCGGTATTGCGTCGCGAGCCGGCATGGATCTGCATCACCATGCCGTCCTCGGCCGAGAGACCGGCCATCTCGGTCATCATCTGGCCGCGGAAAAGCTCGGCCTCAACAGCCGAAAGCGGGCCCTTCAATGCCTTGTCGAGCAACGCCTGCTTTTCGGCCAGCGGCAGATCAGCGGTGAAGGCTGTCGGCACGCCGTGATCGGTGGCAGTCGCGCCGAACTTGCGGAAATAGGCGCGCCGGCGCCGATGCGCCTCGATCAGGCCGTCCCAGTTCGTCACGTCGGCGCCGGTGATTTCTCCGAACTTGAGGAGATTGTCGCGGAAACCGACGGCATCAGGATCGGTGACGCTGTCCGGCCGGTAGGTGGTGCGCACCTTACCGATCCAGCCCTCCGCCGCCATCTTCTGGTGATGGACAAGCGGGTCGAGCGCACCTTCGGTCGTCGCGATCGTTTCGATGCCGAATCGCTGATGCAGCGCCCGCGGGCGGAATTCGGGACGGGCGAGCTGGGCATTGATGTGATCGTAAAGCGCATCGGCATTATCCGCCGTCAGCGGTTCGGTGCAGCCGAGCACGGCCGACATTGCATGATCAACCCAGAGGCTCGAGGGCGTTCCGCGGAAGAGATGGTAATGCTTGGCAAAGGTCCGCCAGATCGCCCGCCCCTCAGCCACCGGCTTGCCGTCGAGCCTGGGAACACCGAGCTCGTCCAAGGTGACGCCGACGCTGTGCAGCATGCGGAAAAGATAGTGATCGGGAATGACCAGCAGCGAAGCGGCGTCTTCAAAAGGCTTATTGTCGGCGAACCAGGACGGTTCGGTGTGCCCATGCGGGCTGACGATCGGAAGATTGCGCACCGTCTCGTAGAGGTCTCGCGCGATGGTCCGTGTCGCCGGGTCGGCCGGAAAGAGCCGGTCCGGATGAAGAAAGCCGTTGCCTGCATCCATCAGTATTCCTCCCTGATGGATTAGGGCCTACCCCACTACATCGGGCACGGCAAGGTCTTTTAGTAACCAAACGGTTCAGTTTTGCGCATGGCCGCGCCGGGGATCGAAAACATTGACGCGGCGGCCTATTTCCGGTTTGGGAGAACCATCTGTTCTGCCGGTGTCGGCAAAGGAGGATCGATGTCCGACGAGACCAACCGCATCACCCGGCTGGAGGAAATGCTGGCCCATCAGGCAAAGACGATCGAGGAGCTTTCCGATCAGCTCGCCGAACAATGGAAGAGCGTGGAGCAGATGCGCACCAAGCTCGAACGGTTGACAGAACGCTTCCTGTCGCTGGAGGAGCAGTCGCTGGACGCGCCGGCCATCACTCGTCCGCCGCATTATTGAAAACACGCGGCGGAATGCCGCGTGCTCTCGGTACGGGGGCCGATCAGACGCCGCCAATGCAGAGATATTTCATCTCTAGATAATCGTCGGCGCCATGGCGGGAGCCCTCGCGGCCGAGACCGGATTGCTTGATGCCGCCGAAGGGCGCCGTCTCGGATGACATCAGCCCGGTATTGATGCCGATCATGCCGTATTCCAGCGCCTCCGCCACCCGCCAGACCTTCTTCAGGTCACCGGCATAGAAGTAGGCGGCCAGGCCGAATTCGGTGTCGTTGGCCTGAGCGATGACGTCCTCGGCCGTCTCGAAGCGGAAGAGCGGCGCCACCGGCCCGAAGGTTTCCTCGCGCGCCACCGTCATGCCGCGGGTCACGCCGGTCAGCACCGTCGGCGCAAAGAAGGTGCCGGCGCCGTCGATGCGCTTGCCGCCGGTCAGAACCTTGGCGCCCTTGGCCAGCGCGTCGCCGACATGGTCCTCCACCTTGGCAAGACCCTGCTCGTCGATCAGCGGCCCGATCTCGACACCGGGCTTGAACCCGTCCCCGACCGACAACTCGGCGACCTTGGCGGCAAGCTTCGCGGCAAAGGCGTCATAGACGCTGGACTGGATATAGAGGCGGTTGGCGCAAACGCAGGTCTGGCCGGCATTGCGATATTTGGAGGCGATCGCGCCCTCGACGGCGGCGTCGAGATCGGCATCGTCGAAGACAATGAACGGCGCGTTGCCACCGAGCTCCAGGCTCACCTTCTTGATCTGGTCAGCGCATTGCCGCATCAGGATGCGGCCGACTTCCGTCGAGCCGGTGAAGCTGATCTTGCGCACTTTCTCATTGCCGCAGAGCTCTCGGCCGATTGCCGGCCCGTCGAGCCCGACGATCAGATTGAAGACGCCGGCGGGAATGCCGGCCTGTTCGGCGAGCACGGCGAGGGCAATCGCAGTCAGCGGAGTCTGCTCGGCCGGCTTCGAGACGACAGTGCAGCCGACGGCAAGCGCCGGGGCGATCTTGCGGGCAATCATCGCCGCCGGGAAATTCCACGGTGTGATCGTGCCGACGACGCCGACCGGCTGCTTGATGACGATCATGCGCTTATCCTGGGAAGGCGCCGGGATCGTCTCGCCGTAGATGCGCTTGGCCTCTTCCGCATACCATTCGATATAGGCGGCGGCATAAAGGATCTCACCGCGCGCTTCGGGGAAGGGCTTGCCCATTTCGGCCGTCAGGATCGCCGCGAGCGCGTCGGCATTGGCGACGATCAGGTCGAACCATTTGCGCAGGATCTGGCTGCGTTCCTTGGCGGGGCGGGCAGCCCAGGCCGGCTGGGCAGCATAGGCCGCATCGATCGCCGCCCGCGTTTCGGCTGCGCCCATATCGGGGAGGGAGGCGAGCAGCTCGCCGGTTGCCGGGTTCAGAACGTCGAAGGTCTTTGCGGCGTCGCCCGACGTCCAGACGCCGTTGATATAGCCGGCATCGCGCAACAGCGGCGAGGAAAAGGCAATGTGCCTGGTCAGTGCGGTAGTGAAAGCCATATCATATCTCCTTGGGAGCGGCTGCCGATCGCCGGCGCCATTGAAATCCGGGTTCGATCGGCGCTAGCTGGCGGCACTCGCCTCCAGCATCGAGGTCTCGAGAATGTCGAGCGCCTCGCCGAAGACCTCGTCCTGGATGGTGATCGGCGCGAGGAAGCGGATGACGTTTCCATGGACGCCGCAGGTGAGCAGGATCAGCCCCTTGTCGAGCGCTGTCAGCCGCACCTTGTTGGCGAAATCAGCACTCGGCAATCCCGTCCTCCGGTCATTGAATTCGACGGCGTTCATGAAGCCCGGTCCGCGAATATCGGCGATCTCCGGCACCTTTTCACGCAAGGATTCCAGCCGCTGCTTCAGCCGCCCGCCGAGCAGGTTCGCTCGGTTGCAGAGATCCTCCTCCTTGATGACGTCGAGGACGGCATGGGCAGCGGCGATACCGAGCGGATTGCCGCCATAGGTGCCGCCGAGCCCGCCCGGCCCCGGCGCGTCCATGATTTCGGCGCGGCCGGTGACGGCAGCAAGTGGGAAGCCGCCGGCGAGGCTTTTCGCCATCGTCGTCAGGTCGGCGGCCACCTCGTGGTGATCCATCGCGAACATCTTGCCGGTGCGGGCAAAACCGGTCTGCACCTCATCGGCGATCAGCAGGATGCCATGCTGGTCGCAAAGTTCGCGCAGGGCTTTCATGAAGGCTGCGGGCGCCGGATAGAAGCCGCCTTCACCCTGCACCGGCTCGAGGATGATGGCTGCGACACGCTGCGGATCGACATCGGCGGCGAAGAGTTTCTTCAGCGCCGCAAGCGACTGATCGACGGAGACGCCATGCAGTTCGACGGGGAAAGGAACATGGAAGACATCGCCGGGCATCGCGCCGAAGCCGACCTTGTAGGGCACGACCTTGCCGGTCAGCGCCATGCCCATGAAGGTGCGGCCGTGGAAGCCGCCGCCGAAGGCGATGACGGCCGAGCGGCCGGTCGCGGCACGGGCGATCTTGACGGCGTTCTCGACCGCCTCGGCGCCAGTGGTGACGAAGATGGTCTTTTTCTGGAAATTGCCGGGCACCAGGGCGTTCAGCCGCTCGGCGAGGCTGACGTAGTTCTCGTAGGGCACCACCTGGTGGCAGGTATGGGTGAAGCGGTCGAGCTGATCCTTGACCGCCGCAATGACCTTGGGGTGGCGGTGGCCGGTGTTGAGCACGGCGATGCCGGCGGCGAAATCGATATAGCGGCGGCCCTCCTTGTCCCAGATTTCGGCATTCTCTGCGCGATCCGCATAGATCTGGGTAGTCATGCCGACGCCGCGTGAAATCGCGGCGTTCTTCCGGTCGGTAAGGCTTGTCGCGGTCATCGATCTGCTCCCGTGTTGAAGGTTTTTGGAATTATCTTGCATAAGTTCTGTAAGATTCTCTGGAAATTCCTACATTTTTTCTGCAAGAAAACAAGCGGCATTTTTTGCTTCAAACATCACGCGATTTGATGAATGCTCGCGCAACGAGAATCGGGGTATTGGCTGATGAGTGACAACGGGCCTGTGCGCTACAAGGTAGCGGAGGCCGCGCGGCTGGCGGGGGTCTCCGCCTCGACGCTGCGCCTCTGGGAAAGCCAGGGCCTGGTCGTTCCCGGCCGCTCCGAAACCGGCCATCGGCAATATAGCGCCGACGACGTGGCGCGGCTGAAGCGCATCTCCTGGTACCGGGTCGAGCGCGGTCTCAATCCGGCAGCAATCCGAGAGGCGCTGGAGAGCGAGGAACCCTCCGCGGACAGTGCCGAACCCGGCCAGGATTCCGGCCTCGGCCGGAAACTGCGGAGCCTCCGCCACGCCGCAGGCAAGACGCTCGATCAGGTGGCCGGTGATATTGGCATCACCGCGTCGACGCTCTCGACGCTGGAGCGCACCTCGCAAGGCGTCGGATTCAAGACGCTGCACGACCTCGCCGAATATTACGCCACCACCGTCTCCCGCCTCTCCGGCGAGGAAAGCGTGGAGGTGCCGGCAGTGATACGCGCCGGCGAGTGGCGCACCTGGCCGGAAACGACCCCCGGGGTTACGGTGCAGTTGCTTGCCGAAGGCCGCAGGATGATGGATTGCCATCGTTTCGTGCTGGCGCCGGGCGCTGCCAGCGAGGGCGCCTATCGCCACGAAGGCGAGGAATTCATGCATGTCCTGTCCGGCCGGCTGGAACTGGTGCTCGACAGCGATCAGTTCTTCGATCTCGGCCCGGGCGATTCACTGTATTTCGAAAGCCGCCGCTACCATTCCTGGCGCAACCGCCACGATGGCGAAACCGTGCTTCTCTGGATCAACACGCCGCCGACATTCTGAACCAGCCGCAGCAGGAAGCAGTTTCGCAATGTGTGCCTTTGCGCTATAGCGCGAGTGGAGAATATCCGAACGAAAGACAGTCTCATGGCCGCCACCATCCGTTATCACGAAGGCGATATTTCCGCGGCCGACGCGGCCCGCTACACCGGCGCGATCGCGATCGATACCGAGACGCTGGGCCTGGTGCCGCGGCGGGATCGTCTCTGCGTCGTCCAGCTTTCTCCGGGTGACGGCACCGCCGACATCATCCGCATCGCGGCCGGCCAGAAAGAGGCCCCCAATCTCGTCGCTCTGCTCGAAGATCCCACGCACCAGAAGATCTTTCATTACGGCCGCTTCGATATTGCCGTGCTCTTCCATACCTTCGGCGTCACGACGAACCCGGTATTCTGCACCAAGATCGCCTCGCGCCTCTGCCGCACCTACACCGATCGCCACGGCCTCAAGGACAATCTCAAGGAAATGCTCGACGTCGATGTCTCCAAGGCGCAGCAATCGTCCGATTGGGCGGCCGAGACGCTGTCGCCGGCCCAGCTCGAATATGCCGCTTCCGACGTGCTTTACTTGCACGCGCTTCGCGACAAGCTGACGGCCCGCCTGATCCGCGACGGCCGGTTCGATCATGCCACGGCCTGCTTCGCATTCCTGCCGACCCGCGCCAAGCTCGACCTGCTCGGCTGGGAAGAGGCCGATATCTTCGCTCACAGCTGAGCGAATTGCCGTCAATCTTCACTGTCTGCGGTCGCGGGTGAACTGATCCGCCGACGTTAGCGATTCGTTAATCTCTGTTTCTTAATATTCGATTTAATTTTTAGGCATTCGATGGCGCCGCTTGCGTCATGCGGACAGGAGGATCTGCTCGGGATGCAAGGGACCGGATGAGCGCGGTCCTTTCATGGAGCCTGCTTTCATCGTCACTTTACGAAAGGGCATGCCATGCTGACCCCCGTTCGTGCAGCGTCCAATGCAAGCTTTTCATCCCAGGGCCAGACTGCGGCGATCGTGGCCGGCAGTCCTGACCGTTCGGTGATTGCCCCCGCGCCCGTCAACGCGATCGAGGCCACTGAGCTGAATTCCGCCATTGCCGGCAAGCTCAATATCCTGCTCCTTGCGGCGCGCGAGCGCATGGTTGAAGCCCTTTTCGATGTCATCGATGCGGCTGGCCGCTCGATCTCGCTCGATCGCGGCGAGGACGAGAGCAATTCCGCCTTCGCCTCCCGGCTCGCCGATGCCATCCGCGGGCTGCCGACCGCCAGGATCGATGAGGTCGAAGGCCAGCTGAGCGCGCAGGGGCACAGTCTGCCGCTTCGGACGATCGCGGAAGCCTTGAAGAATCCGACAGGGCCTGAGGCGGCGCGTATCATCGCCTATCTGGAAATCGTGCGCTACAAGGACCGTGATCTCGCTGCCCGCGCCGTCGTCCGATCCTATGGTCAGAACGATGCTTCGCCGATGCGCGCCGAAGCCCGGCCCGAGATCCAGCTGCATGAAGCCAGCCTGCTCGCCGCGATCCGCCAGCCGGCGGAAACGCAATCTGAACCAGCCGGCAAATTGATCGAGACCGCCCTGCTTGCGGCAAGCGAGGAAGCGGTGAGCGCCTTAGCCGTGGAAGCCGCGGATCCTGAAATTTCGCAGTCTGAAAACTGGATTCGCTCCGCTTCGGTGACAAAAGCAGAGCTTGCCCCGAAGGTCGAAGCCCGGCAATCAGTGCCGGCAGAGCCGCGTGCGGGTGACGACACGGCCGAGGTGACGGAGCCGCCGGTCATTCAGCCTCTCGCAACGTCGGAAAAAGCCGATCCTCTCATTCCCCGGAACTGGACGGGAATCCTCGCCTCCATGACCGAAGCGGTCTCCGAGATGATCGTAACCATCATCCGTGAGCAGGACGTCGAAACGGTGCAGGAGGATGGTCCCGTCGAGGCGGCGGTGGAGGTCGATGCCATTCTCGACGAGGCCGTCATCAGCGAAGCGAAGGAGACCTTGACGAGACAGCCGGCAGATCTGGCCGCTGCCGATGCTCGACAGTCCCCAATGCCCCACCTGTCTCAGATGGAACCCGGGGCCACGGCTGCGGCTGCCCGCCAGCCGAAAGAAATTGCCGCACAGCCGCAACCGATGCCGCTGCCCGACATGGCGGAGGCCTCTTATGTGCCGCTCGCGGCCAAGGTGGCGGAGGGCTTTGCCTATGCTCAGCTGCCTTATCAGTTCGCCAAGGATACGCCGTCGAACGAAAAGGCCGGTGAAACGAGCCACCAGCATCACCATCACCAGGACGGTGCGCCGCAGGACGAGCAGCAGGCGCAATCCGGCGGCGAGGATGCCGAACCCGATGCTGAAGGGGCGGAGGCGGCACCCGAGCGCAGGACGCCGAGGATGATCGATACCGAGCCGTCGGCATATCGGCCCGACACTGCAGCCGATCCGGTCTACGCGCTTTATCAGCGCATGGCCGGCTGGGAATAGCGGCTTTCATCACCTGAAAATGAAGAACCCGCCGGATCGCTCCGGCGGGTTCCGCATTTCAGACGTGACTGCGAGGCTTATTCGCCGCCGCGGTTCTTCAGGGCTGCGCCCAGGATGTCGCCGAGCGAAGCGCCCGAGTCGGACGAACCGAACTGAGCGACGGCTTCCTTCTCTTCCGCAATCTCCAGGGCCTTGATGGACAGCATGATCTTGCGGTCCTTCTTGGAGAAGTTGGTGACGCGGGCGTCGACGACCTGGCCGACCGAGAAACGCTCAGGACGCTGCTCGTCGCGGTCGCGGGCGAGATCGGCGCGACGGATGAAGGACGTGATGTCCTCGTGGTTGACGAGCTTCACTTCAATGCCGCCATCGTTGATGGCGATGACTTCGCAGGAAACAACGGCGTTCTTGCGCAGGTCGCCGGAAGCTGCTGCTTCACCAACAGCATCCTTGCCGAGCTGCTTGATGCCGAGCGAGATGCGTTCCTTCTCGACATCGACGTCGAGAACGACGGCCTTGACGACGTCACCCTTGTTGAACTCCTCGATGACCTGTTCGCCCGGACGGTTCCAGTCGAGGTCGGAGAGGTGCACCATGCCGTCGACATCGCCGTCGAGGCCGATGAACAGGCCGAATTCGGTCTTGTTCTTGACTTCGCCTTCAACTTCAGTGCCGGCCGGATGGCTGCGGGCGAATGCTGCCCACGGGTTTTCCAGCGTCTGCTTGAGGCCGAGCGAGATACGGCGCTTGGACGGATCGACTTCGAGAACGACGACTTCGACTTCCTGGCTCGTGGACAGGATCTTGCCGGGGTGAACGTTCTTCTTGGTCCAGGACATTTCCGAGATGTGGATCAGGCCTTCGATGCCCGGCTCCAGCTCGACGAACGCACCGTAGTCGGTGATGTTCGTAACGGTACCGGAGATCTTCTTGCCTTCCGGATACTTGGCCTGGATGCCATCCCACGGATCGGACTCGAGCTGCTTCATGCCGAGCGAGATGCGGTGGGTTTCCTGGTTGATGCGGATGATCTGAACCTTGACCTGCTGGCCGATGTTCAGGATTTCCGACGGATGGTTCACACGGCGCCATGCCATGTCGGTGACGTGCAGCAGGCCGTCGATGCCGCCGAGGTCGACGAACGCACCGTAATCGGTGATGTTCTTGACGACGCCGTCGACAACCTGGCCTTCTTCGAGGTTCTGAACGATTTCAGAACGCTGCTCGGCACGGGACTCTTCCAGGACCGTGCGGCGCGAAACCACGATGTTGCCGCGGCGCTTGTCCATCTTGAGGATTTCGAAGGGCTGCGGGTTGTGCATCAGCGGGGTCACGTCGCGGATCGGGCGGATGTCGACCTGCGAACGCGGCAGGAAGGCGATCGCACCGTCGAGGTCGACCGTGAAGCCGCCCTTGACCTGGTTGAAGATCACGCCTTCGACGCGCTCGCCGGCTTCGAACTTGGCTTCGAGCTTGATCCAGCTTTCTTCGCGGCGAGCCTTCTCGCGCGACAGAACGGCTTCACCAAGCGCGTTTTCGATGCGCTCGACATAGACTTCGACTTCGTCGCCGACCTTCAGCGAACCGTCCTTGGCGCGTGCGCCGAATTCCTTGAGCGCGATGCGGCCTTCGACCTTGAGGCCGACGTCGACAACGGCGACATCCTTTTCGATGCCCGTGACGATGCCCTTGGTGACATAGCCTTCAGCCAGATCGTTTTTGGCAAAGGACTCTTCGAGAAGGGCCGCGAAATCCTCGCGAGAGGGAGTTGCTACTGACATAAAATCTCCTGCGTGGCCTTCGATAGCGTCAAGGCCCACGTATGCGCCGGTTGGTTCGTGTTGAATGGGCCTGAACCCAGTCCGCCTTCTCTGACGAAGGCAATCCGGCGCTTGGACGGAATTTCAGGCTGCATTAAAGCGATCCATGCGTCTGAGCATGCAAAATCGCTTGAATTTAGGCATTTCGGTTCAAGACCGCATCGATGATCGATTGAGCGGCTTGAAACGCGGCCTCTATACTCATTTCCGACGTATCAAGCAAGTGCGCATCATCAGCTGGTTTCAAAGGGCTGTCGGCCCGCCCCATGTCGCGTTCGTCGCGCCGCTTGACGTCTTCGAAAATCGCCTCCAAATCCGCCGTCGCCCCCTTGCCCAGGATCTCGTCGTAACGGCGTCTGGCGCGCACCTCCGGCGACGCCGTCACATAGAGCTTGACCGGCGCATCCGGGCATACGACCGTGCCGATATCGCGCCCATCGAGCACCGTGCCCGGCGTCTTTGCCGCAAACCGGCGCTGCGCCTCGACCAGCGCCCGGCGCACCGCCGGCATGACGGCGATTTTCGAGGCAGCTTCACCGATCTCGTGTCGGGAAAGTATATCGCGATTCAGTCCGGCGAGTTCAACCTCCCGCGCGATCTTTTCGGCCACCGCCTCGTCGTCGAGCGGCAGGCCGGCATCGAGCAGCGCCTTGGCCGTTGCGCGGTAGGTCAGCCCCGTGTCGAGATGGTGAAAGCCGTATCGTTCAGCGATAAGACGCGAAAGCGTCCCCTTGCCGGCCGCCGCCGGGCCGTCGATGGCGATGGTGAAACTCTTTGTTGCCATGGGATCAATCCTGCAATGATGCGCCGTATGGCGCCAAAGGGGTCGTCTTGCGCGGATGCGGCTGGAACAGCTGGAAGCTGGCGGTGGGCTGCGGCGCAGAGCCATGCATCCCGTAATCCTCTGTAACTGCAGCACATTTCTTCCGAAGCGTCGGCCTGGCCGGCTGCTGCCTTCGCCCGCTTCTTCTACTGCCGCGGCTCGTTACCACAAACACCATGAGCGGTCATCCGTCTGCAGGCCAAAACGCCCGCGCCGAGATGATAAAGTTTGGCTTTGACATGGGAAGCCACAGCGATTAAGGGGACCGGCTTATAAATTCCGATGGAACGCCGGCTTGCACGGCATTTTGCCGAATCGCGGATTCGGCCATTCTCACGAGGCTTATAGTGGCGAAAGCGGAACTTGGAACCAAGCGCACCGATCCGGAAACCGGCAAGAAGTTTTATGATCTGAACCGGGATCCGATCGTTTCCCCTTATACCGGCAAGTCCTATCCCCTGTCCTTCTTCGAGGAAACCTCGGCGATCGCTGAGGTTGCCGAAGAAGACGAGGTCGCGGAAGTCGATACCGAAAACACCGAAGTCGAACTGGTTTCGCTTGAGGATGCCGACGACGGCGCCTCTGGCGACGACATTCCGGACATGGGCGACGACGATGTCGAAATCGAAGGCGACGACGATGACGACACTTTCCTCACGCCCGACGAAGACGACGACGATGACGACATGAGCGACATTATCGGCGTGACCGGCGACGAAGACGAAGTCTGATCGGACAAATGCCGGCCCGGACAACAAAAAAATTCCGGGTCGGTTTTTTTGGGCTTGCTATCTGCGAAAACCGCAAGTAAGAAGCCGCCACTCCAGAGGGAACGCCCTCCGGAGCATCCCAGGACCGGCCATGCCGGACCGCCTTGATGGGGCTATAGCTCAGCTGGGAGAGCGCTTGCATGGCATGCAAGAGGTCAGCGGTTCGATCCCGCTTAGCTCCACCAGCCTACGCTCTTCGAGCTTCGGCTTGGCAAGCCGGAAGGCTTGACGGAACGAGGGCGAGAAGGAGGCGGAGGCTGCCGCGACGTAGTTGCGAAGCAACGTAGGCGGGCTGTGATCCTTCCATGAAATATGTCTACATTCTCAATAGTGTCGAACTTCCGGATCGCTATTACGTTGGCGTGACGGGCGACCTGAAGTCGCGTCTGGCAAAACATAATGCCGGAGAAGTTTCTCATACCTCGAAATACGCCCCTTGGTCTCTCAAGACCTATCTCGCCTTCTCCGACGAAGCGCAGGCCTTTGCCTTTGAGAAGTATTTGAAGTCGGCTTCCGGCAGAGCATTCGCAAAGAAAAGACTCTAGCCGCGCTCACGCCACCCCCGGCAGACCGTTCCCACAGCCTGCCGGCGCCTTCCGCCTCACATCTCCACGATCGCTGCCGTCACCCGTTTCACCACCGGCAGCACCAATAACAGCACCGGAAAGGCGATGGCCCAGGAGAGGACCCAAGCGGATGGCCACATGGCAAGTGCAACTGCGGTCAGGCCTTGCGCTCTGACGATGCTGATTGCGGAGACGACTGATGTCATTAGCAGCGAGAGGATGAGCGGCATGACGATCGCATTGTAGCGCTTGGGGAGTTTGCCTTTGGGCATTTTGATCTCCGTAAGATGCCGATCGAACAATCGCGCAGCGCCGATCGGCGGTTGCGCGTTGATTGACGTAAACGCTTACGGAGCTTCGGTCTGAAGCGACGCCGTTTTATGATCGAAAGAATCTTTTCGCGCAAGCGTGGCCCCGGCCAAATCCTCTTTGCCAATTCCTCAACGAACAGGATTTATCCTTGCTGCAGGAATCTCAGTGATTCGCCTTCAGGATCCCCAATGACCAGAGCAAGACGCCGCCGTATCATTCGTACACGACGAACCCTGACCGGGCTCGCCCTCGTCGGTTCGATTTCATTTCTGGCCGGCATGACCGATGCGACCGGGCTGCTGCTGACCGGCGATTTCGTCTCCTTCATGACGGGGAATACGACGCGGGCCGCACTCGCGCTGGGCCAGGGCAATCTTTATCATGCGGCGGTGCTGATCTCCGCCATTCTCGTTTTCGTGCTCGGCAATGCGACCGGTATCGTCATCGCCCATGTCTCCGAGCGGCGCATCTTCGTCGTTCTCGGCTGCGTCGGGGCCGTTCTGGCGCTTGCTTCGATGACGACGGCTGAGAGCCTGATGTTGGTGCGGTTCTACATGATCGTTTGTTCCATGGGCATGGTGAACGCCGCCGTCGAACATATCGAAGGCCTGCCGATCGGCCTGACTTATGTCACAGGCGCACTGTCGCGTTTCGGCCGCGGCATCGGCCGCTGGATTATCGGCGATCGCCGTGTCGAATGGACGATCCAGCTCGTCCCCTGGGGCGGCATGATGCTCGGCGCGATCGCCGGTGCCGTCCTGACCCGGTTGACCGGCGCCCATGCCTTGTGGCTGGTCTCCATCTTTGCCATGGCGCTGGCGCTTGTCGCCATGTTCATTCCCCGGCCGCTTCAGCGGCGCTTCAACCAGAAGCTCGCGCCGCATCACACGGGCGCCCTGCGCTAGCGATAGGACCCTCGCATTCCTGTTACCGCCGAATCGGATAGGAAGGACGCGCGCCCATCCTCAAGGAGTAGGTCTTGTTCGTCATTTCCAAGCTTGTCTGGATTTTTGCCCAGCCGCTGTCGCTGGCATTCCTTCTCGTCTTCTTCGCCTTTGCCGCCGGACTTCTGCGCTGGCACAGCTCAAGCGTCCTCGGCGCGATGGCTTCAGCCCTCATCCTCTTCATCACGCTCTACACCACGGCCGGCAACCTTCTGATGCAGGGGCTCGAGCAGCGCTTCGCCAAACCTGCCGCCGATCCCGACAGCCTGCAATGCATGATCGTGCTCGGCGGCGCCTTCGAAAACGAGGTGAATACGGCGCGCCACGGCATTGAATTCAATCCTGCCGCCGACCGCTTCATCGAAGCGCTGCGGCTCGCGCAGAAGTTTCCGCAGTCGCGCATTCTGATCTCGGGCGGCGACGGCTCACTCTCGGGCATTTACGAAGGCGATGCGGCGGCATCCGAGCGCTTCTTCCCGCTCTTCGGCGTCAGCAAGGATCGCCTGATCGAGGAGCGGCAATCGCGCACCACCTTCGAAAACGCCGTCAATACAAAAGAAGTCCTCGCGGGCCACGGCCTTTCCCAGTGCCTGCTGATCACCTCGGGCTTCCATATGCCGCGTTCCGTCGGCATCTTCCGTAAGCTCGGCATCGACATCGTGCCCTGGCCGACCGACTATCGCACCGACGGGCAGGTTCGGCTGAACCTGGATTTCACTCAGCCGAACCTCAACGCCCAGAATATGGCGACTGCGGTCCGCGAATGGTACGGCCTGGTCGGCTACTATCTCGCCGGCCGGACGTCGGAGCTTTATCCGCGCTAAGCTTATTTCTTCGAGATGGTGACGAATTTCGTGCCGCGCACACGCGCGGTCACGATGCAGGGATCGCCTTCGGTGCGGTCGCAGAAACGCGGATGCATCTTCATCGCCAGCACCATGTTGCCGAAGCGCTGGACGAAGTCGTAGCCGTAGATCTGTGCCGTCGCGATCATGAAATAACCGCCTTCGGCGACCTGCAGATAGAAATTATAGGTGCAGCCGTCGTCGTTGCATTGCGGCCCCTTCTGCCCGTCGCAGGTGAGCTCGCCCTCATTGACCACGGCGTCGATCAGCCCGTCATTGTTGATGTCCTGCCGGGTGATGAAGCCGTCGGCGAATTCGGCCGCTTTGCACTGTTCCTGGAAATGCTTCTTCTCGTAGATTTCGGGGTCGGAGATCAGCGATTGCTGGGCAAGCGCGGCTACCGGCATGGCGAGCAGCAGGACAATATTGAGAACGGCGAGCACCAGCGTTTTCACGGGCTTTCCTCTTTTGGACAAAGGCTCTGAAGCCAAGGCATGTCGCCTAAAACCATGCAGCGGTTTCGGGATACGACATACATCGAATAAAGACTGATGCTTTATCGCCGCGCCGCCTTGCGCCGCCCTTGCCGCCATGGTTCTTTCCGGAAACTGTTCGCCGGCTCCGGGGTCCGCATGTCCTTGCTCGTCTATCTCGATTATGCCGGCATTGCGCTGTTTGCCGCGACAGGCGCGCTCGCCGCCTCGCGCAAGCAGCTCGATCTGATCGGCTTTCTGTTTTTTGCCATGGTCACGGGAACCGGCGGCGGCACCGTGCGCGACATCGTGCTCGGCCGTGTACCGGTCTTCTGGGTGCTGAACCCTGCCTATATCCTCGTCTGCTGCATCATGGGCGTGATTGTCTTCTTCACCGCCCATCTGCTGGAATCGCGCTATCGCCTGCTGATCTGGCTGGATGCGATCGGCCTTGCCGCCTATTGCGTTCTGGGTGCCGCCAAGGGACTTGCCGCTACCGGCTCGCCGACCATCGCGATCGTCACCGGCACACTGACGGCGACCTTCGGCGGCATCCTGCGCGATCTGATGGCAAACGAGCCTTCGGTGCTGTTGCGGCCGGAAATCTATGTGACGGCGGCGCTGGTCGGGGCCGGCGTGTTCACGCTCGCCAATGCGTTGGGAATGCCGCTCTATCTCGCCTCCGGCTGCGGCGTTGTGGCGGCCTTTGCCGTTCGCGGCGGCGCCCTTTGGTTCGGCTGGACCTTCCCGATCTACAAACACAAGCCCGGGCGGCATCCCGACGATGTGATGTGAGCCTTTTGGTCGCCGTCAGCCTTGCTTGGCTCGCAGGCGGATCACCACGTCGACATGAGCGATCTCCAAACCTTCGGGCGGCTCCGGCAGATTGCCGATCGTCAGGTTGCTGACGGGAATGTCGAGCACCTCGTTATGGCCTTCGATGAAGAAATGGTGGTGGTCGGAAACATTGGTGTCGAAATAGGTCTTGGCGCTCTCGACGGCGAGAACGCGGATGAGACCGGCTTCGGTGAACTGGTGCAGCGTGTTATAGACGGTCGCCAGCGAAACCGGCACCCCGGCGGCAACCGCCTCCTCATGCAGTTCCTCGACGGTCAAATGCCGGTCGCCCTTGGCAAACAGGAGGTCGCCGAGCGCGACGCGCTGGCGTGTGGGGCGAAGGCCCGCGCGGCGCAGCCTTACCTCTATTGCGATCGGGAGTGCACCCGTCATCAACACCAACTCCGATTATTCCTGCATAAAGCAATCATGTTTCTTCAAGCGGTATAACTTTTGCATCGGAGCCTTTCAATAGTTCAGTGGGGACAAGAGCCTGACAAACGCGGCAAAAACGGGCTTTTGATGCAAATAGGTCTGGTCGCAGCTCTGGCCTTCCTGTATGCGACCACCAAATAATGGCGTAAGCCTGGTCCAAACCGATGAATGAAGCTGCCTTGCTTGTGCTTCATTTTCTGAAGAACTTGGACTACACGTTCACATCCATCGGCTTCACGCGGGGGGAAAAAGAAATTTTATGACCACCAGACAGTCCAGCTTCTCGTATGAAGAACTCATCGCTTGCGCCCATGGCGAGCTGTTCGGACCCGGTAATGCGCAGCTGCCGCTGCCGCCCATGCTGATGGTTCACCGCATCACGGACATTTCCGAAACGGGCGGCGCCTTCGACAAGGGCTATCTCAGGGCCGAATACGATGTACGCCCCGACGACTGGTATTTTCCCTGCCATTTCGAAGGCAATCCGATCATGCCTGGCTGCCTCGGCCTCGACGGCATGTGGCAGCTGACCGGTTTCTTCCTGGGCTGGCTTGGCGAGGAAGGTCGCGGCATGGCGCTTTCAACCGGCGAAGTGAAATTCAAGGGCATGGTCCGGCCGCATACGAAGCTGATCGAATACGGCATCGACTTCAAGCGCGTCATGCGCGGTCGCCTCGTGCTCGGCACGGCCGATGGCTGGCTGAAGGCGGATGGCGAGACCATATACCAGGCGTCCGACCTTCGCGTCGGTCTATCGAAAGACAAGACCGCCTGAAACCGCATTTCGAGCGGCTGACGAAAACAACAAAGGTTTGATCAGATGAGACGGGTAGTTGTCACGGGTCTGGGTATCGTTTCCTCGATCGGAAGCGATGCGGCCGAAGTCACCGAATCCTTGCGCCAGGCAAAGTCGGGTATCTCCTTTTCCAACGATTTCGCCGAACACGGCTTCAAGTGCCAGGTCTGGGGCAGCCCCAAGCTCGGCCAGGCGGAACTTGGCGAACTGGTCGATCGCCGCGCCATGCGCTTCCTGTCGCAGGGCGGCGCCTGGAACCATGTCGCCATGAAGCAGGCGATCGCCGATTCCGGTCTGGAAGAGACGGACTACGCACAGAACGAGCGCGTCGGCATCATCATGGGATCCGGTGGCCCGTCCACCCGCACACTCATCGAGGCGGCCGAGATCACCGTAAAGAACCACAGCCCGAAGCGCATCGGCCCCTTCGCCGTGCCGAAGGCGATGTCGTCAACCGCATCGGCCACACTCGCCACCTGGTTCAAGATCCACGGCGTCAACTATTCGATCTCGTCGGCCTGCTCGACCTCGGCGCATTGCATCGGCAATGCCACTGAAATGATCCAGTGGGGCAAGCAGGACATGATGTTTGCCGGCGGCCACGAAGATCTCGACTGGACGATGTCCAACCTCTTCGACGCGATGGGGGCCATGTCCTCCAAATATAACGACACGCCCGATACTGCCTCGCGCGCCTATGACGTCAACCGCGACGGTTTCGTCATCGCCGGCGGCGCCGGCGTGCTGGTGCTGGAGGAGCTGGAGCACGCCAAGGCCCGCGGCGCCAAAATCTACGCCGAAATCGTCGGCTACGGCGCCACCTCTGATGGTTACGACATGGTCGCTCCCTCGGGCGAGGGCGCTGTCCGCTGCATGCGCCAGGCGCTTTCCACCGTCAAAGGCGATGTCGACTATATCAACACCCACGGCACATCGACGCCGGTCGGCGACAGCAAGGAAATCGGCGCCATCCGCGAGGTGTTCGGCACCAAGATCCCGCATATCCAATCGACCAAGTCGCTGACGGGCCATTCGCTCGGTGCGGCCGGCGTGCAGGAATCGATCTATTCCCTGCTGATGATGCAGCAAGGTTTCATCGGCGAAAGCGCCCATATCGCCGAGCTCGATCCCGAATTCGAAGGTGTGCCGATTGTGCGCAAGCGAATCGACAATGCGAAGATCGATATCGCTCTCTCCAATTCCTTCGGCTTTGGCGGGACGAACGCCACGCTCGTCTTCCAGCGCTATAACGGATAACAACATGACTGGAATCATGCAGGGTAAGCGCGGCCTCATCATGGGCGTCGCAAACAACCATTCGATTGCCTGGGGGATTTCAAAAGCGCTCGCCGCACAGGGGGCGGACCTCGCCTTCACCTATCAGGGCGATGCGCTCGGCAAGCGCGTCCGGCCGCTGGCCGCCGAAGTCGGCTCGGATTTCGTGCTGCCTTGCGACGTCGAGGACATCACTTCCGTCGATGCCGTGGTCGACGCGCTCGGCGAGCGCTGGGGCAAGCTCGATTTTATCGTCCATGCCATCGGCTTCTCGGACAAGAACGAGCTGAAGGGCCTCTACGCCGATACGACGCGGGAGAATTTCAGCCGCACCATGGTCATCTCCTGCTTCTCCTTCACCGAGATCGCCAAGCGCTGCGCTCCGCTGATGGAAGGCAGTGGCGCGATGCTGACACTGACCTATAACGGCTCGACGCGCGTCATTCCGAATTACAATGTCATGGGTGTCGCCAAGGCGGCGCTCGAGGCTTCGGTGCGTTATCTCGCTGCCGATTACGGCCCGCGCGGCATCCGCGTCAACGGCATTTCCGCCGGCCCGATCCGCACGCTGGCCGGCGCCGGAATTTCGGACGCGCGCGCGATCCTCTCCTGGAACCAGCGTAATGCGCCGCTGCGCAAGACCGTGACCATCGATCAGGTCGGCAGCTCGGCGCTCTACCTGCTCTCCGACCTCTCCGCCGGCGTCACCGGCGAAATCCACTTCGTCGATGCCGGCTTCAACATCACCTCGATGCCAACGCTGGAGACCCTGCGCAACGCCGACGTCGAATAAACGCCGCTGATTGAAATTCAAAGGCCGTGCGCATCCTCTGCGCACGGCCTTTTGTTTTGCGGGTAAGAACTCGGGGTCGAAGCGGCCTGAGCCTTATTTCTTCGCCCACAGAACCTTGAAGCGGGCATTGCGGCAGGTTTCGCCGCTTTCCCTGAAGTTCGCTGCCAGAACAGGCTCATAAGGCAGGCCGCGATTGGCGACCAGCATCAGCCTGCCGCCGCCGCGAACGGCGGAGGCGGCTGTCTTGATCATCGCCTGGCCGAGCGATGGCTCGGCGGCATGGCCCTCGTGGAAGGGCGGGTTCATGATGACGAGGTCGTATTTGTCCTTGACCGGCTCGCCCGCCAGATCGTGCCAGAAGAAGCGCGCTGGCGCGTTCGGGCAGTTCTCCGCCAGGTTACCCCGCGCGGCCTCCAGGGCCGCGTGATTGGCCTCATAGAGGTCAAGGCGGGCCAGCCCGCGCGATCTCTGTGCCATCTCGACCGAGAGATAGCCCCATCCGGCGCCGAAATCTGCGACGTCGCCGGTAAAATCCTGCGGCAGGCGCGAGGCGAGCAGTTCCGATCCGGCATCGATCCGATCATGCGAGAACATGCCGGCTGTCGCATGGAAGCGATTATCGACGCGCACCGGCGCCTTTGCCAGTTTGGAGATGATGCCGCCGGCCTCGGCCGGCCGTCCGAACCAGAAGGCGACGCCGTGATATTTCGGCATGTGGTCGATGGCGAGGCCGAAACCTTCCATCCGCTTGCGCAGCGGCTGGACGCCGTCTTCCTTGGCGCCGGCGACGACGATCAGCCCGCCGGCCCGCGTGCGGGCGATCGCGGCGGCGAGGTTGGCCTCGTTCTCGCCTTTGTGCTTGGTGCAGAGCACGAGTGCTGCGTCATAGTCCTCGCCGTCGATCTCAGGTGTGGCTTCGATCCGCTGCGCCAGCAGCTGGCGGTAGAGCGGCCGGAAGCCCTGGATGGCGCTGAGCGAGGCGGCAAAACCTTCCGGCAGCGCAAAGCCTGCTTCGGCGCCGAGAAAGAGCACACGCTCGCCTTCGCCGGGCGGCTGGATTGTACCGCTGGCAAACGGATGGAATAGGGTCTTCAACGTTTCGCGGCTCATCGGTCTCGTCTCATTTAGAATAGAAAAGGGGCGCGGAAGATCCCCGCGCCCGGAAAAGCTCTAAAGCTGGCGGAGGCGGCTTATTCGGCCGCTTCTTCCTTCTTCTTCTCGTTCGGGATCTCCTGGCCGGTGGCCTGGTCGACAACCTTCATCGACAGACGAACCTTGCCGCGTTCGTCGAAGCCGAGCAGCTTGACCCAGACCTTGTCGCCTTCCTTGACGACGTCAGTCGTCTTGGCGACGCGCTCGGAAGCGAGCTGCGAAATATGAACGAGGCCGTCGCGGGCGCCGAAGAAGTTGACGAAGGCGCCGAAGTCGGCGGTCTTGACGACAGTGCCCTCATAGATCTGGCCGATTTCAGGCTCGGCGACGATCGAGTGGATCCACTTGCGCGCCGCTTCGATTTCCTTGCCGGAAGAGGAGGCGATCTTGACGGTGCCGTCGTCCTCGATGTTGATCTTCGCGCCGGTCTTTTCGACGATTTCGCGGATGACCTTGCCGCCGGAGCCGATGACTTCGCGGATCTTGTCGACCGGGATGTTCATCACTTCGATGCGCGGAGCGAATTCGCCGAGCTGGCCGCGGCTTTCGGTGATGGCCTTGGCCATTTCGCCGAGGATATGGGCGCGACCGCCCTTGGCCTGGCCGAGAGCGACCTTC
Source organism: Rhizobium sp. NLR8a (assembly GCF_019685235.1). NCBI lineage: Bacteria > Pseudomonadati > Pseudomonadota > Alphaproteobacteria > Hyphomicrobiales > Rhizobiaceae > Rhizobium > Rhizobium sp. NLR8a. Next base: position 53,334 of record NZ_JABDWI010000018.1, read on the forward strand.
ATGATCTCCTCGGTGATACCGGCGATCTTGATGTCCATCTGCAGCGAAGTGATGCCATCGGCCGTACCGGCAACCTTGAAGTCCATGTCGCCGAGATGATCTTCATCACCGAGGATATCGGAGAGGACGGCGAAGCGATCGCCTTCCAGGATCAGGCCCATGGCGATACCAGCAACCGGCTTCGCCAGCGGGACACCGGCATCCATCAACGCCAGCGACGTGCCGCAGACGGTTGCCATCGAGGACGAGCCGTTGGATTCGGTGATCTCGGAAACGACGCGCAGCGTGTAGGGGAACTGCTCCGCCGACGGCAGCATCGGACGGATCGCACGCCATGCGAGCTTGCCGTGGCCGATCTCGCGGCGACCCGGGGACCCCATGCGGCCGGTCTCACCAACCGAGAAGGGAGGGAAGTTGTAATGGAGCAGGAAGCGCTCCTTGTACATGCCGGTCAGGCTGTCGACATACTGCTCGTCTTCTCCAGTGCCGAGCGTGGCAACCACGATCGCCTGCGTTTCGCCGCGCGTGAAGAGCGCCGAGCCATGCGTGCGCGGCAGAAGGCCGACTTCCGAAACGATCGGACGAACGGTTTCAAGGTCGCGGCCGTCGATGCGGCTCTTGGTGTCGAGGATGTTCCAACGGACGATCTTGGCCTGCAGGTGCTTGAAGATCGCGCCGACTTCTTCGGCCGTATACTTGGCTTCGCCTTCCTCGGGGAGGAAATGCGCCTTGACCTTTGCCTTGACGGCGTCGACGGCGGCGTAGCGGTCAGCCTTCTGGGTGATCTTGTAAGCTTCGCGCAGTTCTGCTTCGAAATGCTTCAGCATCTCGCCTTCGAGCTCGGAATAGTCTTCCGGTTGGAAGTCGCGCGGCTCCTTGGCGGCGACTTCGGCGAGCTTGATGATCGCGTCGAGAACCGGCTGGAAGCCTTTGTGGCCGAACATGACGGCGCCGAGCATGACGTCTTCGGGCAGTTCCTTGGCTTCGGACTCGACCATCAGCACGGCGTCGTAGGTGCCGGCGACGACGAGGTCGAGGCTCGACTCATCCATCTCGTCGAGATGCGGGTTGAGAACATATTCGCCGTTGATGTAGCCGACGCGCGCGCCGCCGACCGGGCCCATGAAGGGAACGCCGGAAAGCGTCAGCGCCGCCGAAGAGGCGATCATGGACAGGATGTCAGGATTGTTTTCAAGGTCGTGCTGGACGACGGTGACGACGACCTGGGTGTCGTTCTTGTAGCCTTCCGGGAAGAGCGGGCGGATCGGGCGGTCGATCAGGCGGGAAACGAGAGTCTCGTTTTCGCTCGGACGGCCTTCACGCTTGAAATAGCCGCCGGGGATCTTGCCGGCTGCATAGGTCTTTTCCTGGTAGTTGACGGTGAGCGGAAAGAAGTCCTGCCCGGGCTTCGGCGCCTTGGCAGAGACGACGGTGGCAAGAACGACGGTCTCGCCGTAAGTGGCGAGAACCGCACCGTCGGCCTGACGGGCGATCTTGCCGGTTTCGAGCTTCAGCGGGCGGCCGGCCCACTCGATTTCCACTGTGTGTGTATCAAACATATCTTGTCCTTCAATGCGGGAGCACGCGCCATCGCCGATTTCAGGGCGCAGCGCACAGTCGACCGCAATCAATGTGACGTATCACGGGCAAGACAACGGGAGGCTTTTCATCGGCAGTTTCTCGAACGTGAGAGTTCCTGAGAAACTTGGGCCAAAGCCTTGGAGAGCTTTGGCCGAAAGCATCCGGCAATCCTGCCCCATGACAGGTCAGCGGTTGGTTTGGCAGAACCGGCCCATCCGGGTCTGCCGGTCGTTCCACCGCATGAGATAGGGCGCGGGCGGAACATTTCATCGGGAGCGTCGTCCCGAAACAGATCCGGCGGACGCTTAAAAGCGCCCGCCGGATAATTTTAGCGGCGGATACCCAGGCTGTTGATCAGCTTGGAATAGCGGCCTTCATCCTTCTTCTTGAGATAATCAAGAAGCGAGCGGCGGCTCGAAACCATCGTCAGCAGGCCACGGCGGGAATGGTTATCCTTCTTGTGGTCTTTGAAGTGTTCGGTCAGGTTGTTGATGCGCTCGGTCAGGATCGCGACCTGGACTTCCGGAGAACCGGTATCGCCTTCGGCGGTTGCGTATTCCTTGATCAGCGCAGCCTTGCGCTCAGCAGTGATCGACATCGGACGTTCCTTTCTATGAGAGGAGAAGACGTCGCCAAAAGCCGGGATGTCGTCCAGCTTTGGCCGTGAATGCGAGCAGGCGGACCTGACGCTGGCGCTGCCTATAAACCAAATATGCAGCGATGGAAAGAGGGGGCTCCCGCAGCCGCTTTCAACGGCCGGCCATGGCGTCCCGGATCATCGCATCATAACCGCCGGGATCCTGCAGCATGGCGAAATGGCTGGCATCCTTGAGGATGACAAGTTTTGCGCCCGGGATCTCCTTTGCCATCATCTCCGTATGGTCGAGCTTGACGGCTTCATCGTGATCGCCGATCGCAAGCGTGACGGGTACGGTGATCTTTCCAAGGTCCGCCGCCGTCCAGTTCGGCTGCGTCGCCCACATCTGAGAGATCTGGGTGACGAAGGCCTCGTATTCGGTCGGCGTCGGCGAAAGCTTTCTGTACTGGTCACCGGCAACCTCGATATAGTGGCTGAAGGTCTTGTTCTCCAAAACGTCGCCCTTAACGCCGTCCGTCGTGACGTTGGCCGCCTGAGCGATAACGCGGGTCAGCTTTTCCGGATGGTTCATCGCCATGTCGATGCCGATGATGCCGCCGTCCGACCATCCCACGAGCGTCACCTTGTCGATCTTCAGATAGTCGAGAAGGGCAACGTAGTCCGAGGTCATCAGATCGTAGCCGAAAGCCTGCCGGCTACGTGTCGACCGGCCGTGACCGCGGCTGTCGGCGACGATGACCAGATGATCCCGAGCAAACTCCGCCACCTGATGACCCCAGACGTCGGCATTTCCAAGACCGCCATGGATGAAGAGGATCGGATCGCCTTCACCATATTCGGCGTAATACATCTTGATGTCGTTCACATCAGCCATGCCGCTCGTCTTCGGCGTGGGCATTGAAGGAAAGGCGGGAAGCTCGGCCCATCGTTCGGTGGCTTGGGCGCCGGCAACGATCAGGAACAACGAAAAGAACGTCAGTACTTTCGCGATTCTACGCATGGTTTTCCCCTCGAGCCACCATGGCCCAAGGGCAAGGATATCGTATCGCTACCGCCTGACAATCGTCAGTGGTACGGATTCAGGCGAAAACCCGCTTCGGTCGAAACTCGCCCTGGCCGATTTCGCCGATCGCGATCAGCCTGCCGCGTGCCGTCGCATAGGCTTCGCTTTCGGCAATCGGCGCATCGCGGCCGCGCACCAGGATCGGATTACCCATCTTCAGCCGGTGCGCCTGGTCGTCGTTGATGACGAGATGGGGCAGGGCCGACAATGCTTCGCAGGTGTCGATCAGCAGCGCATCGAGGGCGGCGAGCCGCTCATCCATATCCTCGATCGATTCCAGCGCCACGAGGTTTGCGAGCGGAACCATGACCTCTTCCGAAAAGGGCGCGACAAAAGTGCGCCGCAGCCCTGATATATGTCCGTAGCAGCCGAGTTCGCGGCCAAAATCGCGGGCAAGCGCCCTGACATAGGTGCCCTTGCCGCATTCCACTTCGAAATGCGCGGTATTGGCGTCCGGGCAGGCAAGCAGGGTCAGCCGGAAGATTTCCACTTCCCGCGAGGGGATCTCGACGGCTTCGCCGTCGCGCGCCAGGTCGTAGGCGCGTTCTCCCGCTATCTTGATGGCGGAAAACTGCGGCGGCACCTGGCTGATGGTGCCGATATATTTGGGCAGGATATCGCGAATCTGCTGTTCGCTCGGCCGCTTGTTCGAACTCTCAGTGACCTCGCCTTCGAGATCGTCGGTGGCGCGCTCCTCGCCCCAGCTCACCGTGAATTCATAGATCTTCCGGCCGTCCATCACATAGGGAACGGTCTTGGTTGCATCGCCGAGCGCGATCGGCAGCATGCCGGAGGCCAGCGGATCGAGCGTGCCGGCATGGCCGGCCTTCTGCGCCTTATAGAGCCACTTGATCTTGGAAACGGCTTCCGTCGAGCCGAAATCCACCGGCTTGTCGAGAATCAGCCAGCCGGAAATCGGTCGGCCCTTGGGTTTGCGTGGTTTGGACATCAGTCTCTTCTGTTACTGTTCGTCGTTGTCGCCATCGAGATCTCGGCTCACCTCGGGCGAACGCAGCAGCTCGTCGATCTTCTTGTAATTGTCGAAGCTGGTGTCGTCGCGGAAGCGCACCTCCGGCATGTATTTCATCTGCCGAAGCTGGGGCCCGAGCCGACCGCGGATGAACTTCGCATGGCGGTTCAACGCCTCGATGACGATGCTGTGGTCGGAAACGCCGAGCGGCGTCACATAAGCCGTGGCGATCTTGAGATCGGGCGACATGCGAACTTCGGAGATCGAAATCACGGTCGCCTCGATGATGTCGTCACGCACTTCACCGCGCTGCAGCACCTGGGTGATCGCGGCGCGGACTTGTTCGCCAACGCGCAGCATGCGCTGCGAAGGCGCGGAGGATGTTGGTCTGGTCATTGTTATCTCTGTTTGCCGATGCGGCTGGGAATCGAACCCGTCAAAGGAGAGCGTCCATGACTCTTTTGGCCGAAAAGGTCAAGCCGGCAGATAGAAAAGCCACCCGCCGAAGAGCGGATGGCTTTTGTCAAGCTGCTGTAACGCCGAGGATCAGAGCGTGCGTGTGATATGTTCGACGCGGAAGCACTCGATGACGTCGCCGACGCGCATGTCTTCGTAGTTTTCGAAGGCCATGCCGCACTCCTGGCCCATCGGCACTTCGGAGACTTCGTCCTTGAAGCGCTTGAGGGTCTTGAGCTTGCCTTCGTGAACGACGACGTCGTTGCGGATGAGGCGCACACCCGCCCCGCGCTCGACCTTGCCTTCGACAACGCGGCAACCGGCCACCTTGCCGACCTTGGTGATGTTGAACACCTCCAGGATTTCGGCATTGCCGATAAAGGTCTCGCGCCGTTCCGGAGACAGGAGGCCCGACATCGCTGCCTTCACGTCATCCACGAGGTCGTAGATGATGTTGTAGTAGCGGATCTCGATGCCCTGGCGCTCGGCGAACTGGCGTGCCTGCGCATTGGCGCGAACGTTGAAGCCGATGATGGCCGCGTTCGAGGCTTCGGCGAGCGAAATATCCGACTCGGTGATGCCGCCTGCGCCCGAATGGACGATGCGGGCACGGACCTCGTCGGTGCCGAGCTTTTCCAGCGCGCCGGCAATCGCTTCGATCGAACCCTGCACGTCGCCCTTGATGACGAGCGGGAACTCCTTGATGCCGGTGCTCTGCATCTGCGTCATCATCTGTTCCAGCGAACCGCGCTGTCCCGACTGGCGGGCAGCCGCCTTGTCGCGGGCAAGACGCTGACGGTATTCCGAGATTTCGCGGGCGCGGCTTTCGCTCTCGACGACGGCGAACTTGTCACCCGCCTGCGGCGTGCCGGAAAGGCCAAGCACTTCGACGGGCATCGCCGGCGGTGCTTCCTTCATATGCTCGCCCTTGTCGTTGACGAGCGCGCGCACACGGCCCCAGACATCGCCTGCGACGATGATCTGGCCCGGCTTCAGCGTACCGTTCTGAACGAGAACCGTGGCAACCGAGCCGCGGCCGCGGTCGAGCTGAGCTTCGATGACGGTACCTTCCGCGGTGCGGTTCGGATTGGCCTTGAGGTCAAGGATTTCCGCCTGCAGCAGAACGGCTTCGAGCAGCTTGTCGAGGTTCTTGCCTGTCTTGGCCGACACTTCGACGTCAAGCGTTTCACCGCCCATCGATTCCACGAAGACTTCGTGCTGCAGAAGCTGGTTGCGCACCTTCTGCGGATCGGCTTCGTGCTTGTCGATCTTGTTGATCGCCACGATGATCGGAACACCGGCCGCCTTGGCGTGATTGATCGATTCGATCGTCTGCGGCATGACGCTGTCGTCGGCTGCCACGACCAGGATCGCGATGTCGGTCGCCTGCGCGCCGCGGGCACGCATCGCCGTGAAGGCGGCGTGGCCGGGGGTGTCGATGAAGGTGATCTTCTGGCCGTTCTGTTCCACCTGATAGGCGCCGATGTGCTGCGTGATGCCGCCGGCTTCGCCGGCAACCACGTTGGCATGGCGGATGGCGTCGAGCAGCGAGGTCTTGCCGTGGTCGACGTGGCCCATGATGGTGACGACGGGCGGACGCGAAACGCGGTCGCCTTCGACATCGGCGATGTCAAAGATGCCGAGTTCGACGTCGGATTCAGAGACACGCTTGACGGTATGGCCGAATTCGCCGGCGATGAGTTCGGCAAGGTCGGCGTCGATGACGTCGCCCGGCTTCATCATCTGGCCTTCCTTCATCAGGTACTTGATGACGTCGACGGCGCGTTCGGACATGCGCTGCGACAGTTCCTGAATGGTGATGGTCTCCGGCAGGACGACTTCGCGGGAAATCTTCTCGCGAGTCTCCTGCATCTGGCTGCGGCGGAACTTCTCCTGCCGGCGGCGCATCGCCGAAAGCGAACGGCTGCGGCCGGCGTCCTCACCGTCGACGTCGGCGGTGGTGATCGTCAGCTTGCCGCGACGGCGCTCCTCATCCGTTTTCGGACGGGTCGTCACCGGTTTTGCAGGTTCGGGGCGAACGACGCGGCCGCGCGCCGGACCGCTGCGCGAAGCGCCACGGTCGTCATCGTCGCCGTCATTGCGACGGCCGCGCACGCCAGCTGGCGCGCCGGGCGCCGGGCGAGCGGCTGCTCCGTCGGCATCGGGCCGGCGTGCTGCCGGCGCGGGTGCTGCCGGGCGCGGGGTCGTGTTCGGGCGAGCCTCGGCCGTAGCGGGAGCCGGCGCTGCAGCAGCGGCTACCGGTTCGGCGGCGGCAGCGGCGGCCGCTTCGGCCTGCAGGGCTGCCTCTTCGACGGCTCTGCGTGCGGCTTCCTCCGCTTCAGCTGCCTTGCGGACAGCCTCTTCGGCGGCGCGGCGCTTTTCTTCCTCGGCGCGGCGGATCGCATCCTGGGCGTCACGCGCCTGAGATTCGGCGAGCGCACGGCGGCGCGCATCCATTTCCTCAGGCGACAGATGGTTCAGCACGACAGGGCGCGGGCGATCGTTCGGACGCGGCTGCTGATAGGACTGCTGCGGACGCTGGTTGGCTTGGCTGCCGCCGGGCTGATGAATCCGCGGTGCCGGCGTCGACTGCTGCGGACGCGCCTGAGCAGGTGCCGGCGCCGGTTCGGCTGCGCGAACCGGAGCTGCGGGGGCTGCAGGCGTGATCGGCTTTTCGTCTTCCGGGCGCATCGGGCGCCGCTTGCGGGTCTCGACCACGACCGCCTTGGTGCGACCCCGACCCATATCCTGGCGAACGGTGCCCTGGCTCATCCCCGATGGTTTCAGGGTGAGCGTCTTCTTGCCCGTTACGCTGAGTGTCTTGTCGTCGTTACTATCGGTCATTCGTTCCCGTTCCTTCGGACAGGGAGCGATGACTAGATCAGACCCTGTCGTTCAAATACTGTCGATCAATGAGAATGAGACCGGCCGATGCCGGTGACCGCCTCATTGTTGTTGCCGGCCAGCGCCGCCCGCTGCCCGGGACTGACCGCCAATACGGTACTGTTCGAGCATCTTTGCGCGCTTCACTACACCCTCACCCGCCTGCCCTGCAAGCACTGCGGCATGGATAAAAGCATTCTGGCCCATCAGGCCTTCCATTTCGCTCTCCGAAAAGAAACGGTAGGAAGGTATCTCCTCCTCGGTCTCCATTCCGAGGTGCCAGGCCTTGCGGGCCTGGTCGATTTTTCGCACTCCATCATCCGCTGCGTCAGTGGCGTGAAACACCGCAAGGGCTGCTCCACTTCTGACTGCGGCATCCACTTTCGAGGCGCCGCTGACGAACTGGCCGGCCTTGCGCGCCATGTTCATCATCTGCATCACTTGCGCCGCCAGCAGCCGGTCGACGCTCGCGCCGAGATCGTCTGCTGCCTTCACTTCCGTTTTCAGCGCCCGGGCGAACAGCTTTTTCGCCACCGCCCTGTCGACCAGCGACCGGTCGGCCTTCACCCAGCAGCCGCGCCCCGGAAGCTCGCGCTTCAGGTCGGCGACGACGGTTCCGTCGGGAGCCGCGACGAAGCGGATCAGCTCTTCCGGCGATCCGCTTTCGCGCGTCACGATGCACATGCGTCCGTTCACGTCATACCCTGCAAGATCGTCGTCCTCAGGAAGAACGTTCGGCTCATGCGCGGTCATCATGCTTCCTGTTCGGCTTCGGTGACCTCTTCCTCGGTCCCCTTCGCCAGGTCCTCTTCGGTGATCCAGCCGGCCGCGAGGCGGGCCTGCACGATCATCTGCTCGGCCTCGACACGCGAGACGTCGAACTTCGAGAACAGTCCTTCGAATTTTTTCGTTTCGCCGTTCTTGCGTTCCGTCCAGCCGACGAGGTCATCGGCCGCACAACCGGCAAAGTCCTCGATCGTCTTGATGCCGTCCTCGCCGAGCGCCACCATCATCTGGGCGGTCATGCCGTCGATCTGGCGCAGCTCGTCCTCAACGCCGAGCGCCTTGCGCTTCTCGTCCATCTCGGCTTCGAGACGCTCGAGGAATTCGCGGGCGCGCTGCTGGATTTCCTGCGCCGTCTCTTCGTCGAAACCGTCGATCGAGGAGATTTCGTCGAGATCGACATAGGCAAGTTCTTCGACGGCGGCAAAGCCTTCCGACGCCAGAACCTGGCCGACCATCTCGTCGACGTCGAGCGAATCCATGAACAGGTTGGTGCGCTCGTTGAATTCCTTCTGACGGCGTTCCGATTCCTCGGCCTCCGTCATGATATCGATATCCCAGCCGGTCAGCTGCGAAGCGAGGCGGACGTTCTGGCCGCGGCGGCCGATCGCAAGCGACAGCTGCTCGTCGGGAACGACGACTTCGATGCGCTCGGCGTCCTCGTCGAGAACGACCTTGGCCACTTCCGCCGGCTGCAGGGCGTTGACGACGAAGGTCGCCGGGTCCTGGCTCCAGGGGATGATGTCGATCTTCTCACCCTGGAGTTCGCCGACGACGGCCTGGACGCGCGAGCCGCGCATACCGACGCAGGCGCCGACCGGATCGATCGAGCTGTCGTTCGAGATCACCGCGATCTTGGCGCGCGAACCCGGATCGCGGGCGACCGACTTCACCTGGATGATGCCGTCGTAGATCTCAGGCACTTCCATGGTGAAGAGCTTCACCATGAACTGCGGATGTGTGCGCGACAGGAAAATCTGCGGACCGCGCTGCTCCCGACGGACATCATATACGTATGCACGGACGCGATCGCCATAGCGCACGTTCTCGCGCGGGATCATTTCGTCGCGGCGGATGATGCCTTCACCACGGCCGAGATCGACGATGACGTTGCCGTATTCGACGCGCTTGACGGTGCCGTTGACGATTTCGCCGACGCGATCCTTGAATTCGTCGAACTGGCGGTCGCGCTCGGCTTCACGCACCTTCTGCACGATCACCTGCTTGGCGGACTGTGCGGCGATGCGGCCGAAATCCATCGGCGGCAGCGGATCGGCGATGAAATCGCCAAGGGCTGCGTCCGGATTGCGGTCGCGGGCAAGCTCTAGCGGGATCTGCGTCGAATAATCCTCGGCCTTGTCGACCACTTCGAGCAGACGCTGCAGACGGATTTCACCGGTCTTCGGATTGATGTCGGCCCGGATGTTGGATTCGGTGCCGTAACGGGAGCGCGCCGCCTTTTGGATGGCATCGGCCATTGCGGCAAGCACGATCTCCCGGTCGATGACTTTTTCGCGCGCCACTGCATCTGCGATCTGCAGAAGTTCGAGCCGGTTCGCACTGACTGCCATTGTCTTGTTTCTCCGTCTTTACTCCAGGGTTCCCGTCCCTGTAGCGGTCTGTTGATCGGTTATTCCTGGTCGTCTGCTTCGTTCTGGTTCGCGGCCTGCGCTTTCGCCAGCTTGTCGGCGCGCAACGCATCGCGGATCAGATCGTCGGTCAGAATGAGCTTCGCATCGCTAAGCGCCGTGAAGGGAATGACGACCTTCTGCTCTTCCCCATAGGCGACCTGGTCACGCTCGAGCGTGAATCCATCGGCGTCTGCTTCGACGATCTTGCCGCGGAAGCGTTTGCGGTTGCCGATCATGATCGACGTTTCGCACTTTACAAGGTGGCCCTGCCAGCGGACGAAATCGGATTTCCGCACCATCGGACGGTCGATGCCGGGCGAAGACACCTCGAGATGATACTCTTTATCGATCGGATCTTCCACATCGAGGACGGGAGAAATCGCCATCGAGACTTCTTCGCAGTCCTGAACCGTCATCGTGCCGTCATTGCGCTCGGCCATCACCTGCATCGTGGCGCCGTTCTGGTTCAGCATGCGCACGCGGATCAGCCGGAAGCCCATGCCGACGAGAACCGGTTCGATGATATCGGCAAGACGCTGGTCGAGCCCGGTTTCGGTAATCAGCCGCGGCTCAAGTTCGTTGTCTGCGTTTGTCATGTCCGACAAGCGGCGCTCCTCGCAATTTCAAGCTGTTCAGGCGATCGAGCTAATAAAAAAGAGCGGGTCCTTGCGGCCCACTCTTCATCAAGCGATCAAGAATTTGAGAGCCATATAGTCGGGTTTTTCCGAAATTGCAAGGTCTGAGAGCGATTCCGCCAATTCATGCCGGGCGAGGAGAACGGACCTATGGCCAGCGATCGTCTTCCGCATATATTGCCGTTGGCACACAATAACAAAAGCGGGAGACATCGTGGGCTATACATCGTCGACACTGGCGCCCTTGCGGCACGATACCTACCGCACCATCTGGTTCGCCAGCCTTTCCTCGAATTTCGGCGGCCTGATCCAGGCGGTGGGTGCCGCCTGGATGATGACGACGATTACCGCCTCGGAGGACATGGTCGCGCTGGTGCAGACCTCGACAGCGCTGCCGATCATGCTGTTTTCACTGATATCGGGGGCGTTGGCCGATAATTTTGATCGCCGCCGGGTTATGCTGACGGCGCAGTGCATGATGCTGACGGTTTCGGCGTTGCTGACGGCGTCGGCCCTTCTTGGTTGGGTCACGCCCTGGCTGCTGCTCTTCTTCACCTTCCTGATCGGCTGCGGCACGGCGCTCAACAACCCCTCCTGGCAGGCCTCCGTCGGCGATATGGTGCCGCGCGCCGATCTGCCCGGCGCCGTCACGCTGAACAGCATGGGCTTCAACATCACCCGCAGCGTCGGCCCGGCGATCGGCGGCGTCATTGTGGCGGCAGCGGGTGCCGCCGCGGCCTTTGCGGTTAACACCGCAAGTTACCTCGCCCTGATCTACGCCCTGCTGCGCTGGCGCCCGAGCACGCCCGTCTCCACCCTGCCGCGCGAAGCGCTCGGCAGCGCCATCTTCGCCGGCCTGCGTTATGTCTCGATGTCGCCCAATCTTGAAAAGGTCCTCGTGCGAGGGCTGGTTTTCGGCATCGGCGCGAGCTCGATCCTGGCGCTGCTGCCGGTCGTCGCCCTCGATCTCGTTGCCGGCGGTCCGCTGACCTATGGCTTCATGCTCGGCGCCTTCGGCATCGGTGCGATCGGTGGTGCGGTGCTGAGTGCGAGAATTCGCCAGGCGCTGTCCAGCGAGACGATCATCCGCCTGACCTTTGCCGGTTTCGCGCTGAGTGCCGTCATCGCCGCCTACAGTCCGAGCGCCGTGCTGACCTCCGCCGGCTTGCTCGTCTCCGGCGCCTGCTGGGTCTCGGCGTTGTCGCTCTTCAACACCATCGTGCAGCTGTCGACGCCGCGCTGGGTGGTCGGCCGCGCGCTGTCGCTCTACCAGACCGTCACCTTCGGCGGCATCGCCGGCGGCAGCTGGCTCTGGGGTGTCGCCGCCGATCGCTATGGGGTCGCCGATGCGCTGCTGATGTCATCCGTTGTCATGCTGCTCGGCATTGCGATCGGCCTGCGCTTTTCCATGCCGGCCTTCGCCTCGCTCAATCTCGATCCCTTAAACCGCTTCACTGCGCCGGCCTTGAGCCTCGACATCACCCCGCGCAGCGGCCCGATCGTCATTCAGGTCGACTACCAGATCGCCGACGACGACCTGGCGGAATTCATGGCGCTGATGGGCGAGCGCCGCCGCATCCGCATCCGGGACGGCGCGCGCAACTGGGCGCTGATGCGCGATCTCGAAAATCCCGGGCTGTGGACCGAGACCTACCATACGCCGACCTGGGTCGAATATATAAGACACAACCAGCGGCGCACGCAGGCCGACGCCGAAAACATCGACCGGCTGCGCGCGCTTCACCGCGGCGAAGGCCCGCCCCATGTCCACCGCATGATCGAGCGCCAGGCCATCCCGCCAGACGACGATGTCTTCCACAAGGCGCCGATCGATCTGCATCATTGAGACCAGCCATGCACAGTTTCAGGCTTGCCCACCGATCCGATCTCGCCGCCATCGTCCGGCTTCTCGCCGATGACGATCTCGGCGCCGCCAGAGAAATTGTCTCCGATCCCGTTGACGCGCGTTATCTCTCGGCTTTCGCGGCGATCGAGGCGGATGCCAACCAGCTGCTGGCTGTCGCAACCGACGCCTCCGACCAGGTCGTCGGTTGCCTGCAGCTGAGCTTTCTTCCCGGCCTCTCCCGGACCGGCATGTGGCGCGGTCAGATCGAAAGCGTCCGTGTCGCAAGAGAGCTTCGCGGTTCGGGTCTCGGCGCGCAGTTCATCGAATGGGCGGTCGCCCAATGCGTCGAGCGCGGCTGCGGCCTCGTGCAGCTGACATCGGACAAAACGCGGAAAGACTCGATCCGCTTCTACGAGAAGCTCGGCTTCGTCGCCAGCCATATGGGCATGAAGCGCAGCCTGTGAAGCCGGCTACTTCAGCTTGCCCTTCATGCTGGCTTCGGGAAAACATGTCGGCTTCATGCCGTTCTTCTCCTGCCAATGGCCGATCGAGCGCCGCGTCTTGTAGCCCGGCAATCCGTCGGAACCGCCGACGTCATAACCCTGGCGCTCCAGCGCCTTCTGCATGGCGGCGACATCCGAACGCAGCATCTTGCCGACATCGCCCCATTCGCCCTCGAAGGTGCCGCCGTTCGAGGCGATCCGGTCGGCGAGATTGCCGATATAGAGCGCGTAGAGGTCGGAATTGTTATACTCCTTGATGATGTAGAAATTCGGCGTGACGATGAATTCCGGACCGTCGCGGCCGGCCGGCACCAGCATCATCCCTTGAGCCTTCATCTCACCTGAGGGAAAGGCCTTGCCGGAGATGCGCTCAATGCCGAGCGAGGCCCAGTGCGAAAGCGGCTTTGCGAGATCAGGCCCCTCCTGCGCGCAGGAGACCGCTTCGGGTATCGATACCTCGAAGCCCCAGTCACGATCGCGCTGCCAGCCCTTCTTGACCAGATAGTTGGCGATCGAGGCGAGCGTATCCGGCACCGAGGTCCAGATGTTGCGGTGGCCGTCGCCGTCGAAATCCACCGCATATTTCAGATAACTCGTCGGCATGAATTGCGGCTGGCCGAGCGCGCCGGCCCATGAGCTCTTGAAATCGACGGGTGTGACGTCGCCGCCGTCGAGAATGTGCAGTGCCGCCAGCAGCTCGGTACGGAACATCTCCTTGCGCGACGACATGAAGGCCTTGGTCGCCAGTACCTCGATCGCCGAATTCGGGATCTTCGCGGCCCCGAAGCCCGTCTCCCGGCCCCAGATGGCAAGCACGATCGAGCCCGGCACGCCATAGGTCTTCTCGATCCGCTTCAGCGTCGAGCCATATTGCGCGGCAAAGCCGCGTCCCGTTACGGCAAGTCTCTTCAGCCGGTCCTCGTTGAAATAGGGACCGGGCGAGGAAAATTCGGCCTGCGTCTGCTTCTGCTCCTTCGGCGACGGGAAGCCGGGCGGGGCGAGATCGGGCAGGTTCCAGTTCAGCGTGACGCCGGAGAAGGCGGCCTGGAAGGTCTTCTCGGAAATGCCGCCTGTCTTTGCTTCCGGCCAGAGGTCCTTCTGCACCCAGTTTTCGAACTGCGCCTCGACATCGGCTTTGGAAGGGGCCGCGTGGGAAGGGAGGGGGAGAAGCGCGGCTGTTACGGCGAGCGCGAATATTCGAAGCATAGACAAACCCCTCACATCACCGTCCGCGCCCGCAGCGCCGCCGCCAGCGTGCCCTCATCGAGATAGTCGAGCTCGCCGCCAACCGGCACGCCATGCGCCAGCCGCGTGATCTTCACCTCGAGTCCCTGCAACTGGTCGGTGATGTAATGCGCCGTCGTTTGCCCCTCGACGGTGGCGTTGACGGCGATGATCAGTTCGCGAATGCCGCCTTCGCCGATCCGGGCGACCAGCCCGCGAATGTTGAGGTCGTCGGGCCCGATCCCGTCGAGCGGCGACAGCGTGCCGCCGAGCACGTGATAGGCGGCGTTCATCGCCCCCGCCCGCTCCAGCGCCCACAGATCGGATACGTCTTCGACGACGATGATGACGGATTGATCGCGCTGTGTATCGGTGCAGACGGTGCAGGGGTCGACCGTATCGACGTTGCCACAGCGCGAGCAGATCTTCACCCTGTTATAGGCTTCGCCCATCGCGTTCGACAGCGGCCCGAGCAACTGGTCCTTCTTCTTGATCAGATGCAGCGCCGCCCGGCGGGCCGAGCGCGGCCCGAGGCCCGGCACCTTCGCCAGAAGCTGGATGAGTTTTTCGATTTCGGGGCCGGTGACTCGTTTTGCCATGCGCTGTTCTTAACTGATATGGAACGAAAACGGAATCGCGGAAGGATCGGCTGCCCCATGAAAATTCTGGCGCTTTGTATCGGCAATCCGGAGAGGCTGGCCGGCAAGAGCTACAAGACCGGTATCTTCAAACGGCCCGTCAACGGCGCGGTGATGATCGACGCCGAGGGGGTGGTCGGCGATGCCATCTGCAACCGCAAACACCATGGCGGTGTCGATCAGGCGGTTTATATCGAGGGATCGCTGACGCTCGACTGGTGGAGCGAGGAGTTAGGCCGGTCTTACGAGCCCGGCACCTTCGGCGAAAACATGGTCATCTCCGGTCTCGACAATCGCGACGTTGCCGTCGGCGACCGGTTCGTATCAGGCGATCTCATCCTCGAAGTCACCGCATGCCGCATTCCCTGCGCCACCTTCGCCGCCAGGATGCACGATCCGAAATTCGTCAAACGCTACACCGATGCCGCCCGTCCCGGCATTTACTCTCGTGTCATCAGGCCCGGTGTGGCCGAGGTCGGAACGGCGGTCGAGCATCAGCCCTTTTCAGGCAATAAGGTGACGATGCCGGAGCTGATGAGAACATTCGGCCGGCAGCTTTCGGAGGCGGACCGGTCGCGATATCTCGCCGCCCCCATTCACTGCAAGCTGCGGGCGATGCTGGAAGCACAGCGTTAAGAGCGGCGTTCTGTAGGCATCGCCGGCTCGATAGCCGCATCGGCTAATGGAACCACAGTCAATATGAAGACCAATTGCCTGCTATCAGAATGGCAGCTTGAAGCCGGGCGGGATCGGCAGACCGGCGGTCAGCGCCTTTGTCTTTTCGGCGGCGAGCGCCTCGGCCTTGTCCTTGGCGTCCTTATGAGCGGCGACGATCAGATCCTCGAGGATCTCGACGTCGTCCTCCTTGAACAGCGACGGGTCGATCTTCAGGCTCTTGAGTTCGCCCTTGCCGGAGATGATGACGGTGACGAGGCCGCCGCCCGCCTTGCCTTCGGCCGTGAGCTCGGCGATTTCCGCCTGCATCTGCTCCATCTTGGCCTGCATTTCCTTGACTTTGCCCATCATGCCCATGATGTCGCGCATCGTCTCGCTCCTTCTTGAAACCTTAGAATTCTATGTCGTCGCCCGGCAGGATGTCGCCTTCCTCGGATTCGGCGACAGCCGGCGGTTTGACCTCGCCTTCCTCCTCCGGTTCGGGTGCCCGCACGCGCACGTCGATGATTTTCGCGCCCGGAAACTGCGCCAGGATTGCCGCTACGTCAGGGTCCTGGCGCGCGTCGCTCACACGCTGCTCCTGCGCCTTGGCTTCCGCCTCCACCATCGTCGGCCCGCCTTCTTCGCGGCTGGTGCTGACGATCCAGTGGATGCCGGTCCATTCCTTGAGCTTAACGGCAAGCTCGTTGAGCAGCGTATTCGGAGCGCCTTCGGTGAGGTTCACATCCAGCCGACCCGGCTCAAGACGGACCGGGCGCACGAAGTTGCGCACCAGTGCCTTCAGCTTGACGTCGCGCTTCTCGCTCGCAAGCTCGACGATGTCGGCGATGGAATTGACACGCACGAGCGGCTTCGGAGCCTCTGCGGGCCTGGCCTCGGTGCGGCCGATATTCTGCGGTTCCGGATTTGGCACGGCGCGGAGCATCGCGGTCGGCCCCGAAGGCTGCGGCCGTGGTGTCGGCTCCGTCGCCCGTGCCGTAACGCTGCTCTGATAAGGAACCCGTGTTCCGTTGCCGCCGCCATTGCCCGAAGGTGAGGAGGGCCGTTGGCCAACATTATCGCCGGAAAACTCCGTAAGCCGCCGCGCCGCATCCTCGGGCGCCGGCAGATGGGCCGCATGCGCAAGCCGGATCAGCACCATCTCGGCGGCACCCGCCGTGCGCGACGAGCCTTCCGTTTCGGGAATGCCCTTCAGCAGCATCTGCCAGATGCGCGACAGCGTCGTCACCGCAACACCCTTGGCGAATTCCGCCGCCTTGGTGCGCTCGATCTCGCTGAGAGAAGGGTCGTTTGCCGCATCCGGCACATATTTCAGTCGCGTTACCAGATGGGTGAAATCGGCAAGATCGGTGAGTACGACCACCGGATTGGCGCCGGCCTCGTACTGGTTCTGGAATTCGCCGAGGGCGGCGGCCACGTCGCCTTTGATGATATGCTGAAAGAGATCGACGATCCGGGCGCGGTCGGCAAGGCCGAGCATGCCGCGCACCGCTTCCGCCTGCACGGTGCCTGCGCCATGGGCGATCGCCTGGTCGAGCAGCGACAGGCCGTCGCGGGCAGAGCCTTCGGCGGCTCGCGCGATCATCGCCAGCGCGTCGCCTTCCGCCTCAATGCCCTCCTTGGCCGCGATTGTCGAAAACAGCCCGACGAGATCCGACGCGCTGATGCGGCGCAGGTCGAAGCGCTGGCAACGCGACAGCACGGTGATCGGCACCTTGCGGATTTCGGTGGTGGCGAAGATGAACTTCACATGCTCCGGCGGCTCTTCCAACGTCTTCAACAGGCCGTTGAAGGCCTGGGTCGACAGCATGTGCACTTCATCGATGATATAGACCTTGTAGCGCGCCGAAACCGGCCGGTAGCGCACCTGCTCTATGATTTCTCTTATATCGTCGATACCGGTATGCGAAGCGGCATCCATTTCGATCACATCGACATGCCGGCCTTCCATGATTGCCTGGCAATGTTCGCCGGGCACACGCAGGTCGATCGTCGGCTTGTCGATTTCTGCCGTCTTGTAATTCAGCGCCCGCGCCAGGATGCGCGCCGTCGTCGTCTTGCCGACGCCGCGCACGCCGGTCAGCATATAGGCCTGGGCAATGCGGCCGGTCTCGAAGGCGTTGGTGAGCGTGCGGACCATCGGCTCCTGGCCGACCATCAGGTCCGTGAAATCCTTGGGGCGGTATTTGCGAGCCAGCACCCGGTACCCGGTGCCCGTCGAGGCGGCATCTTTTGATTGTCGCTCGGTATCGCTCATCGCCCTGCTTGTCGCCCGAAATTGTCGAGCATTTCGTGGAGAGAAGGTGGGAGGCTGGCACGATGACCCGTGCCGGGCTCGTTAGGGCTGCTTCCTTCCGGACCTGACCCGGTTGGCGAGTGGCTCGTCCACCACCAACCTCCCGGATGCACATATCGGCAATATCGTCATCAAAAGCAAGCCAACATCCAAAAAAACTGCTAGTCCTAGGAAAAGACAGGAGGAATGTCCCTTGGACGGTTTTGTGCTCGACCCCCGGCTGGAAAACGACAGCGTCAGCATCATGGTCACCGGTCTCTGTGATCTCAGATTATCCAAGGATGCCCGCTGGCCGTGGCTCATTCTGGTCCCGCGCCGGGCCGGCATTGCTGAAATTTTCGAGTTGACGCCGCTCGATCAGGTGCTGCTCGCCTTCGAGACGGAGCTTGTCGCCAAGGCCTTGAAGAACATCACCGGCGCGACAAAAATCAACATAGGGGCTCTTGGCAACATCGTCCGCCAGCTTCATGTTCATGTCATTGCCCGCTTCGAAGGCGATGCCAACTGGCCGGGTCCCATCTGGGGTTTCGAGCGCGCCGAGCCTTACGAGGACGCAAGGAGAGACGAATTCACAGCAAAGCTGCGGGAAGCCCTTTCATCATGAACCATTCGCTTTTCGATTCGGATGTGCCGCATCCGGAACCCAGCAATCTCACTGCCTTTGCCGCCAACGACCTCAATCGCGATTCCGAACATCGCGACGAACATTCCGTCGAAAGGGCGCTGGCAAAGGACGGTACCCATATCTTCGCCTTTGCCCGGGACAAGCTGGTGCTGAAACATGACGGCCAGGTGCTCGATCCGCTGTTTGCCCGTTACGAACTGCAGGAATTGCAGCCGAATTGGGACGAGACTGTGCTGCTCGGCTACCGCAAATCAGGCGAGCCGCGCCTTGCCGTTCCCGTCGGCATCGACGTCGAGGACCTTGCCAGCCAATACAAGCCGGCCGACGGCCGCACGCTGTTTCGCGAGATGCTGATCGACGAAGTCTTGCTCGGCGAATTCGCCCAGGCCGCAAGCCTCATCCGCTGGAATGGCGACAACCGCTTCTGCGGCCGCTGCGGCGCGGCGATGGAGATTCATATCGGCGGCTACAAGCGCGTCTGCGCCGCCTGCGAACACATGATCTTCCCTCGTACCGACCCCGTCGTCATCATGCTGACGATCGACGAGACGCGCGACCTTTGCCTGCTCGGCCGCAGCCCGCATTTTGCGCCCGGCATGTATTCCTGCCTTGCCGGCTTCGTCGAACCCGGCGAAACCATCGAGAATGCCGTGCGCCGGGAAACGTTGGAGGAATCGGGCATCCGCACCGGCCGCATCCGCTATCACGCCTCGCAGCCCTGGCCGATGCCGCATTCGCTGATGATCGGCTGTTACGCCGAGGCCAAATCCACCGAAATTACACGCGACGAGACGGAACTCGAGGATTGCCGCTGGTTCACCCGCGAGGAAACAATCGAGATGCTGGAACGCCCGAGTGCAACGGGCAAGGCCTCTCCACCGAAAGGGGCGATCGCCCACCGCCTGATGCGCGACTGGGCGGAGTGGAAGCGGTAACACGATGCCGGTCGCCCGCTCGGAACGGCTGCTGACGCTGCTCCAGACGCTCCGGCGTTATCGGCGGCCGGTGACCGGAACTGTTCTTGCCCAGGAAACCGGCGTCAGCCTGCGCACGCTCTATCGCGATATTGCCAGCCTGCAGGCCCAGGGGGCGATGATCGAAGGCGAAGCGGGCATCGGTTATGTGCTGAAGCCCGGCTTCATGTTGCCGCCGATGATGTTTTCCGAAGAAGAGCTGGAAGCCTTGGTGCTCGGTTCGCGCTGGGTGGCCCGCGCCGCCGAGCCGCGCCTTGCGGGCGCCGGCGCCGATGCGCTCGCCAAGATCGTCGCCGTGCTGCCGGCCGACATGCGTGAAACGGTCGATTCGGCGACACTGTTCGTTGGTCGCAAACGCCAGGACGAGGACAGGGCTGATGTTTCGGCTATCCGCAAGGCGATCCGCCTGGAGCGCGTGCTCGAACTGCATTACGGCGACGAGCAGGGCCGTATCTCCCGCCGCCGTGTCTGGCCCTTCGCGCTCGGCTATTTCGAGCATGTGCGCATCATCATGGCCTGGTGCGAACTGCGCCAGGATTTTCGCCATTTCCGCACCGATCGCATCATCGACATGGCGGTCCATGAGATGCGTTATCCCCGTCGCCGCACGGTGCTCCTAAAGGAATGGCGCGAGACGCAGGACGTGCCGCTGGAGACCTGAACGCTGCTGCCATAAACTGTCAGCAGGGAGAGTTATTATCAGCCTCACTTCACTACAGCGCCGCGCGTCTTCGGACACGCAGGAGGCTGTGACATCCAGGTTTTGCGCATCGTGCCGATGCGCTTGGGAAGGAGTACTGATCATGGTAACGCCTCCAATCATTCAACAGGCCGGCGATCGCTTCGCCTCCGATAGTTTTGCAGATATCATTTCGGCCGAAACTTTTGCCGACGTCCGGCAGTCGGCACGCTCCGGCCTGCTGCGCCTGGCTATGAGCCTTTTCCGGATCCCCGAGGCAAGCCGCTCGAAACTCGATGTCGAAGCCATGCCGGATTCCCGCAGGCGCGACCTCGGTTTCATGGATGGGCGCAACCCGCGCCTCCAGGACCGGTTCCCGCTCTAAATATCTGATTGTCCAGCTCATCCACTTGACGAGAACGGGGCGTTGCTTTCGCGGCGCCTTTCGTTTCCTGCTGCCACAAATTGGCAGCAGGACATCTCGCATGACCCAACTTACAGCAACGGGAGAATCGAAATGACCAGCCCCAATCTGATAATCCTCTATGTCAAGGATCCTGCCGAAAGCGCCAGCTTCTACCGGAACCTCCTGAACCGCGAGCCGGCCGTCGAAGCGCCGAATTTCGTCGCCTTCCCGCTCGATGGCGGCTTCACCCTTGGTCTCTGGCGGCGCAGCAAGGTCGAGCCGCAGCCTTCCGCCATCGGCAATCGAGGCGAAGTGGCCTTCATGGTGGCGGGAGAAAATGCCGTCGCCAGGCAATATGATGACTGGCGTCAGCGCGGCCTGCCGATTGCCCAGGAACTGACCGAACTCGATTTCGGCCCGACCTTCGTGGTGCTCGACCCGGACGGGCATCGGCTGCGCGTCTGCGAGCCGGATAAATAATGAGAGAGCGCGAGGCCTGTTAAAGCAGACCTCGCATCACATGCCCCTTGTAGACGCCGAGGATGCGCACCTTTTCGGAGAAGAAACGCAGCTCCTCCAATGCCCGGCGAACGTTCGGATCGTTCGGATGGCCCTCGATATCGGCGTAGAATTGCGTCGCCACGAATTTTCCGCCGAGCTGATAGCTTTCGAGCTTCGTCATGTTGATATTGTTCGTGGCAAATCCGCCGAGCGCCTTGTAGAGCGCGGCCGGAATGTTGCGAACGTTGAAGACGAAGGTGGTGACGACCTTTTCCTCGGCCGAACTGCGTTGCGCCCATTCCTCATCGCGGGACAGGATGACGAAACGGGTAACGTTGTTTTCGGTATCCTCGACGTTCTCGGCGACGATCTCCAGCCCATAGAGATCGGCGGCAAGGCGCGGCGCGAGTGCCGCCATCGAGCGATCGCCGGTTTCCTTGACGAGTTTAGCCGCCCCCGCCGTATCGCCGGCGATGACAGGCTTCCAGCCGTGAGCGCGCACGATCTTGCGGCATTGGCCGAGTGCGTGGATATGGCTGTGCACCGTGCGGATCTCGTCCTGGGTGACCCCGGGCAGCACCATCAGCTGGAAGCGGATCGGCATGAAATATTCGCCGATGATATGCAGCCGCGATTCCGGCAGCAGATGATGGATATCGGCAACGCGTCCGGCAATGGTGTTCTCGATCGGGATCATTGCGATATCGGCGTCGCCATTGTCGACGGCCGTGAAGGCATCCTCGAAAGTCTGGCAGGGCAGCGGCTCCATGGTCGGAAACATGTCGCGGCAGGCCATGTCGGAATTGGCGCCGAATTCGCCCTGGAAGGCGATCCTGTTGGTCTTGATGTTCATGATCGTCCTGTCAGTTCTGCCGTGCAGAGAGGATGCGCCGCGCTTTTTCGAGGTCGGCGGGAGTATCGACACCGAGCGGAACCGTGTCAACGATCTCGGCATCGATGCGCATGCCGGCCTCCAGTGCCCGCAGCTGCTCCAGCGACTCGCGCTTTTCAAGCGTCGACGGGCCGAGCGACACGAACCGTTCGAGCGCCGCGCGCCGATAGGCATAGAGGCCGATATGATGGTAGAGCGGCCCCTTGCCGTAGGGCGCCGTGGCGCGAGTGAAGTAGAGGCCGCGCAGGCGGGTGTCGGAAATCGGCGAACCGATGACCTTGACGATGTGCGGCGCGGTCTTGTCCTCCTCATTATCGATTTCGATGGTCAGCGTGCCGATATCGACCGCCTCGTTCTCGAGGGGGCGCAAGGCCGCCCGCACTGTTTCCGGCTCGATCGTCGGCAGGTCGCCCTGGACGTTGACGATGAACTTCGCCTTGCCGTCCGGATCGACCTTCGTCAACGCCTCGAAGATGCGGTCCGAGCCGGATTGATGATCCTTGCTGGTCATGACAACTTCGAAGCCGGCGGCGGCCACCGTATCGAACACCTGCGGATCGTCGACGGCGACGACGACCCGGCCGATTTCGGCTTCTCTTGCGCGCATCGCCACCTGCACGACCATCGGCAGTCCGCAAATATCGGCGAGCGGCTTGCCCGGAAGCCGGGTGGAGGCCATCCGTGCCGGAATCAATACGAGCACGTCGTCGAAATTTGAATCACGCATTGTTCGGGCCTTCTATTCCGGGCTGAAAAGTGTCAAAAAGTCTCACGCATAAGACCATTTAGACAGTTGCAACGAACAGTCAAAAGACATAGGTTCCGCGCGATTTCAAGATGGTCCGGTTCTTGTCTGCCGGCTGCAAGGGGAGCATTGCAGATGAATTCATACGTCAATACGGCCGTGGGGGCGCTGCTCGGAACGATTTTCGTTCTGATGTCGGTCTCCATCGCGTCCGAGGGGATCTTCCATTCCGAAGCGCCGGAGAAGGAAGGTTTCGCGATCGTTGCCGAAGAGGCGCCGGCCGCCGGTGGCGAAGCTGCGCCGGCCGCTGCCGTTCCGATCGCGCAGTTGCTCGCTTCTGCAGATGCCAAGGCCGGTGAAGCGGTCTTCAAGAAGTGTCAGGCCTGTCATGACGGCACCAAAGGCGGACCGAACAAGGTCGGTCCGAACCTCTTTGGTGTCGTAGATCGCCCGATCGCCTCGCATGAAGGCTTCGCTTATTCCGCTGCGATGAAGGATTTCTCCAAGGGTAGCAGCGAGAAGTGGACTTTCGAGAACCTCAACAAGTTCCTGCTGGCGCCGAAGAAGGATGTTCCCGGCACCGCAATGGGCTTCGCCGGTCTGGCGAAGGATCAGGATCGCGCCAACGTCATCCTCTACCTGCACACGCTCGCTGATTCGCCGGTGCCGCTGCCGGATCCGAAAACGGCCACGCAGTGAACGGCGGGATGATCGCCTGATTTTCAAAGCCCGGCCCGCGCGCCGGGCTTTTTGCTGCGCGAAGAGCGAGTTTTTGCGCGCGTCGTTATGACAAGACCGCCGCGCATTTTGGGTGACATGCTCAGGCGCCGAGGAAATAGGCCCAGAGCGAGACCGTGATGGCGCCGAGAGCCGTTGTCACCGTGATCGTCGAGGCGGCGAGGCTGTGACCGACGCCGAACCGGTTGGCGATCAGCCAGGCGTTGACGCCTGTCGGCACCGACGAGGTCAGCACAATCGCTGCCGTCCATGCAGGGTTGAGGCCGAGGAGATGGCTCGCCGCCCAGACGCAACCGGGCAGCAGCAGCAGCTTTAAGCTCGAGGTGACGCTGGCAATACCGAAATTGCCGGAGACGCCGTATCTCTCCAGCGCCATCCCGAGCGAGATCAGCGCTGCCGGACCGGCAATGCCGGCGATCTGATTGACGACCGTCGCCAGCGTTGCAGTCATGGTAAGGCCGGAAAGGTGCATGGCCATGCCCGCCGCAAGCCCGATCACCAGCGGATTGCGTATGAGATTGATGGCGATCTGGCGAAGCACGAACATCATGCTGCGGTCGCTTTTGCCGGCGATCTTGCGCTCCGCATGTTCCATCAGCACTGTGCCAGCGACCATCATGACAGGCAGATGCACGGCAAGGAGGATCGACAACGCCACCAGCCCTTCGTCGCCGATGGTCCGCTGAACGAGCGGCAGCCCGATGAAGACGTTGTTGGCGAAGGCTGAGGACACCCCGGCGAGAACGCCGATCCGTTCGTCGCGGCCGAAAAGCCGCGTGGCGGCGATATGCCCGGCCGTCCAGGTGATGGCGACGCCGGAGAAATAGACGATCCAGAGCCGGAAAGGCGAGGCGCCGTGGAAATCCGCTTCGGCGATGGTGCGGAAGAGCAGCAGCGGCACGGCGATCTTGAAGACGAATTCGCTGAGCGCGTCGCCGACATTCGACGTCATCAGGCCGCTGCGAACGATCACCCAGCCGATGAGGATCAGGATGAAGATGGGGAGGACGTCGAGAATGATGGCTGACATGAGGCAGGATGCTCTGCGGGGGAGGGGAGTATCCGACCTCTACAGCATCGGCCCGAAAATCGGAATCGATTTTCGGTAAGTCCGATGCGTAGATTTAAAGAGTGAGAGCGTCCTTTGCATCCGAACGGATGCACGGCGCTCTGGCAGCAAAAGGTTCGAATTGAAAAGGCAAGCGCCGCCCGCTCCGGCGCTCGGCTCTCCGCAAAGCAAAAAAAGCGGGCACAGCCCGCTTTTCCGCTCCGGCCCTGCCGGATATCCCGATCACGAAGCTGCCAGTTCATCCGTGGTCAGCATCGCGCCGGTAAGATCGAAGGGATCATCCCTCGGGCGCCCGGCCGCAACTGAAAGCTGCTCATGCCGGTTTTCCTGCGAGTTTTTGTAGATTTCGAAGATGACAGCGGCGTGACGAATAAGCGGCACTTTTGCGAAGAAATAGATGCGCCATTCACCATTTGTCCTTCCAAACCGCAGAAATTTCGCTAAGACCGAACCCCGCTATCACAAATCCGGGACCCCCCATTTCATGACAAGATTCGATGTTCTGACGGTCGGCAACGCAATCGTGGATATCATCGCCCGTTGCAACGACCAGTTCCTCATTGACAACCAGATCACGAAGGCGGCGATGAACCTCATCGACGCCGAACGCGCCGAACTCTTGTATTCGCGCATGGGACCGGCACTGGAAGCCTCCGGCGGCAGCGCCGGCAACACGGCGGCGGGCGTTGCCAACCTCGGCGGTAAGGCCGCCTATTTCGGCAATGTCGCCGCAGATCAGCTCGGAGACATCTTTACCCACGACATCCGCGCCCAGGGCGTCCACTATCAGACGAAGCCGAAGGGCACCTTCCCGCCGACGGCGCGTTCGATGATCTTTGTCACCGAGGATGGCGAGCGTTCGATGAATACCTATCTCGGCGCCTGCGTCGAACTCGGTCCTGAGGATGTCGAGGCCGATGTCGTCGCCAATGCCAAGGTCACCTATTTCGAAGGTTATCTGTGGGATCCGCCGCGCGCCAAGGAGGCGATTCTCGATTGCGCCCGCATCGCCCATCAACACGGCCGGGAAATGTCGATGACACTGTCCGACAGTTTCTGCGTCGACCGATATCGCGGCGAGTTCCTCGATCTGATGCGCTCCGGCAAGGTCGATATCGTCTTTGCCAATCGCCAGGAGGCGCTGTCGCTTTACCAGACCGACGATTTCGAAGAGGCGCTGAACAGGATCGCCGCGGACTGCAAGATCGCCGCCGTGACGATGAGCGAGAACGGCGCCGTCATCCTGAAGGGCCGCGAGCGTTATTACGTCGATGCGATCAGGATTCGGGAAGTTGTTGACACAACGGGCGCCGGCGACCTGTTTGCCTCCGGCTTCCTCTATGGCTACACGCAGGGAAGGTCCCTGGAGGATTGCGGCAAGCTCGGTTGTCTCGCCGCCGGCATTGTCATTCAGCAGATCGGCCCACGCCCGATGACCTCGCTTTCCGACGCCGCCAAACAGGCGGGGCTTATTTGAAGGCCTCGCCGGGATAGGCGCCCCAGATTTCCGACTGCGCCACCCAGCCTGCGGCGCCGTCGGTTTCTGCGTGGCACCAATCGCCGTTGCATTCGCCGATCGTCAGCATCACGCCGGGTTCCAGCTTGGCGACGATCGAGGCGGAGGGCTGCGCCTCGCGGCGCAGGTTGACATAAACGCCCTTGCCCTTCGCCTTCATCCAGGGTGCGGCGATCGCCGCGCGCTGGCCTGACAGCAGCGACTGATTGACCCAGCCTTCAGTGCCGTCGGCATCGCGGATGCGGCGCCAATTGTCGTATTCCTGGATGATTTCCACCGGCAGGCCGGATTTCAGATACATCCACGATACGGCGAAATCCGTTCCGGGGCCGATGCGCAGGTTGACGCGCTTCGATTTCAATGTGACGAAGCGCGGCAACGGCAGGCCGCTCGGCCCTTTGGCCGCCTGCGCATGAGCAAATTCTAAGGTTCCCATGGATGCGGCCAGAGCGATCGCGAGGGCGAGGCAGGACTTCAGGACTTTGCTGCGCATGGAGGCTTCCGTTTGCTCGAATTCGCGGGCAAGCCCGGCCTGCACGCGGTCCGGGCTTTGACATTCCCCGGCTGCACCACGAGTTTTGTTTGTCTTCGCGTGCGGGTCTGGTAGAAATTGCCCGGAACGGGAAAATTATCACCCCTCTTGGTTAAAGACCTCTGAACAAGGCACCGCAGGCAGCCATGACAGCGAAGAAAAAACCGAAGGTCTATATCACCCGCAAGCTGCCGGATGCCGTCGAAACCCGAATGCGGGAGCTGTTCGATGCCGAGCTGAACATCGATGACGCGCCGCGCTCCGTTCCCGAGCTTATCGCCGCTGTCCGGACTGCCGACGTGCTGGTGCCGACGGTCACCGATCGCATCGATGCGGCCCTGATCGAAGAGGCGGGGCCGCAGATGAAGCTTATTGCCAGCTTCTCCAACGGCACCGACCACATCGACGTCGAGGCGGCGGCGCGCAAGGGCATCACCGTCACCAACACGCCGAACGTCCTGACCGAGGACACCGCCGATATGACAATGGCGCTGATTCTCGCGGTTCCGAGGCGGCTCGGCGAAGGGGCGCGGATCCTGACCGACAAGCCGGGCGAGTGGGCCGGCTGGTCTCCCACCTGGATGCTCGGCCGGCGCATTCACGGAAAGCGCATCGGCATCGTCGGCATGGGGCGTATCGGCACGGCGGTGGCCCGCCGCGCCAAGGCTTTTGGTCTTTCGATCCACTATCACAATCGCAAGCGCGTCAATCCAGCCGTCGAGGACGAGTTGGAGGCAACCTATTGGGAAAGCCTCGACCAGATGCTGGCCCGTGTCGACATCGTCTCGATCAACTGCCCCTCGACACCGGCAACCTTTCACCTGATTTCGGCGCGCCGCCTGGCGCTGCTGCAGCCCACCGCCTATCTCGTCAATACAGCGCGCGGTGACGTCGTCGATGAAGCCCAGCTGATCAAATGCCTGAGGGAGGGCAAGATCGCCGGCGCCGGCCTCGACGTGTTCGAGAACGAGCCGGCCGTCAATCCGAAGCTCGTCAAGCTCGCCAATGAGGGCAAGGTCGTGCTGCTGCCGCATATGAGTTCGGCGACGATCGAAGGCCGGATCGACATGGGCGACAAGGTCATCATCAATATCCGCACCTTCATCGACGGCCACAGACCGCCGAACCGGGTGCTGCCGGGCCGGTGAGCTAATTCGGGGAGCGGATTCGGTCGATGCGCGTCAGCGAGTAAGGATCTTCCGCATCTCGACGAAGGTCGTCCTGGCAAAACCAGGATGGGCCTTTTCGGCGCTTCTGGAAAATCCCCAGGCGGCAAAGACGGCGTGATTGTCGGTGAGCTCGATGCGTGTCTCCAGCCGCAAAGCGGCAAAGCCGAGTTCTGCAGCCGTCTCCTCGGCAACTGCGAGCAAACGCCTGCCGAGGCCCTTGCCTTGCGCTGCCGGCAGAACGGCGAGCTTGCCGACATAGAGACAATCGGCCTCCGGCCGCAGAAACAGGCAGCCGGTCAGTTTGCCATCGTCGATGACGACATGGCCGATCTCGGCCTCAGCCTTTGCTGCCAGCGCCTCCGCCGTCAGACTGAGCGCCGAGGACGGCGGATCGATCCTCCCGTTCATCGAAGCGAAGGCCGTGAGGATGAGGGCGAGCAGCTCGTCCCAGCGCGTGAAGCTCCGATCAAGGCGGATAATCGTCATCCGGCCTGCCTTGCGCGGCGGCGCTTGTAGCGCACGGTTTCGAACCGGGCCGAGAGTGCGTCGTAAAGCAGCAGCCGCCCGATCAGCGGCTCGCCGGCGCCGGTGACGAGCTTGATCGCCTCCATCGCCATCATCGTGCCGATGACGCCGGTGAGCGCGCCGATGATGCCGGCTTCGGCGCAGCTGGGGATCAGGCCCGCCGGTGGCGCCTCGGGAAACAGGTCGCGGTAGCCTGGGTTGGGCGCTCCGTCCTCGGCCGTCGCGTAAGGTTTTAGCACCGTCAGCGAACCGTCGAAACGACCGACGGCTCCGGTGACGAGTGGGATACGTGCTTCCTCCGCCGCATCGGCCGCGGCATAACGCGTATCGAAATTGTCGGAGCCGTCGATCAGGAGATCGAAGCCGGACAATTGACGCCGGGCAGTCTCGCGAGAAAAGCGTTCCTCGAAGCGGATGAGCCGCACATGCGGGTTGAGCCTGGCAATGGCCAAGGCGGCGCTTTCGGTTTTCCGCTCGCCGATCGTGCCGGAATCATGGATCACCTGGCGCTGCAGATTGGACAGCGACACCCGGTCGTCGTCGACGATGCCGAGCGTGCCGATACCGGCGGCGGCGAGATATTGCAGAATCGGCGCACCGAGCCCGCCGGCGCCGATCACCAGCACGCGGGCGGCCTTGAGTTTCTGCTGGCCTGCCCCGCCGATTTCGGGGAGCAGGATATGGCGTTGATACCGGGCGATTTCATCGGGGCTGAGAGGTTCCATGGCGGCGATGGTAGCATGGCCCCCGACATCGGGAAAAGCGACATCGGGAAAAGCTGTCTCCCTCATCCGAACACCCTTCCGTCCGCAACCGTAAAGAACTGCGCCCTGTCGCCGAGGGCCGAGAACATTCCCCGATCCGTTCCGGTCATGAAGGCCTGACCGCCCAGTCCGTCGATGAGGTCGAACAACGCGGCGCGCCTGTTCTCGTCGAGATGCGCGGCGATTTCGTCGAGCAGCAGGATCGGCGCATGGGCGGTAAGATTGCCGACGAGTCGTGCATGGGCAAGCACCAGGCCGACAAGCAGCGCTTTCTGCTCGCCGGTGGAACAACGCGCCGCCTCCATCGCCTTTTCGCGGTGGTGGACGATGAGGTCAGCCCGGTGCGGTCCCTCCAGCGTGCGCCCCGCGCCGGCATCGCGGTAGCGGCTCTCGGCCAGCATCTCCGCGTAGTCGTCCTCGAGGTCGACCGATGGGCGCGAGAACTGGCCGTCCATGAAGCCCGAGAGCTGCAGTGAGGCCGAGGGGAAAGGCGAGCTCTCCAGTGTTTCCTCGATCAGCCGGCTCAAAAGGCCGAGCATTTCCTGGCGGGCGAGCGCCATGGCGATACCGAGGCTTGCCATCTGTTCTTCGATACCCGCAAGCCAGGAAGGGTCGAAGCGGCTCTCGTCCAGCAGTTTGTTGCGGCTGCGCATGGCACGCTCGAAATCGCTGGCGCGGCGGCCGTGGGCCGGATCGAGCGACAGCACCAGCCGGTCGAGAAAGCGCCGGCGGTCGGAGGAGGCGCCGGTGAAGAGCCCGTCCATCGCCGGTGTCAGCCAGAGAAGACGCAGGTGATCGGTCAACTCGTCGGCGGTTTTTGCCGGGGTGCCGTTGATGCGAAGCCGGCGGGCTGTGGTCTCCTCACCCGCTTCTATGCCGGTTCCGATCTCGACCTCGCCCTCCATGCCATCCAGCGCCGCGAAGATCGAAAAGCCGCCGGCCGCGCCGACGCGGGTAATGTCGCCATAGGCGGCTCGGCGCAGGCCGCGGCCGGGCGAAAGCAGCGAGACCGCCTCCATGAGATTGGTCTTGCCGGCGCCATTGTCTCCGGTCAGCACGGCGTGCCGACCATCGAGGCTAAGGCTCGCGGCCGCATAATTGCGGAAGTCCGTCAGCTTCAGACGGGAGAGAGAAACCTTATGCGGCATTGCGTATCCGGGTCCGTGAAGCGTGACAGCTAAGCCGAAGCGGCGCAGATGGCAAGCGCGCAGCTTCGCGCGCGGATCGCGCCCGCTTGACGGGGAGCATCGTAAACACGGTCAATTCCGGAACTTTTCGGTACGGTTTTCTCGAACCCGCGAAAAATACAACCGAATCCGAGGCGTCGAGATTGGCCGTCCTTACCGACGACAGCCGTCGTCGTCGCGCTCCGATCACCTGGATGACAGGGCTTCTGCGGCATTTCTCGGCGTTTGCTGACGTAACGTGACGCCTGCAAAAAGCCGGTTGAATTTTGCAACTACAGGATTGCCTTATCTCGGGAAAACGATATGGTGAACAAAAGGTTCATGTATAAGAGAGTGGTGAAGTGCCAGATCCGGTCGATATCATCGTTGGTCGCAACATCAGACAGCTTCGCGCCATTCGTCGTGTTTCCCAGCTCGAGCTCGGTGAAGCACTCGGACTGACTTTCCAGCAGATCCAGAAATATGAAAAGGGAACGAACCGGGTTTCAGCCAGCAAGCTGCATCAGATCGCGGTTTTTCTCGGCGTCGAGATCGCCGCCCTCTTCGAGGGGACCGATATATCGGAATTCGGCGGCCGTATCGAACTCAGCCCTGATGCCTATGCCCTTGCGCTGAGCTACGACAAGCTGAATTCGGCGGCAGGCAAGGAAGCGGTCAAGACAATCCTTACACTGATGAGCGGCGAAGCGGTCGATAGCGCCGCCTGACTCCGCTGAAGCGGTTAGCTGACCTTCGGGAGAAGCAAGACTTCTCCAGACAGGGATGACCTCCGAGCCATGTCGGGGGGCTGCCTGTCCCCAGCGGTAGACGCATTTCGCGACGCGTTGGTGAATCAGTGAATCTCGCACCCATGCAACGCCGTTAGCAGGTCGTCCTGCGTCTGGTGGCCGGCGTGGTAGAGGTCGATCGCGATACTGGCGATGGAAAGGCCCTGCTGGCTGCGAAGCTTGATATTGCGCTCGGCACACCATGTGTAAATGGCGCCGGCGAGAACGTCGACATCTTCGGACTGAGAGGAAAAGGCTGGCGCCATGATGAATACTCTTGCTTCGTGGTCCCCGTTAGAGCGCCTGCGTCCAATTGGACGCGCGGGAAACGCTCTGTCGCTCTGAAACTGCGCATCACCCCCCTGACATCGATTCCGAGCTCCTGGGTCATGCGCTGACAGCAGAGATTGGAGTCATTTTAAAAACTTGCAAGCGGCATCATCGGGCTGCGTTAACGCAAGTTCCTGTTCCGAGCGGGCACCGTGTCGATCTGGAACAGATTGCGCGGCAGATCTGGAACAGATCGCCTGGCATGAACTGCCCATGTCCCAAATCAGGATTTGCGGGTACAAAAAAAGCCGGAGACGTTTCCGTCCCCGGCTATCGCGATTGCCTATCGATCGACGGCTCAGCCTTCGAAGAATTCCTTCATCCGGGCAAAGAAACCCGTCGACTCCGGATTGTTCTCCTTGGAAGAAATCTGCTCGAATTCCTGCAGCAGTTCGCGCTGACGCTTGGTGAGCTTTTGCGGTGTCTCGATCTGGATCTGGATATAAAGGTCGCCCGTCTGCGCCGAACGCAGCACCGGCATGCCCTTGCCCTTGAGACGGAACTGTTTGCCGGCCTGCGTGCCCTCAGGCACGCTCACCCGCGATTTGGTGCCGTCGAGTGTCGCTACGTCGAAGGTTCCGCCGAGAGCAGCCGTCGTCATCGAGATCGGCACGGCGCAATAGAGGTCGGCTCCGTCACGCTGGTAGAATTCATGCGGCTTCACCGACAGGAAGATATAAAGATCGCCGGCCGGTCCGCCGCGAGCCCCGGCTTCGCCCTCGCCCTGTAGGCGGATGCGCGTGCCGTCCTCGATGCCGGCGGGAATATTGACCGAGAGTGACCGCTCTTCCGTCACCCGGCCCTGGCCGTGGCACTTCGGACACGGATCGGGAATGATCTGGCCACGGCCGTGGCAGGTCGGGCAGGTCCGCTCGATCGAGAAGAAACCCTGCGCCGCGCGCACGCGGCCCGTGCCCTGGCAGGTGCCGCAGTTCTTCGGTTGCGTGCCGGGCTTGGCGCCTGAACCCGAACAGACGTCGCAGGTGATGGAGGTGGGAACGCGGATCTGCGCCGTCTTGCCCGAGAAAGCCTCTTCCAGCGTTATTTCCATATTGTAGCGAAGATCGGCGCCGCGTTCGCGGCCTCCCGACGAGCGCTGGCGCGCCCGTCCGCCGCCCATCATCTCGCCGAAAATATCCTCGAAGATGTCGGAGAAGCCGCCGCCGGCAAAGCCGCCGCCACCGCCGCCCATGCCGCCATGCTCAAAGGCTGCGTGGCCATAACGATCATAGGCTGCCCGCTTCTGCGGGTCCTTGAGCATTTCATAGGCTTCGTTGATTTCCTTGAACTTCCGTTCGGCTTCCTTGTCATCCGGGTTCTTGTCCGGATGATATTTCATCGCCAGCTTTCGGAAGGCGCTCTTCAGCTCTTTCTCGTCCGCCGATTTGGCTACACCCAGAGTTTCGTAAAAGTCCGCTTTTGCCATTAAGGATTAAACCCCGGAAATGGATTTCCGGCTGCCATGGTGAGCAGCCGGATCAGGTGTTGAAGCATAACCACGCCGCCGCGGATTACGCGGACTTCTTGCGGTCGTCGTCCTTGATTTCCTCGTAGTCGGCGTCGACGACATTGTCGCCGCCTTCCGCGGAGGTATCGGCAGCAGCGCCGCCTTCGGCCTGCTGTGCTTCATAGATCGCCTGGCCGAGCTTCATGGAAACTTCCATCAGCGTCTGGGTCTTGGCCTTGATGTCTTCGGCGTCG
Source organism: Rhizobium sp. NLR8a (assembly GCF_019685235.1). NCBI lineage: Bacteria > Pseudomonadati > Pseudomonadota > Alphaproteobacteria > Hyphomicrobiales > Rhizobiaceae > Rhizobium > Rhizobium sp. NLR8a. The sequence continues at coordinate 86,236 of NZ_JABDWI010000018.1, forward strand.
GCTTCGGTTGCCTCGGTCGAGGACTTCAGCGCGGCGATCGCATCCGAGATGGCGGTGCGGTCGGCTTCGGAGACCTTGTCGCCGTAATCCTTCAGCGACTTTTCCGTGGAGTGGATCAGGCTCTCGGCCTGGTTCTTGGCTTCCACGGTCTCGCGGCGCTTCTTGTCTTCGGCAGCGTGGGATTCGGCATCCTTCACCATCTTTTCGATGTCGGCGTCGGAGAGGCCGCCGGAAGCCTGGATGCGGATCTGCTGTTCCTTGCCGGTGCCCTTGTCCTTGGCCGAAACCTGCACGATGCCGTTGGCGTCGATGTCAAAGGTGACTTCGATCTGCGGCACGCCGCGCGGCGACGGCGGCAGGCCGACGAGGTCGAACTGGCCGAGCAGCTTGTTGTCGGCAGCCATTTCGCGTTCGCCCTGCGAAACGCGGATGGTGACGGCCTGCTGGTTGTCTTCGGCGGTCGAGAAGGTCTGGCTCTTCTTAGTCGGGATTGTCGTGTTGCGTTCGATCAGACGGGTGAAGACGCCGCCGAGTGTCTCAATGCCGAGCGACAACGGGGTGACGTCGAGCAGCAGGACGTCCTTGACGTCGCCCTGCAGAACGCCGGCCTGGATGGCGGCGCCGAGCGCAACCACTTCATCCGGATTGACGCCCTTGTGCGGCTCCTTGCCGAACAGCTGCTTGACGACTTCCTGCACCTTCGGCATGCGGCTCATGCCGCCGACGAGGACCACTTCGTCGATTTCGGCAGCGGTGACGCCGGCATCCTTGAGAGCCGCTTTGCACGGAGCGATCGTGCGCTGGACGAGATCGTCGACCAGGCTCTCGAGCTTGGCGCGGGTCAGCTTCAGCGTCAGGTGCTTCGGACCGGAGGCGTCAGCCGTGATGAACGGCAGGTTGATTTCGGTCTGCTGCGAGGACGACAGTTCGATCTTCGCCTTTTCGGCAGCTTCCTTGAGGCGCTGCAGGGCAAGCTTGTCGTTCTTCAGGTCGATGCCGTTGTCCTTCTTGAATTCGGCAACGAGATATTCGACGAGGCGCATGTCGAAGTCTTCACCGCCGAGGAAGGTATCGCCGTTGGTGGACTTCACTTCGAAGACGCCGTCGCCGATCTCGAGGATCGAAATATCGAAGGTGCCGCCGCCAAGGTCGTAGACGGCGATCGTCTTGCCGTCCTTCTTGTCAAGGCCGTAGGCGAGAGCGGCAGCAGTCGGCTCGTTGATGATGCGCAGCACTTCGAGACCGGCGATCCTGCCGGCATCCTTGGTTGCCTGGCGCTGCGCGTCGTTGAAGTAGGCGGGAACAGTGATGACGGCTTTCTCGACCTTTTCACCGAGATAGGATTCGGCGGTTTCCTTCATCTTCTGAAGGATCATCGCGGAAATCTGTGCGGGCGAGTAGCCCTTGCCATTGGCTTCGACCCAGGCGTCGCCATTGTCGCCCTTGACGATGCTGAAGGGAACGAGATGCTTGTCCTTCTCGACGGTCGGGTCTTCGTAGCGGCGGCCGATCAGGCGCTTGACCGCAAAGAGCGTGTTCGTCGGGTTGGTGACCGCCTGGCGCTTGGCCGGCTGGCCGACGAGGCGCTCGCCATCGTCGGAAAAGGCCACCATGGAAGGGGTCGTGCGCGCACCTTCCGCATTCTCGATGACCTTTGCGTCCTTGCCGTCCATGACTGCGACGCAGGAATTCGTCGTTCCAAGGTCGATACCAATTACTTTTGCCATGTCATTCTCTCCTTGAAGCAAGCTGTCGGAACCCCCAGAAGGCATTTCCCTGACAGCCCCTTACGGGATGGGTCTATTTGAGATTACGCAATCGTGATTGCGGTGATGCGGCGTATATAAGGAGCGGTTTTCTGGACTGCAAGGCGGGAAATAGCCCGGAATCCAGCAAAACGAATGTGTTGCCTTCAATTTTCGCAGCAGCCGGGAAAGAGGCCGCCCGATCCCCCGGAAGCGTGCGATTTCTAGGAAATGTGGCCTGCGCCGGGCATGCAGCACGGAATCTCATTGACCCATGATCAGATCGAGCAGAGTCGTGCGCCGAGGCTGCACCGACGAGGTCGTCTGCGGCCCACCGACATCGCCGGGCGGCACGATGCCGTCGTAGCTTGAACCGCCGCCTTCGGCAACGTCTGCAGGAGGAACAGGGCCGTTTCCGGGGCTTGCCCGCGGTTGCCGGACAGGCGCCTGCGGATAACGCTCGGCATTCTCGCCGCCGCCGAAAACGCCGGAAATGATGCCGCCGATCGTCGTTGGCGGCGGCACTTCGGCCGTGACCGGCTGCCCGCCGTCGGGCGTTGCCTGCGCCATCGGCTGACCGCTGTTCGGATTGTCGATCAGCTGGCCGTTGCCGAAGAGCGGTGCCGGCGAAAGACCCTTGTGGGCGGCGATCATGAATTCCTTCCAGGCCTTGGCAGGAAGACCGCCGCCGGTCACCTTTTTCATTGGTTTGCCGTCGTCATTGCCGAACCAGACGCCTGTCGTGAGATTGCTGGTGAAGCCGACGAACAGCGCGTCGCGCGAATTCTGCGTCGTGCCGGTCTTGCCCGCCGCCTGCCAGCCGGGAATCTTAGCACTCTTGCCGGTGCCGTTCTCGATGACGCCCATCATCATCGTATCCATTTGCGCGGCGATCTGCTCGGAAAGCACGCGCGGCGGACTGTCATAAGTATTTTCGTAGAGAACCTTGCCCTCGGCGGTCGTCACCCGGCGGATGACGTGCGGCGTCGCCTTGTAGCCGCCGTTCATGAAGGCGGCATAGGAGGCGGTCAATTCCATCAACGACACTTCGGACGTCCCGAGCGCAATCGAGGCGTTCGGCTGCAGCTCGCTTTCGATCCCGAGCCGGTGGGCGAGCTTGATCACCTGATCCGGCCCGTCATACATCACCAGCTGCGCGGCCACCGTGTTCAGCGACTTGGCGAGCGCGGTCGCCAGCGTCACTTCGCCATTGTATTTCTTTTCGTAATTCTCCGGCGTCCAGTCGCCGATGCGGATCGGCGCGTCGTTGAACACCGAAAAAGGCGTCAGCCCTTTTTCCAGCGCCGCGGTATAGACGAAGGGCTTGAACGAAGATCCCGGTTGACGCTTGGCCTTGACGGCGCGGTTGAACTGGCTCGTCGCATAGTCTCTGCCGCCGACGAGTGCCCGGATCGCCCCGGTGCCGTCGATCGAAACCAGGGCCGCCTGTGAGGCATCGAGCTTGCCGCCCTCCTTGTCGAGCACGTCGACCAGCGACTGCTCAGCCTTCTTCTCCAGCGATTTGTCGATCGTCGTATCGACGATGATGTCTTCCTTGACGTCGCCGATCAGGCCCGGCAGCTCGTCCATGACCATGTCGGCGACGTAATGCCCGGCGCCCGACCAGTAGCTCTTGGCCGAAGCCGGGGTCTGCGACATTGCTGTCTTGACCTCGGAATCGGTGATGAAACCCTGCTCGCGCATGGCCGCGAGCACGAGCTGGGCGCGCGCATTCGCCGCTTCCGCGTCGCGGGCCGGCGAAAGCCGCGACGGCGCCTTGAGCAGGCCTGCCAGCACTGCTGCCTCGCCGAGGTTCACATCCCGCGCCGATTTGTTGAAATAGCGCCTCGACGCTGCCTCGACGCCATAGGCGTTCGATCCGAAGAACACCCGGTTGAGATACATCGCAAGGATCTGGTCCTTGGTATATTTCTGCTCCAGCCACAGCGCGAGCAGAACCTCCTGCACCTTGCGCTCCAGTGTTCTCTCGGGAGAGAGGAAGAGGTTCTTGGCAAGCTGCTGGGTCAGCGTCGAGCCGCCCTGCACCATGTGGCCGGCCGTGAAGTTGGTGACGATCGCCCGGCCGAGGCCGAGCGGATCGACGCCGAAATGCGAATAGAAGCGCCGGTCCTCGATCGCGATGACGGCCTCCGGAATATAGGGCGACATGTTTTCCAGCGACAGCGCCTCGCCGCCGGTGGCGCCGCGATTGGCAATGACGCTGCCGTCGACGGCGGTGATCTTGACGTTCGGCGGCCGCTCGGGAATCGCCCATGTGCTGGCGCTCGGCATGCGCGAGCCGTAGTAGAGGACGAGCCCGGCAATGCCGATGCCGGCCCAGATGAAAAGCACGACGCACCAATAGACCACGCGGCGCAAGAAGCCGAAAAGGCCGCCGCCCTCACGCTCCCGCGGCTCGCGCCGCCGCTGGCGGGCGGCACGCTGCGGCGGCGGCTTGGAGCCGCCGCGGCGCACGGATCCACTTCCGATGACGCGGTCATCGGCGTCGAGCGAAAATTCATCATCTTCGCGGGCCGGGCGGCCGCTGAAGGACGGTTCGATTCTGTCGCCTGATTTGCCTCTGCCTGCCATCGCGGACCGGTCGCATCCCCTGTTCGATCGCGAAGCCCACTTCGCATAACGGCGCCCCTATTACAGCGCCGGGCGTGTCTTTAGACGCGCGAAGGACGCTGTAGCACTTTGAAGTGCTGCATAATTTTTTCCTTAAACTGGTTTCGATTTAAGGAACTATGCAGCGGGCGACGCGATCATCCGAGTGAACTGTAATTGCGGCGATTTAACGGGGTGTTAAAGGCCGACAAGCGCCCGGCGCATTGTCGAAGCCGCATGGTCATGACCAGAGAGATAGGGACGCGTTGCGCAGGCCGAGCAAACAGGATTTCCGGTTTAAGGAATTATGCGGCGAGCGGAACCAATAGGCTCGACGATTGTTTATGGGGAAGCGGGACAGCCCCTCACGTCCCGCGATTGATCGGCCGTCTCCCCTCAACGCGCGCCGATCGACATCAGGCCCGGTGCATCCCCCCAAGGAGCGCCGGGCTCTTTCTTAGCTCCATTTTCGCAAGAGCACCCCGTGACGCAGAAAGGGCGGCATCGCTGCCGCCCTCAATGTTTCAGTCGCAGGCGGGATCGCCCGGACGGCAGACGAAAGGCGAAGCCCTTGGATCCGGACGATTGTGGGTGTCGGCCTTACCACCTCTGAACTGCGGCAGGTCACGGAAATCCGTGTCGGTTTTCCGACGCTCGGGCCGGCGGACTTCCTCTCTGCGATCATCGTCGCGCCAGTCCCGGTTGCGTTCCCGGTAGTCGCGGTCGCGGGAATAATAACCGCGATCGCGGTCACGGTAATAATCGCCGTCGCGGTTGCGGTAATAATCGCCGTCGCGGTTGCGGTAATAATAGTCGGGGCCGCGGCTCCAGCGGTCGCGCTCGCGATAGAAATCGCGATGGCGGTAGTAACGGTCCCAATAATTGCCGACGCTGAAGGTGACCATTGGAATGCCCAGCGGGCGATAATATTCCGGCCCGACATAGACGCGGCGTTGCTGGTAGACTGCCTGCACGTACTGGCCCGAGACCCAGCCGCGGCCGCCATAGAACTCGACGTCACACCAGTTGACGTTGGAAAGGCAGCCGCGAATTTCGACCGATGATCCGGCGGGTATGACGGCGACGGCGGGATACCGGGTGCTCGGACCCGCACGCATATTGACGTTTGCCGTCGAGTAACCCTCGGCGGCCTGCGCGATTGCCGGAGCCAGCAACAGCAGCGCGGCCCCGGCTATCTTGACGATCAGGTTTTTCACGCTTCTTACTCCTCGTTGGCGTGTTTTCAGGCAGCACTCGGCTGCGTTTCCTTGGCATATGCCATCTGGAACAAAAGATAGAGCGATCGCCGGCATTTGTTAGGGCGTCATCATTCGCTTGTCTTTCAATGCTTTATAGATTGAGCGCGATGAACGTAGCTTGAACGGGGGGAGATTTGTGCTCTCATGCTCGTCCCGGAAATCGGTTGCGTTCGAAGCATTAACGCTCTGTTAACCTTGCGGCTGCAATCTGGCGTCAATACCTGCTTGCTCCTTGACCACGGATGAACTGGCACCGAGCCGAGCGGATGACGAAAGGCCGGGCGACCGGCCTTTTGTTTTTGTTTTCCTGGTCAGGCACGCCATTGCCCTTCAGCCGGCCAGTGCCTGAAGGATACGCACCCAGGAGCGGATGCCCTTGTGATAGGAAACAAGCTCGTATTTCTCGTTCGGCGAATGGATGCGGTCGTCGCTGAGACCGAAACCGACGAGCAGTGATTCCATGCCGAGCATCTTCTGGAAATCGCCGACGATCGGGATCGAGCCGCCCATGCCGATGACGATGGCAGGTTTCGGCCATTCGTCGGAAAGCGCCGTCTTCGCCTTGGTCAGAACAGGCGAATCATAGGAGAGACGAATCGCCGGCGAGCCGCCATGCGGATGGAATTCCACCGAGCAGTCGGCCGGAATTTTCGACCTGACATAGCTGCGGAAAGCTTCGCGGATAGCAGCCGGATCCTGGGTACCGACGAGCCGGAACGAAACCTTTGCCGAGGCCTTGGCGGCGATGACCGTCTTGAAGCCTTCGCCGGTATATCCGCCCCAGATGCCGTTGACTTCGGCCGTCGGCCTTGCCCAGGTGAGTTCCAGCACCGACCGGCCCTTTTCGCCGGAGGGAATGGAAAGGCCGACTTCACCGAGGAAGCTCTCGGCCGTCTTGCCGAGCGTCTCCCATGACGCCTTGATGTTGTCGGGCGTTTCCTCGACGCCGTCGTAGAAACCGTCGAGCGTGATGCGGCCCGTCTCGTCATGCAGGCCGGCAAGCGCCTCGACGAGAATATGGATCGGATTGGCCGCAGCACCGCCGAAGAGGCCGGAATGCAGGTCGCGGTCGGCGGCCGTCACGACCACCTCCTCGCCGACGAGGCCGCGCAGTGCCGCGGCGATTGCCGGCGTATCGCGGTCCCACATGCCGGTATCGCAGACAAGCGCATAATCGGCCTTGAGTTCGGAGGCGTTTGCTTCGAGGAAAGGCTTCAAGGACGGTGAGCCCGATTCCTCCTCACCCTCGAACAGAATGGTGATGCGGCAGGGAAGTGCGCCGTTGATCTCCTTATAGGCGCGGCAGGCTTCGACGAAGGTCATCAACTGGCCCTTGTCGTCGGAGGTGCCGCGCCCGGTCAGGATCTTGCGGCCATCGCCGACATCCTTGATCGATGGCTCGAAGGGATCGTTTTCCCAGAGCTCGATCGGGTCGACCGGCTGCACGTCATAATGGCCGTAGAAAAGCACATGCGGCGCGTCGGCGGAAGCGCCGCCATGGTGGGCGACCACCATCGGATGGCCCGGAGTGTCACGCACCGAGGCGGTAAAGCCAAGGCCTTCGAGATAGGCGACCAGCCATTCGGCTGCCTTTCGGCATTCGGCCTTGTAGACGGGATCGGTGGAAATCGACTGGATGCGCAGAAGCTCGAACAGCTTTTCGAGGCTTGAGGAAAGGTTGTGATCCGCGCGCGCAAGCACCTGTTGTAGATCCGCCATTGTCGACTCCTTTTTGAAATTTGGCCGGACGATAGACCAAACGAGGAAGGCAGGCGAGGCGGAAAAGCAAAATGGGCGGCGCGAACGCGGCCATATCCGGATCGGGGTGCAAGAAGATTGCCGGTTAATATAGAAGAAGCTTCTAATTCAATTTACAGTTATTTAGTACAACCTAAATAATCTGACTGAATTCAGCTGTTCGGGGGGACGGATGTTTTCGGTCATTACATGTATTCGGGACGATCATGATTGGCGGCTGGTACTTGCGGCCGCCGCGGTTTGTCTGGTCGGCGCGATGGCAGCAATGCTGCCGCTTTCGCGCGCTCAAGAATGCGATGCCGGGCGCCGCAAGCTCTGGATCGGCGCCTCGGCTTTCGCCTTCGGCACCGGCGTATGGGCAACGCACTTCATCGCGATGCTGGCCTATGACGGCGGCATGCCGATCAGCTACCAACTGGGGCTGACGGCGCTTTCCTTCCTCCTGTCGGTTGCCGGTTCGTGGGCGGCGATCGTCGTCGCTTCGGAGAGCCGCGGCAGGTTTTCGCAAATCCGCGGCGGCGTCCTGATGGCGCTCGGCATCGCCTCGATGCACCTGACCGGTATGCAGGCGATCGAGACACAGGCGGTAATCGTCTATGATCCCTACATGACGCTGAGTGCGGTTCTGGCGGGGGCGCTGCTGTCGAGCGCTGCCTTCCACGCCTTCTTCCAGTGGAGGGGCCCGAGGCGGCTCCTCACCTCGTCCGTCACCTTCGTCCTTGCAATCTGCGCTCTCCACTTCATTTCGATGGCAAGCATCACGCTCGTGCCGGATCCCGGCAAAGAGGTTCCGGCGATGGTGCTCGATACCAGTCTGCTGGCGGCGATCGTGGTGGTAGCGGCGACCGCTCTCATTCTGACCGCTATCGCGGTGGTCTTTATCGAAAGCCATCTGACGGATCTGAGAGGGCTCGCCAATGCCTCACAGGAAGGATTGCTGATCCTGCGCGATGGCAGGATCATCGATGCCAATGAACGCTTCCAGGCTCTTTCCGGCTGGAAGCTTGCCGATCTTGCCGGCAAGGCGGCGTCCGCTGCCTTGACCGTCATCCAGGGGCAGAACAGGCCCGGCGAGACCTTGCTCAGCACCAGCAGCGGCAAGGAGATCGCCGTCGAAGTGAATACGAGCCGGATCGTCTATCGCGGTCACAATTGTGACGTGCTGGCGGTGCGCGATCTGACGGAGCGCAGGCAGGCCGAAGAGATGATAGAACATCTCGCCCACCACGATGTTCTGACCGATCTTCCCAACCGGTCGTTGTTCGATACGCGCATCCGCCAGGCGCTGCAGATGGCCGAACGAAAGAGCAGCAAGGTGGCTCTCTTCTACATCGATCTCGATCGGTTCAAGAGCGTCAACGATATTTTCGGCCATGCCGAGGGCGACCGAATTCTCCGCAAGGTCGCCTCGATTCTCCGTCGCGTCGCTGATGAAAGCGATACGATCGCCCGTCTCGGTGGCGATGAATTTGCCATCATCCAGCCCGCCGGACAGCAACCGGCGGCCGCACAGAAGCTCGCAGCCGCGATCCTCGACGAATTCGCCGCCGAGATGGATACGGCGCGCGACCCCACCGCCGTCGGCGTCAGCCTCGGCATCGCCCTTTACCCGGCCGACGGACGTGATGTCGACGAGATCTGCAACAATGCCGATATCGCACTCTATCGGGTCAAACACGGCGGCCGCGGAAAGGCGTGTTTCTTCGATGCGGAAATGGACGAGGCCACGCGAGCCCGCCGCCAAATCGAAAGCGAACTGCGCCACGCCATCACCCGCAATCAGATCCATGTCTGCTATCAGCCGATTTACGGTGCGCTTAGCGGCGAGGTCAGCGGTTATGAGGCCTTGATGCGCTGGAACCGGCCGGGGCACGGCATCAGCGAGCCGGATGTCTTCATTCCAATCGCCGAGGAAAGCGGATCGATCGTCCAGCTCGGCGAATGGGTGCTGCGCGAGGCCTGTACAGAGGCTGCGCGCTGGCCGCATCCGCTGACGATCGCCGTCAATGTCTCGCCGGTGCAGTTCATGCTGCCGAACCTTTGCGAGCGGATCGAGGCAATCCTCGAGGAAACGGGGCTCGCGCCCGACCGGCTGGAAATCGAAATCACCGAAGCCGCTCTCATCCGTGACCGCGATCGGGTGATGGCCACGCTGCAGCGCCTGCGCAGTCTGGGTGTTCACATCGTCATGGACGACTTCGGCACCGGTTTTTCCTCGCTTTCCAACCTGCGAACCTTCCCGTTCGACAAGATCAAGGTCGACCGCAGCTTCACCGGCATGCTGGAACATGACGCTGCGTCACGTTCGATCGTGCGCGCAATCATCGGTCTCGGCCACAGCCTCGGCATGCCTGTCGTAACGGAGGGCGTCGAAACCGAGACGCAGCGCCAGATCGTCGTCGAAGAAGGCTGCGCCCAGGTACAGGGCTTTTTGCTCGGCAAGCCGGATATCGAGCCGAGCATCAAGCTCGCCGCCCGCAAAAGTCTTCTGTCCTCGACGGCCGACTCCGACGCGCTGTCAACACCGTGGCGGCGACCTACGCGTCTTGCCTGCGAGTAGTCCCGGTCAGAGCGCCTTGGCGTTTTCCAGCAGCCGGCGGATATATTCGAGCGTCAGCTCGCGCTCGAATCCGCGAAAGCCTTTGAACAGCGCCAGGTCCGCCTCACGCGCGGTCTCGATCGCCTCAGCCTCCATGGCACGGGCCTTCGGCGTCAGGAAAATCAGCTGCGCCCGCTTGTCGGACGGATGCGGCCGGCGTTCGATCAGCCCGTCGCGGACCATGCGCGAAAGCGTGTTGGCCATGGTCGCCTGCTCGATAGCAACTCGGTCGAGAAGCTGTTTCTGGGTCAGCCCATCCTCGGCCCAGAGTTCCAGCAGGATGGGAAACTGGCCGGGAGAGAAACCGAGCCCTACCGCGCGCTGGTGCAGCGAGCGGGCAAAACCCTTCGCCAGCTGGCTGGCAAGGTAAGCTCCCGAATCCATGCGGTTAAATCCCATGATTGCAAGTTAGGCTCAAAACCGTGCCGGAGACAATGCAGCAAATCGCAGAGGATGCTGCAAAAAATGTAAGCCGGAACTGCGCGGACCTGGAAAATAAAAGTCGCCATGACCTGGAGGTTGGCCATGGCGACTTTAAAATGGGGACAAAGGCCCGGAGAGGGGGATAAGGCCTTTGTCCAAGCCTGATGCGGCGGGGGACAAGCCGGTAATCAGACCCGCGACGCGATCAAGCGCCGGTGACATGGATTTGTGGCTACGAATGTGGTTTTTCAAGGGTCACGGTACGTTACAAATTGGTAACAGTTTGGTGAGCGGAAATCCGTTCCGCTCCTGGTGCACCGAACTTTATATGGACCTGGTTTCCTGCCCGCGCTATCCATGCACGCATGAAAAAAGGCGATCATCTCTTCCTAGTCGACGGTTCCGGCTTCATCTTCCGGGCGTTTCACGCATTGCCGCCGCTGACACGCAAGACCGACGGTCTGCCGGTCGGCGCCGTTTCCGGTTTCTGCAACATGCTGTGGAAGCTCTTGAGGGATGCGCGCAACACCGATGTCGGCGTAACGCCGACCCATCTTGCCGTCATTTTCGACTATTCCGCCAAGACCTTTCGTAAGGATCTCTATGACGCCTACAAGGCGAACCGCTCGGCCCCGCCGGAAGAGCTCATCCCGCAATTCGGCCTGATAAGAGAGGCGACCCGCGCCTTCAACCTGCCCTGCATCGAGACCGAAGGCTTCGAGGCCGACGATATCATCGCCACCTACGCCCGCCAGGCCGAGGCGGCGGGCGCCGATGTCACCATCGTTTCCTCCGACAAGGATCTGATGCAGCTCGTCACCTCAAATGTCCACATGTACGACAGCATGAAGGACAAGCAGATCGGCATTCCCGATGTCGTCGAGAAATGGGGCGTGCCGCCGGAAAAGATGATCGACCTGCAGGCGATGACCGGTGACTCCGTCGACAATGTTCCCGGCATTCCCGGCATCGGCCCGAAAACGGCTGCCCAGCTCCTTGAGGAATATGGCGATCTCGACACGCTGCTCGATCGCGCCACCGAGATCAAGCAGGTCAAACGCCGCGAGACGATCCTTGCCAATATCGAGATGGCGCGGCTTTCGCGCGAACTCGTGCGGCTGCGCACCGACGTGCCGCTTGATCTCGATCTCGACGCGCTGGTGCTGGAACCGCAGAACGGCCCGAAGCTCATCGGCTTCCTGAAGACGATGGAATTCACGTCGCTGACCCGACGCGTCGCCGAAGTCTGCGATTGCGATGCGAGCGCCATCGAACCGGCGGTCGTCCCTATCGAATGGGGTAAGGCGGCCCATGGTCCCGATCTCGATGCGGCCGAGCCGGAGCCCGTTGCCGGCGGCATCCCCGACGTTTCGGGCGAATCGGTGCCCGTGCCGCCGCGCGCGAAGGCAAAGAGCGGTGTCGAAGGCGCTTTTTCGCCGGCGGATCTAGCCAAAGCGCGGGCCGAGGCTTTTGCGGCGCTGCCTTTCGATCATTCGACCTATGAGACGATCCGCGATCTGGCGGCGCTCGACCGATGGATCGCCGATGCGCGCGACACCGGCCTCGTGGCTTTCGATACCGAGACCACGTCGCTGGATGCGATGCAGGCCGAGCTTGTCGGTTTTGCGATGGCGATCGCCGACAATGTCAGCGATCCCACTGGAACGAAGATTCGCGCCGCCTATGTGCCGCTTGCCCACAAGAACGGCGTCGGCGATCTGCTCGGCGGCGGCCTGGCCGACAACCAGATTCCCATGGGTGACGCCTTGCCGCGGCTGAAGGCATTGCTGGAGGACGAATCGGTCCTCAAGATCGCCCAGAACCTGAAATACGACTACCTCTTGATGAAGCGCTACGGCATCGAGACGAAGAGTTTCGACGACACGATGCTGATCTCGTATGTGCTCGACGCCGGCACCGGCGCTCACGGCATGGATCCGCTCTCGGAAAAATTCCTCGGCCATACGCCGATCCCCTACAAGGATGTGGCGGGCAGCGGCAAGGCGAACGTCACCTTCGATCTGGTCGATATCGACCGCGCCACCCATTATGCCGCTGAAGACGCCGACGTGACGCTGCGCCTGTGGCTGGTGTTGAAGCCGCGGCTGGCGGCGACGGGGCTGACCAGCGTCTACGAGCGGCTGGAGCGGCCGCTGCTGCCGGTGCTGGCGCGTATGGAAGCGCGCGGCATCACCGTCGACCGGCAGATCCTGTCGCGGCTGTCAGGCGAACTGGCTCAGGGTGCGGCGCGCCTGGAAGACGAGATCTACCAGCTCGCCGGCGAGCGTTTCAACATCGGTTCGCCGAAGCAGCTGGGCGACATCCTGTTCGGCAAGATGGGACTTGCCGGCGGCAGCAAGACGAAGACCGGACAATGGTCGACCTCCGCCTCGGTGCTCGAGGACCTCGCCGCCGCCGGTTTCGAGCTGCCGCGCAAGATCGTCGACTGGCGCCAGCTCACCAAGCTGAAATCCACCTATACCGACGCGCTTCCGGGCTATGTCCATCCGGAAACCAGGCGGGTCCACACCTCCTATTCGCTGGCTTCGACGACCACGGGGCGCCTGTCCTCGTCCGAACCGAACCTGCAGAACATTCCGGTGCGCACCGCAGAGGGCCGCAGGATCCGCACCGCCTTCATCTCGACGCCGGGTCACAAGCTGATCTCCGCCGACTACAGCCAGATCGAACTGCGGGTGCTCGCCCATGTGGCCGAGATCCCGCAGCTGACCAAGGCCTTCGAGGATGGCGTCGACATTCACGCCATGACGGCCTCGGAAATGTTCGGCGTGCCGGTCGAAGGCATGCCGGGTGAGGTGCGCCGCCGCGCCAAGGCGATCAATTTCGGCATCATCTACGGCATCTCCGCCTTCGGCCTCGCCAACCAGCTTTCGATCGAGCGCTCGGAAGCCGGCGACTACATCAAGAAATATTTCGAGCGCTTCCCCGGCATCCGCGACTATATGGAAAGCCGCAAGGCGATGGCCCGCGACAAGGGTTATGTCGAAACGATCTTCGGCCGCCGCATCAACTATCCCGAAATCCGCTCCTCCAACCCTTCGGTGCGCGCCTTCAACGAACGGGCGGCGATCAACGCGCCGATCCAGGGCTCTGCTGCCGACGTCATCCGCCGGGCGATGATCAAGATGGAGCCGGCGCTGGCCGAAGCCGGTCTTGCCGAGCGTGTGCGCATGCTGCTGCAGGTGCATGACGAGCTGATTTTCGAGGTCGAGGACGAGGACGTCGAAAAGGCGATGCCGGTCATTGTCTCCGTCATGGAAAACGCCACGATGCCGGCGCTCGAAATGCGCGTGCCGCTCAAGGTCGATGCTCGCGCCGCCAGCAATTGGGACGAGGCGCATTAACCGCCTCCCCAAAACGAAAAAGATTTTTCCGCTTCCCCTAACTTATTGAATTCACGACGATGTGCTTCCCTGGTTCGTATCGGAACGATACGGCTGGAAGGAACTTATTAACCTTCCTTTTCTATCCCGGTAGGGTCGTAGTTTGTTAGGCATGAGTGAGTAGCGGACGCATGCGTTTTCCCAGAACCAATTTGACGGATGCCGCAGATTTTTCCAGCGGCATTGAAACGGAGCTTCCGGAGGAAAATCCAGGCGAGAGGCCGCCGGCGCCGATCTGGCAGAGCAACTTCTCGCTCGCGCCGAATGTTCGCTTCACCCGCACGCCCGAAACGCTGATCAGCCGCCGCCGCCCGTCGAACGAGCCCGTTCGCAGCGAACCGGAAGCGGAACAGCAGGCGATACGGATAGAACCGGTCACGGTCGACGTGCCCTTCGATATCTACCTGCCGGAGCCCGCTGGAGCTGCCGCAGCACCGGCTCAGACGACCGAGACGCCGCAGCCGCCGGCCGCCGCGCTGGAGGCTCCCACCCTGCGCGTCGCTTCCGAACTGTCTTCGATTTCCGATTTTGCCTTCTGGGAAGTCATGGCCTTCGAGGAGGGCGAACCGGTACGCGCGCCCTCGATCATTCTTCCGAAGATCGAGACCGCGCCCGAATCAATTACCTCGCTGTTTCGCATCATGGAATGGCGCCCGGGCGCGCCGAAGCCCACTCAGGCGGCATTCCGACCGGTCCAGCCGCCGGCTGCAGCGCCCGCGCCGGTAGCTCCGCGCCCGTCGGCGGCCATTTCCCTGGAAAGGCCCGTGCCTACCCGCGAGGCGGCGACTGCACCGGCGCCGCAGGCCGCGCCCCAGACTGCTCCGATGCCTCAGGTCACGCCGGTGCCTCAGGCCGCCCCAGAGTCTCAGACTGCCCTCGTGCCCCAGGCCGCCCCCGTGTCTCGGCCTACGCCCCCGGTCGCCGCAGTCCTGCCGTCGCCGCGCCTTGCGGCGAGGCCTGAAAAGATCGATGCATCGGGTTATGAATTCCCGCCGCGCGCTCTTTTGCAGGAGCCGCCTGAACGTCTCGGCGAGATCATGTCGCAGGAGACGCTGGAGCAGAATGCCGGCCTTCTGGAAAGCGTGCTTGAGGATTTCGGCATCAAGGGAGAGATCATTCATGTCCGCCCCGGCCCCGTCGTCACCCTTTATGAATTCGAACCGGCGCCCGGCGTGAAGTCGTCGCGGGTCATCGGCCTGGCCGATGATATCGCCCGCTCGATGTCGGCGCTGTCGGCTCGCGTCGCCGTCGTTCCCGGCCGCAACGTCATCGGCATCGAGCTGCCGAATGTCACCCGTGAAACAGTTTATTTCCGCGAGATGATCGAGAGCCAGGATTTCGACAAGAGCGGCTATAAGCTGGCGCTCGGACTCGGCAAGACCATCGGCGGTGAGCCTGTGATCGCCGAGCTCGCGAAGATGCCGCACCTGCTCGTCGCCGGCACCACCGGCTCGGGCAAATCGGTCGCCATCAACACGATGATCCTGTCGCTGCTCTACCGCATGACGCCGGAGCAATGCAGACTGATCATGGTCGACCCGAAGATGCTTGAGCTTTCCGTCTATGACGGCATTCCGCATCTGCTGACGCCCGTCGTCACCGATCCGAAGAAGGCGGTCATGGCGCTGAAATGGGCCGTGCGCGAAATGGAGGAGCGTTATCGCAAGATGTCGCGCCTCGGCGTGCGCAACATCGACGGTTACAATGGCCGCGTCTCCCAGGCGCGCGAAAAGGGCGAGACCATCCACATCATGGTCCAGGTCGGCTTCGACCGGCAGACCGGCGCGCCGATCGAGGAAAGCCAAGAGCTGGATCTTGCGCCGATGCCCTATATCGTCGTGATCGTCGACGAAATGGCCGATCTGATGATGGTCGCCGGCAAAGAGATCGAGGGCGCGATCCAGCGTCTGGCGCAGATGGCGCGTGCCGCGGGCATTCATCTGATCATGGCGACCCAGCGCCCGTCGGTCGATGTCATCACCGGCACGATTAAGGCGAATTTCCCGACCCGCATCTCCTTCCAGGTCACCTCGAAGATCGACAGCCGCACCATCCTCGGCGAGCAGGGCGCCGAACAGCTGCTCGGCCAGGGCGACATGCTGCATATGCAGGGCGGCGGACGCATCGCCCGCGTCCACGGTCCCTTCGTCTCCGATGCCGAAGTGGAGAAAGTCGTTGCGCACCTGAAGACGCAGGGGCGCCCCGAATATCTCGACACCGTGACGGCCGACGAGGAGGAAGAGCCGGAAGAGGAAGACGCCGGCGCCGTTTTCGACAAGAGCGCCATGGCTTCGGAGGATGGCAATGAGCTTTACGAGCAGGCCGTCAAGGTCGTCATGCGCGACAAGAAGTGCTCGACCTCCTATATCCAGCGCCGCCTCGGCATCGGTTACAACAGAGCCGCTTCGCTCGTCGAGCGCATGGAGAAGGAAGGTCTCGTCGGCCCGGCAAACCATGTCGGCAAGCGCGAGATCGTTTCCGG
Source organism: Rhizobium sp. NLR8a (assembly GCF_019685235.1). Taxonomy (NCBI): domain Bacteria; kingdom Pseudomonadati; phylum Pseudomonadota; class Alphaproteobacteria; order Hyphomicrobiales; family Rhizobiaceae; genus Rhizobium; species Rhizobium sp. NLR8a. Next base: position 102,516 of record NZ_JABDWI010000018.1, read on the forward strand.
ACGGAGCGAGGGCGATTGATCGGCATGAGCAGCGCCATCACGGCTCGACGTGAGGCGCTGCACTCCATAGCCCCGGATCATCCCACGATTGTGGAACGGGCGGCGCGTTTGTGCACGACGGCCAGCAGGCCTCCGAGAAAGACCGTTCCGAGGATGAAGAGAAATGCCGCAGCGACGATGGCCGGGCTGATGTTTTCGCGAATCGACGAGAACATCTGGCGCGCGAGCGTCAACTGATTTGGGCCGGCAACAAACAATGTCAGCACGACTTCATCAAGCGAGGTGGCAAAAGCAAGCACCGCGCCCGACAGCACGCCCGGCATGGCGAGCGGCAGCGTCACTTTCCAGAAGACCTTTGCCGGGGAAGCCCCCAGGCTCGTCGCCGCCCGCTCGACACGATAGTCGATACCTTCAAGCGATGCGGTAATGCTGATCAGCACGAAGGGGACGGCGACAACGGTATGCGCTATGATGACGGCCGCAAAGGTATTCGGAAATCCGAGCTTGGCAAATAGGATTTGAAGCCCGACGCCGAGCACGACCGCTGGAACGACCATCGGCAGAAGGAACATTGTCCGCAGCGTTGAGCCGAAGACAATGCGCCTGCGCAGCGCAAGCGAGGCCAGCATGCCGAGCACGGTTGAAAGCAGAGTGGTCCCCGTACCGATCAGCAGGCCGTTGACGATGGACCGGCGCCAGGCGTCCTCGTTTGCGAGTTCCGCAAACCAGCGGGTCGAAAAAGAAGGGATGGGATAGGCCAGGAAACTGCTGGAGGTAAATGCGATCGGAAGGATCGCCAAAAGCGGGGCCAGCAGAAAAATCACCGTTGCCGCGCCGTACAGAGATTTAAGCAAACGAACTATCATGTCATGCACCTGCCGTCTTCGTCGTGAGCCGGCCATAGACGCCATAGAGCACGATGGTCGCGGCAAGCAGCACGATACCGAGCGCGCCGGCCATGCCCCAATTGGCGGAGCCGGTGGCGTAGAAGGCAATCACCGAACTGATCATCTGGTCTTTCGGCCCGCCGATGAGCGCCGGCGTGATGTAATAACCGAGCGCTGCCATGAAAACGAGCAGCCCGCCGGAAGCGATGCCGCGCAATGTCAGAGGCAACAGGATATGCAGGAAGGCCCGGATCGGTCTCGCACCGAGGGAGGCTGCCGCCGGCATGAGATTTCGAGGGATTGCGATGAGGACACTGTAGATCGGGAGGACCATGAAGGGCAGCAGAACATGCGTCATGGCGATAATGACACCCGTTCGGTTGAAGAGAAGTGGCAACGCGTCGCTGACGAGGCCGAGCGACAGGAGGGAGGAGTTGATAAGCCCCTTGTCCTGCAGGAGAATGTACCACGCCGCGGTGCGCACCAGCAGCGATGTCCATAGCGGCAGGAGCACCGCGGCAAGGAGAAGCTGTCGCCGCCAGCCACTGGTGGCTGCGACCAGCATCGCATATGGCAGGCCGGTCAGGCATGTCGCCAAGGTCACGACGGCAGCCACACCGAAAGTTCTTAGAAGAATCGCCTGATTGGCCGACTCTCCATCCGGCATCGCCACGATCGCTCCCGATGTGTCGTGCTGAAGATCAACCGCGGCAAGGAGATTGCGATCGGTATAAGGATTGGTCGCCTCGGCGATCGCTCTCCAGAACGCAGCATCGTTCCATCGCGCGTCCACCTCGCCGAGGGTTGCCGCCCCAGCGCCGTCTTTCACCGCGGCGACGGTCTTTCTCATCAGAGTGCGGAAGCCCGGCTGGGCGCTGTTCAGTCTTCGGACCACCTCGCCCAGCTTCTGATCGTCGTCGATCGATTTCAGGTCGTCGACAAGCGCTGTCTGCATGTCGTCGGAGGGTGGGGAAATACGGTTCCAGGTTGAGGCCGCGGCGGTCGTCCGGGGCAGGTTTTGGCTGACGACAGGATCGGACACCGCCTGCTCGAGCACTGTCAGAAGTGGCCACATGAAGAAGACACCCAGGAACAGGGTAAGAGGAAGGACGAGGGCGAGGCTGCCCACGCTTTGACGGAAAGCGCTCATGCCGCAATCACCCAGCAATCGTCCGGTGCGAAATGCGCCACCACTTCGGCGCCGGCTGGCCACTCCACCGATCGCCTGTCGGTCCGAACCACGAAGCGGAAGGCATCGTGGTCAAGCTGTACCCGCAAGTGATCGCCCTGGTATACGCTGTCGAGTATTTTCGTCGGCAAGGCATTCATCGCAGAGCCGGTGCCGCGGGCCATAAGAGAAATCCGCTCGGGGCGGACCGAAATATGGACGCGGCTTCCGACCGAGAGGGAGCCGTAGCCGGATACCATCACATGCCGTCCATCGGCGATCTCGATGGAAGCCCCGGCTGCTCCCGTCGTCTTCACCGTTCCTTCTATCAGATTGGTTTCGCCGATGAATTCGGCGACGACGCGTGTTTGCGGGCGGTCATAGATATCACGCGGCGAACCGATCTGCTCAATGTTCCCATGGTCGAAGACCGCAATGCGATCGGACATGGTAAGCGCCTCGGCCTGATCGTGGGTTACGAACACCACGGTCAGCTCCAGACGTTTGTGGAGTGCGCGGATATCGAGTTGCATCTGTTCCCGCAACTGCTTGTCAAGCGCACCAAGTGGCTCGTCCATCAGCACGACGGCCGGCTCGAACACCAGGGCGCGGGCAAGTGCCACGCGCTGCTGCTGGCCACCGGAGAGCTGGGCCGGCTTGCGGCTGCTCATTGCAGACAGCTGCACCATGTCGAGCGCTCGTTTTACGCGATCCTCGATCTCACTGCGGCCGGTACCGCGCATCTTCAGCGGAAAGGCGATGTTGTCGGCGACCGACATATGCGGAAAGAGTGCATAATTCTGGAAAACGACACCCATTTCGCGCCGATGCGGCGGCAGATGGTCGATACGGCGGCCGTCGAGACAGATGCTGCCGCCGGTTGGGTTTTCGAAACCCGCCGCCATCATCAGCAAGGTTGTCTTGCCGGAACCCGAAGGTCCGAGAAGGCTGACGAATTCGCCTCTCTCGATGTCGAGCGACAGGTCTTTGACGACCTGAAGCGTGCCATAGGATTTGGAGACTCTATCAAAGCGTATGCGCGGCGTAGCCAAGGCGGCCCTCCGTTCGGATTATCGGTTCTCAAGGAGACGAAGTGACGAGGATGTGCGGAAGCCCCCATGGATCCTCGGCACGAGCGATCCGTGGGGCGATATTGTGCCGCTACTGTGCCAACCAGGCGTCGAATCTTTTGGTCAGCGCTTCCGAATTGTCGATCCAGAAGTCTGTATCGAGGCTGACGGCACCCTGCATGTTGGCCGGGGTCGTCGGCAGGTCCGCCAGTTGGTCGGGCGGCAGGGTCTTGCCGGCTTCTGTGTTCGTAAGACCGTAGGCGATATATTGCGGCAGTTTGGCCTGATTTTCCGACTTGCTAGCGAAGGCAACGAAGTCAAAGGCCGCATCCTTGTTTTCGGCACCCTTAAGGACGACCCAGCTGTCCACGGCGTAGATGCTGCCCGGCCAAACAACCTTGAACTTCCTGCCTTCCGAGCGGTTGATGCCGGTGATGCGGCCGTTATAGGCGCTGGTCATGGCAACCTCGCCGGAGGCAAGCAGTTGCAGCGGCTGGGCGCCCGAGGTCCACCAGACGAGGCTCGGCTTCAAGGCGTCGAGCTTGGCGAAGGCGCGGTCGACGCCTGCCGATGTCGCCAGGACCTCGTAAACCTGATCTGCCGGCACGCCATCGGCCATCAGCGCGGATTCGAGCGTGTATTTCGGCCCCTTGCGCAGCGCACGCTTGCCCGGAAATTTCTTCACATCCCAGAAATCGGCCCAGGATTCCGGGCCCTTGGCAATCTTTGCGCCGTCATAGGCGATTGCTGTCGACCAAACGATGGAGCCGACGCCGCAATCGCTGACGGCGGATGGGAGGAATGCATCCTTGCCGCCGAGCTTGCTCCAGTCCACCTTTTCAAAAAGACCGTCTGCACAGCCGAGCGCAAGCTCGTCTGCCTCGACCTCCACGGCGTCCCAGGAAGGATTGCCAGCTTTGACCTTCGCTTGAAGTACACCGATACCGCCATCCCAGGCCTCATCGAGCAAGGGCTTGCCGGTGACTTCAGAAAAGGGTTGGAAAAAAATCTTTCGTTGAGCATCCTGAAAGTTCCCACCCCAGGAAGCTATGGTGAGGTCCCTGGCCACGCTCGGCCCGGCAGCGACTGCCAATGACAGCAGTCCCAGAGCTGCAATCGTAGACCTGTTCTTGAGTTTCATTCGCTTCCCCTGTTTGTTGAGCGTCTCAGACGCCTGGTTGACAGCCACGATCTTCTGAATCGTTGGCGATCTCGTCAGCCGCGCCTGTGGGATAAGCAAAGCCCGGCTGCAGCAGGCTTGCCATGTGTCATCTCCAAGAGGCGGACGGTTTTGCTAGGGACAATGCTGGCGGATGTCCCAAGGGGCGGAAAGGCGCTTTTTGTTGCCCTCGGTGGAGACGTGGATGCACCGCTCCCAATCGACCTCCACGGCCAGGCATTGCTCAAGCCCCAGAATTCGACGGGACTCGCCGGTGAAAAAGGGGCCGGTAGCGCAATTGTCAAGTAACCGGTAAGTGGTGCATCATATGCACCACCGTGCACCACTCTTCGTTACACCGAAGGTCCGAAGCCTGTGTAATATGGAAGGCGTAGACGGCATTCCGACTTCGGTTCGGTCGAACCACTTTCCTTGTGAGGGACAGGATTGCGCAGAGGGAAATCGTTGGCAGATGAACCGGCAGGGGTTCAGAAACGCGGACGTTTGCCACCATTATCCATGGTGCGCGCTTTCGAGGCGGTCAGCCGGCTGGGCTCGATGCGCAGGGCCGCGGACGATCTCAATCTCAGCCACACCGTCATATCCCGTCACGTCCGCAACCTCGAAGCCTGGCTTGGCACACGGCTTGTCGATGCCGGACCGCGCGGCATCAGGCTCACGGCGGAAGGCCGGATTTTTGCCGAGACCGTGGGGATCGCTTTCGACCTCATTGCCAAGTCGACGGCGGAATTGCGCCCAGCGGTCAACCGCACCGTGTTGCGCATCTGGTGCGTGCCGGGCCTCGCAACGCGTTGGCTGACGCCGCGCTTCAATCAGCTCCAGCTTGCCTTGCCCGGAATCGATTTCGTGATGCGCGCAACCGATCTGGAACCGGATTTCACGCGTTATGAGGCCGATGTGGACATTCGCTACTCTGACGAGCCAAGAGGAAATGTCCGCTGGATCTTGCTGGAGAGGCCCCGCATGTTTCCGGTTACAAGCCCCGAATGGATCAGCAGGAACGCCCCAATACGCACTCTCGATGATCTGGTGTGCCAGCCGTTGATCCATGAGGAAAGCCGCGACCAATGGCGCCAATGGTTCCACAAGGCCGGCTTCGAGCATGAAGTCGTTTTGAATGGTCCGCGCCTTTGGTCGGCCAATCTGACGGTCGATGCGGCGGTCGCGGGCCAAGGAATAGCGCTTGCGACGCGTTTGATCGCTGCGGATGACCTGCGCGCTGGGCGGCTGGTCGAATTGCTCGAAACGGATGTTCGGCTCGGCGGCTACTATTTCGTCGGATCGCGAGAACGCTGGAATGAAGTGACCTTGGCGCGGTTCCGCGCATGGATGCAACAGTCAATCGCTGAAACTATTGGCGGTCATTCGTCTGATGAAACCAGCAAGCCGGGGCGATAGGAGGGGGTGGAACACGCTTTCCTCGTTTGAAAAAGGGCGCACAGCCGATCTCACGCTCCCGATATGGCCAGCCGCACCGTCTCACTGACGAACCCGGTCTTCCCGCCGGTGTAGAAATCCCAGTCGCCGCCTGCCGCCACAGCCAGCCGGCGTTTCAGCTCGGCATAGGCCCGGGCTCTTTCCGGGTGCTCCCTGAGATAGTCGCGAAACAGGATGCGCTCGCGGTGCGCGCGATTATCGGCTCCGCAGAGATAGAGCTTGAATCCGTAACCCGGGTGATCCCGGGTGAAGGCCCAGCGTTTCTCTCCCCGATCGCCGTGGAAGACGAAAGCGGCCGCGCGCATCGCATCGATCGCCGTCGGTAGAGCGTCGTCGGAGATCGTGACGATATCGAGGTCGATCTTCGGCTTGGCGGCCAGGCCGGGAACCGACGTACTGCCGATATGATCGATGGAAAGCACGAGATTGCCGAGCAGGATGGAGATCTCGGCGCTGATTTCGGCAAAGAGCCGCAGCCAGGACGGGTTGTAGTCGACCACTTTGACGGCGCGCATGCCCTTCCTCGCGATTGTCGTCAGCGCACTTCGGCCAACAATCCGTCCAGGATCGCGATCATCTTCTGCTCAGCTTCTTCGAGCGAGCCGCTATTGTCGAGCTCCGTGACGTCGTAGTCGCCACGCACGGTCAGCGGCCCGCGGGCGAGCCTGGCCATGATGTCCTCATGTGTCTCGCGGCCGCGCGCTTCCAGCCGGCTGGCGAGCACTTCGGGACGGGCCGTGACGTTGATGACCTTCAGCCGCGGGAAAGCGGCTTGGAAGCGGTGAAGCGCCGAGCGCGAGCCGTTGGCAACGACGACGTGGCCTCGCGACAGCGCCACCGAGACTTCGGCCGGAATGCCGTATTTCAGGCCATGCGCTTCCCACCAGACGGCGAAGGAGCCTGACTGCTCCATGGCGGCAAAGCCTTGGAGAGAGACGGAAAGATGATCCTCGCCGCCGGCGTCACGGTGGCGGGTGATGACGCGGCGGGCGAAATGCACATTGTCGCGGCCGGCAAAACGTCGCGCAGCGAGGTTCATCAGCGTGTCCTTGCCGGCGCCGCTCGGCCCAACGACGACGACCATGATGCCCCGTTCGGCTCCGGCTGCTGCATGTGGTTCGTGCGGGGTCATGCGACACGGCGTCCCTGGCGCCAGACGGAGCGTGTGACCGGCACGCCGTGCGAACGGTGGACACGGACGAGATCGGCGCGCAGCCCGGTCGCGATCCGGCCGCGATCGTCGAGGCTGACCGTGCGGGCGGGCGTCGATGTCACCATCGCGATCGCTTTCGGAAGGGTGATGCTCTCCACCTCGTCGGCGAGGATGAAGGGTGCATGCAGCAGGCTGAGCGGCACGTAGTCGGAGGACAACACGTCGAGCACGCCCATTTCGGCGAGATCGCGGGCGGCGATGTTGCCGGAATGGGATTTGCCGCGCACGATATTCGGTGCGCCCATCAGCACGCTCATGCCGTGCTCGTGCGATGCCCGGGCGGCATCGAAGCTGGTCGGAAACTCGGCGAGGCGCACGCCATTGTCGATCGCCTCGTCGACATGAGAGAGCGTGGCGTCGTCATGGCTTGCGACGGTGATGCCGCGCTCGGCGCAGACCTTGGCGATGGCATTGCGATGAGGCGTCGAATTGCGCGCCGATTCCGCCTGGCGCTTGGCGACGAAACGGGCAAAAGCCTCATCGCTCAGGCCCCGCTTCTTCTGGTAGTAGAAGATATACTGATCCATCGTCTGGAACTGCCGCTGGCCGGGCGCGTGATCCATCAGCGAGACGAGCCGCACATGCGGATCCTTTTCGAAATCGGCGAAATGTTCGAGCACGTTGTCGGCCGAGACCTCGCAGCGCAGGTGCAGGAGGTGCTCCGCGCGCAGCCTGCCTTCCTTCTCCGCCGATTGGATGGCGTCGGCCATCTCGCGCATCTCGCCATGTTCGAAGCCGCCGTCCTCGTCCGCGCCCATGCGCAGGCAGTCGAAGACCGTGGTGATGCCCGATGTGACGATCTGGGCGTCATGCGCCTGGACGGCAGCCGTCTTGTGCCAGCGGATGCCCGGACGTGGCTGATAATGGCCTTCGAGATGGTCGGTATGCAGCTCGACAAGGCCGGGAATGACGTAGTCGCCCTCGAAATCTTCGCCGGCTACCGAATTGCCTTCGGAGATATCGACGATCTTGCCGTCGCGGATGAGGATCGATCCTGAAAGGACGTCCTCCTCGAGAACGATGCGGGCGTTGGAAAAGACGGTCTCTTTGCTCATATCGTCAGGTCTTTCAGCTTTTGGCGCCGGAAAGCGGCAGCCAGGAATGAACTTTGAACGGGGCGCCGCGCGTCTCCTCGATGAAGACGGCGAGGCCGGAAATCGAAAGCGGCCGGCCGGTAAAACCGGCAAAACGCTCCGCCAGGACCGTTTTCATCACCTCCGCGCGTGTCTCCGGCACCTGGCCGCTCAGAGTCATGTGGAACCCGAAATCCTCCATGACGTAAGGATAGCCCCAGCGTTGCAGATTGGCGCGCTGGCTGTCGCTGAGCTTCTCCGGGTTGCGTCGCGCGATATCAGTCTCGGAAAGCGTAGCGCGGAACGGTTCGAAGGATTTTACCACCTTTCCGGCGAAATCCTGAAGAGGTTGGTAAAGAGAACCGGGAACCAGTGCAAAAAAACGGCCAAGCTGGCCGAGCACGAGTTCAGGAATCTTGAAGGCCGGGGTGCGCGCCGCGAAATCCTCGGCAAAGGTGATGAGATCCCGTTCGGTGACGGAAGCGGCAAGCGAAAACGGCGCCTTGATCGTCGCGTGAAAGCCGTAGCGGCGTGGGTCGGCGGTCAGCTCGAACTGCTCTGCCGCACTGAGTGTCTCATGTTCGGGTGCAGGATAGGTTTTGCCGGTGAAAGCATCGCGGCCGAGCCAGAGCGAAGCCGCGCCGGTCAGGGGATCATCCTTCGGCGGCGAGAAATAGAGAGCGTAGCGCAAGGCTTTTATCCTGGGGATCGTCGAAACGGGGAGCGCAATGTGCAGTGATTTGGCGGCGAACCGCAAGCAGGCTCCCGGCTAAAAGATTTCCGTGACAGAATGATGATGGCGGCAGCGTCGCCGTCGCCCCTCGTCGAACGGTCAGTGCGTCTTCGTGCCCATCAGCCGGTGGCGCAGGACGTTCGAGGCGGCGTCAAACAGGAAGACGACGATCAAGATCAGAATGACCATATAGGCGACGTTTTCCCAGTTGGCGTTGGTGCGCATCGCCTCCCAGAGTTTGAGGCCGATGCCGCCCGCGCCGACAGCGCCGATGATGGTCGCGCCGCGCACGTTCGATTCCCACTGGTAGAGCGTCTGGCTGACGATAACCGGAACGATCTGCGGCATGATGCCGTAACGATGGACGAGCACCGTTTGGGCGCCGGTTGATTTGATGCCTTCCCGCGGCTTGTTGTCGATATTCTCGAGCCCCTCGGAATAAAGCTTGCCGAGCGTGCCGGTCTCGGTGAGGAAGATCGCGCCGCTGCCGGCGAGCGGCCCGGGGCCGAAGGCGCGCGTCAGGAACAGCGCCCAGATCAGCATGTCGACCGAGCGCAGGAAATCGAAGAAGCGTTTCAGGATCTGGTTCAGGAGGCGGTTCGGCGTGATGTTGCGCGCTGCCAGGAAGGCGAGGGGGAAGGCGGCAAGCGCGCCGAGCAGCGTTCCGAGAAAGGCCATGACGATCGTCTGGAAAAGCTTGGTCCAGACGTCGCCATGCTGCCATTCGCTGTTGTTCCAGATATCCTCGAAGGCGAGCGATAGGTTGGTTTGGTCGGGCTTGATGCGCGGGCCGGAAACAACGAGGCCGATGACTTCGCCGACCGGTTTGTCGAAGAAGGAGGATTGCGTGTCGAAGATGAAATTCGCCCAGCCGAGGAAGCGTTTGCGGACCTTCACGCGATCGACGGAAATACTGACGTCGCCGGCAAAGCCGAGATCCGCAAGCACGTTGTCGTCATAAACAGTCATCCAGCTCGGCACCGGCCCGACCACCTCAGGCGCGCCGCTCGATACGTCGACGGGGACGCTGACGCCGTGCGCGGTCACGATCGTTTCGCTCTTTGAGACGGTGACGCTGCGGCTGATGCCGCTGATGGAAACGGTGATGCTGCCGTCGGGATTGTTGACCACCCAGTCCGGGTGCGGATGATCGCCGAGCGGTGAGAAGCGGGGATAACGCACCTCGATCGAGCCGTCGTCCTGGATGCGGAGGTCCGGCTGGACATCGTAGCTCACCCATTGGCTGAGATAGATGCCGACGCGTTCCCAATGGGCCTCGGCGAAGAGCTTGGGCAGGTCGAAGAACCAGACGGCATAGAGCCCGTAGAGCAGCGTCGCAATGAGGATCATCAGCCCGCCGAAACGCTGGCGGAACGATCGGTGGAAATATTCCGGATAGCGCGCTTCGATCTCATGCATGCGGTTTGCGTCAATCACCGTCATGGCGGCCTCAATGTTGCGGAAGGAAAGCGTGCTCGCCGACGAGACGGCGACGCAGCCATGCGGAGAACTGGTCGACGGCGACGACCGTCACGAAGAGCAGCAGAACGAGCGCCATCGTCTTGGCGCCGAAGCCGCGCGAGATCGAAAGCTTCAGCTCCTCGCCGATGCCGCCGCCGCCGACGGCCCCGATGATGGTCGAGGCGCGCACGTTGATCTCCAGGCGTAAGAGCGCATAGGAGGTGAAATTCGGCAGCACCTGTGGCAGGGCGGCGAAGCGCACGCGCTCCCACCAGTTGGCGCCGACGGCCTTCATCCCCTCATGCGGCTTCATATCGATGTTTTCGGCGACTTCGTAGAAGAGTTTGCCGAGCGCGCCGATCGTGTGCAGGGTGATGGCTATGATGGCGGCGACCGGCCCGATCGACAGGATCGCCGAAAACAGGCCGGCAATGACAATCTCGGGGAAGGCGCGCAGGAACTCCATCAGCCGCTTGGTGACGATGCGCAGCGGCCATGAATTCGTGAGATTGCGCGCGGCAAAGAAGCTCAAGGGAACCGCAAAGATGAAGGCGATGATGGTCGAGATGAGCGCTACGTTGATCGTGACGATCATCAGCTCGAAATATTCCGGAATGTAGAAGGCACCCCAGACGTAGACGCGGCCCTTGTCGAAGTTGAATTCCTCGCCGCCTCTGTCGTTGACGCTGGCTATGTCGAACAGCGCGCGCCAGACATCGTTCCAATCCTTGGGAATGAGCCAGCTCAGGAAGTCGAAAAGATGCGGCAGACGCTCGAAGAAATGGCCGGCATTGCTCTCATCGGCGAACCGGACGGAGCTGACGAATGCCGCAACGATCATGACCAAGCCAAGGACGGTATAAAAGCGGCGCTTCGCGACCATCCGATCCCAGGCGGTGGCGATCTCCTGCGTGCTCTGCACGTGCGGCTGTGTATCGGCAATGGTCATGGACGCTCCCCGCGGTAACAAACAAAGGGCGGCCGTTGCCGGCCGCCCCGCATTGAAAAGGCGATCAGCCGCCGATGGCCGCCTTGCGAACCTCGACGACAGCATTGTAGAAGTCGTGCTTGACCGGGGCATAGCCCTTGTAGTCGCCGCCTTCGACAGCCGAGAAGCACTTGTGATCCTTTTCCGGCAGGGCCGTGAAGAAGGCTGCGAGCTTCGTCTGCCACTCTTGGCCGAGAGCGTTGCGCACGACGAGCGGGCCGTTCGGGATCAGCGGCGAACGCCAGACTTCAACGAGCTTGTTCGGGTCCACGGCGCCCTTGTCGACTTCCTTGCGGAAGGTGCCGGAGGTGTAGCCGTCCTTGAAATCGCCGATGCCCGACGAGTCATCGACTGCGACGTCGACCTTGCCGTCATAGGCGGCAAGCAGGTTGTTTTCATGCCCGCCGTTGAACTGGGTCGAGGCAAAGAACTTGTCATTCGGCATGCCGGTGTCCTTCGGGATCTGCGTCAGCGGAACGAGGTAACCGGAGGTGGAGTCCGGATCGGCGTAGCCGAGCTTCTTGCCTTTGGCGTCCTTGATGGTCTTGATACCGGAGGACTTCAGTGCAAGGCCGATCGAGTAATAACCCGTCGAACCATCTTTCTGCTGCGTCGTCAGGATCGGCGTAACGGCCTTCGAATCCTTGAGGTAGACGGAGGCGTAGCCGGAAGCGCCGAGTTCGGCGAAGTCGAGCGTGCCGCCGAGCAGACCCTGGATAACGCCGTCATAATCGGCGGCCGGGAAGAGCGAGACCTTCTCGAAGCCGAACTCCTGCTTCAGATGGTCCGCAAGGCAGGCATAATTGCGCAGGCGATCGGTTTCGTTTTCGCCGCCAAGGATGCCGATGCGGAATTCCTTGAGGTCTGCGGCATTGGCGGCGCCGGCGAGCGCGAACAGCGCCGTTGCCGCAAAGAGTGCTTTCTTCAACATGCGTTCTCTCCTATCGACCGGTGTTCCGGCCTTCCCGTTACGAAGAATGTGCCCTTGACGCGGGCGTTCGATCGCGGCCGTCCCGCTCAGAGACCGGCCAATGCCAGCGGTTGGGCGCCGGCGGATGGATTGTCTGCCCGCTCGGCAGCGATATTGATGGATGTCGACGTCATGGTTTCGTCGATGCCGGCGCCATCCTTGTCCGTTCCGTAGATTGCCTTCACGGCTTCGGCCGTCAGCTCCGAGGGCTTGCCGTCAAAGACGACGCGGCCGCCGGCCATGCCGACGATGCGCTCACAATAGTTGCGGGCAGTGTCGAGCGTATGCAGATTTGTGATGACGGTGATGCCCTCGCGCTCGTTGATGTCGCGCAGCGCATCCATGACGATCTTGGCGTTCAGCGGGTCGAGCGAGGCGATAGGCTCGTCGGCGAGTACCATCCTCGGGTTCTGCATCAGCGCCCGGGCGATCGCCACGCGCTGCTGCTGGCCGCCGGAAAGCGTGCCGGCCGGCTGCAGCGCCGTCTGCTCGATGCCGAGGCGCTCCAGTGCGGCGATCGCATGAACGCGTTCTTCCCGGGTGAAGATGTTGAGAAGGCTCAGAAGCGTCGAGCGGTGATTGAGGCGGCCGAGCATGACATTTGTGAGAACATCGAGGCGCGGCACCAGGTTGAACTGCTGAAAGATCATCGCACAGTCGCGCTGCCAGTTGCGCAATGCCTGACCGCGAAGCCCGGAGACCTCGACGCCGGCGAAATGAATGGAGCCGGAGCTCGGTTCCTGCAGCCGATTGATCATGCGCAGCAGCGTCGACTTGCCGGCGCCGGAGCGGCCGATGATGCCAACCATCTGGCCCTGGGCAACGGTGAGCGTCACGGCATCGACGGCGAGCTTGTTTCCGAAACGGCGGGTGACATCCTTCAGCTCGAACATCATGCTCTTCCCTTGCACTCCAGGCCTTGGTCAGCATCGCATTAGTCCCGCTTCATGAACCTCCAATGTCATATTTGTGTAAGAGGTGTCACAAATCTCCGTGTCTCGGCGGTGGCGTCTAGCATTCGTAGCGGGCCAGAAAATCTTCCGCGCTAAGGTTGCGGAAATCCTGCAAGGCCAGGCGCAACCGGTCGTGTTGCCAATCCCACCAGGAAAGCCTGTCCATGCGTTCGCCGATCTCTTTCGGGAAACGTTCGCGGATCAGCTTCGCCGGCACACCGCCGACGATCGTGTATGATGCAACGTCCTTCGATACGACCGCGCCGGCCCCGATGACGGCGCCATTGCCGACGTTGACGCCGGGCAGGATGGTCGCGCCATGGCCGATCCAGACGTCGTGGCCGATCGTCACCCGGTTCGAGCGCCGCCAGGCGAAGAAATCCGTCTCCATATCGGCGTCCGGCCAGTAATTGGCGGCGCGATAGGTGAAATGATGCAGAGTCGCGCGCCAGGTCGGGTGGTTGGTGGCGTTGATGCGCACGGCGGCGGCGATATTGACGAACTTGCCGATCGTTGCGCACCAGACGGCGCCGTCCTGCATGATGTAGGAATAGTCTCCGAAGGTCGCCTCGCTGATGCGGCAGCGTTCGCAGACTTCCGTATAGCGCCCGAAGGTGGAATCGCTGACCTCGGCCGTTTCGTGGATGGCGGGCTCGATACCAAGCTTGCGGCTCATGCGGCAATCATCCTCGGCGAGAACTGCTGGACGTCGAGGATGCGGTCGGCGACGGCCTCGCGCACTTCCTCGTCATGGAAGATGCCGAGAAGGGCGACGCCCGCCTTCTTCTTCTCTGCGATCATGCCGACGACGACGGCGCGGTTTTTCGCATCCAGCGAGGCTGTGGGTTCATCGAGAAGCAGGATCGTATGCTCGGTGATGAAGCCGCGGGCGATGTTGACGCGCTGCTGCTCGCCGCCGGAAAAGGTGGCGGGCGGAAGTTGCCAAAGCGCCTCCGGCAGGTTGAGCCTGGCAAGCAGGGCGCCTGCCTTTTCGCGTGCAACGACGATTTCTTCGCCGCGCGCCACGAGCGGCTCGGCCACCACGTCGATTGCCGCCACGCGCGGTACGGTGCGCAGGAATTGGCTGACATAGCCGAGCGTATCGCGGCGAACATTGAGCACGGTGCGCGGATCGGCGGCGGCGAGGTCGACGATCCGCCCGTCGTGGCGGACGAGGATCTGGCCGGTGTCGACGGCATAATTGCCGTAGATCATCTTGAGCAGCGAGCTCTTGCCGATGCCTGAGGGGCCGCCGAGAACGACGCATTCGCCTGACGACACGGAGAAGGCGACGTCGGAGACGACGGGCAGCCTGATGCCGTCGCGCAGGTGCATGGTGAAGCTCTTCGAGACTTCGGAAACGACGAGGGGCGTTGGCATGATATGGTTTTCCTGGTTTCTAGCTCAGACCTGCAGGATCGAGGAGACGAGCAGCTGCGTGTAAGGCTCTCTGGGATCGTCGAGCACGCGGTCGGTGAGGCCCTGTTCGATGACGTAGCCGTCCTTCATCACCATCATGCGGTGCGAGAGCAGGCGGGCGACGGCGAGATCGTGGGTGACGATGATGGCCGAGAGGCCAAGATCGTTGACGAGGCCTCGCATCAGATCGAGCAGGCGCGCCTGCACCGAAACATCGAGGCCGCCGGTCGGCTCGTCCATGAAGACCAGACGCGGACCGGTGACGAGGTTGCGGGCGATCTGCAGGCGCTGGCGCATGCCGCCGGAAAAGGCGCGCGGCTGATCGTCGATGCGATCGGCATCGATCTCGACGCGTTCGAGCCAGTCGATGGCGGTGGAGCGGATCTTGCCATAGTGCCGGTCGCCGATCGCCATCAGCCGTTCACCGACATTGGCGCCGGCAGAGACGCTCATGCGTAGCCCGTCGGCCGGGTTCTGGTGCACGAAGCCCCAGTCGGTGCGCATCAGGAAGCGGCGTTCGGCCTCGTTCATGTGGTAGAGGTCGCGGTAGCCGCCGTCGCGCATGTGGTACTCGACGCTGCCGGTCGTCGGCATCAGCCGGGTGGAGATGCAATTGAGCAGCGTCGTCTTGCCCGAACCGGATTCGCCGACGATGGCGAGAACCTCGCCGGGCCAGAGCTCGAAGGAGACGTTCCGGCAGCCGATGCGCTTGCCGTAGAACTTCGAGAGGTCGTTGACCTTGAGAAGCGGGATATTGGTCATTCTGCAGCCCCCCGGGCCAGCATTTCGCCGGCATGCCCTTGGGCCCGGCGATCTTCGCAATGGTCGGTATCGGAGCAGACGAACATGCGCCCGCCCTTGTCATCGAGGATGACCTCATCGAGGTAGACCTCCTCAGCGCCGCAGAGCGCGCAAGGCCTGTCGAAGCGCTGGATCTCGAAGGGATGGTCCTCAAAATCCAGGCTGACGACATCGGTATAGGGCGGCACGGCATAGATGCGCTTTTCGCGACCGGCGCCGAAAAGCTGCAGCGCTTCCGACCTGTGCATCTTGGGATTATCGAATTTCGGCGTCGGCGAGGGATCCATGACATAACGCCCATGTACCTTGACCGGATAGGCATAGGTGGTGGCGATGCGGCCGTTGCGTGCGATATCCTCGTAGAGTTTCACATGCATAAGGCCGTATTCTTCCAGCGCATGCATCTTGCGCGTCTCGGTCTCGCGCGGTTCGAGGAAGCGCAGCGGCTCGGGGATCGGCACCTGGTAGACGAGCACTTGGCCAGGCCCGAGCTTCTCTTCCGGGATGCGGTGGCGCGTCTGGATGATCGTCGCTTCGCTGGTGCGCGTCGTCACCGCGACATTGGCGACCTTCTGGAAGAAGGCACGGATCGAAACGGCATTGGTCGTGTCGTCGGCGCCCTGGTCGATCACCTTCAGCACGTCATCAGGCCCGATGATCGAGGCCGTCACCTGCACGCCGCCGGTGCCCCAGCCGTAAGGCATCGGCATTTCTCTGCTGGCGAAGGGCACTTGGTAGCCCGGAATAGCGATCGCCTTCAGGATGGCGCGGCGGATCATCCGCTTGGTCTGCTCGTCGAGATAGGCGAAGTTGTAGCTGGCGAGATCGCTCATTCGGCGGCTTCCTTCATGTCTTCGCCGGCATTGCGGGCGGCTTCGAATTCGCGGCGCATGCGGCGGACGAGATCGAGTTCCGCCTGGAAGTCCACATAATGCGGCAGCTTCAGGTGCTCGACGAAGCCGGTCGCCTGGACATTGTCGGAGTGCGAAATGACGAATTCCTCGTCCTGTGCCGGCGCGGTGATATCCTCGCCGAGCTCTTCGGCGCGAAGCGCGCGATCGACCAGCGACATCGCCATTGCCTTGCGCTCGCTCTGTCCGAAGACCAGGCCGTAACCGCGGGTAAACTGCGGCGGCGCCTTGGCCGAGCCCTTGAACTGGTTGACCATCTGGCATTCAGTGATCTGGATCGTGCCAAGCGAGACGGCGAAACCGAGCTCCGGCACGTCGAATTCCACCTCGGCTTCGCCGATGCGGATCTCGCCGGTGAAGGGGTGGTTTCGGCCATAGCCACGCTGAGTGGAATAACCGAGCGCTAGCAGGAAGCCCTCGTCGCCGCGGGAAAGCGCCTGCAGGCGCAGGTCGCGGGTCATCGGAAATTCCATCGGCTCGCGGGTCAGGTCTCCGATCTCGTGATCTTCGGGCATGTCGCCGTCGGCCTCGATCAGGCCCTCTTCGCCGAGGATTTCCGAGACGCGCATGACGCGGCCGGCCTCGGCCGGGCGCCGGGCCGGCGCCACGACCAGTTCGTCCTGAAGCAGCGACGGATCGAGAAGGCGATGAGTATAGTCGAAAGTAGGCCCAAGCAGCTGGCCGCCCGGCAGATCCTTGTAAGTCGCCGAGATGCGCCGTTCGATCGTCATATTAGCCGTCTCGAGCGGCTTGGAATAGCCGAAGCGCGGCAATGTCGTGCGATAGGCGCGCAGCAGGAAGATCGCCTCGATCATGTCGCCGCGCGACTGGCGCACGGCGAGGGCGGCGAGCGTGCGGTCGAAAAGCGAGGCCTCCGCCATGACGCGGTCGACGGCGAGGGCGAGTTGTTCGACGATCTGCTCAATGCCGATCGCCGGCAACGAACGGTCGCCGCGGCGGCGGTCGGCAAGCAGCCGATGGGCATTGGCGATGGCGGCCTCGCCACCTTTGACGGCAACATACATGAGCTCAGATCTCCGTTGCTGTGATCTTGGTGGTGCGCGGCAGGCAGACGAAGTGTCTGCCTGAGGTCAACACGATGTCGACGCCGCGCGGGAAGAGCGCCCGGTTC
Organism: Rhizobium sp. NLR8a; assembly: GCF_019685235.1. Taxonomy (NCBI): domain Bacteria; kingdom Pseudomonadati; phylum Pseudomonadota; class Alphaproteobacteria; order Hyphomicrobiales; family Rhizobiaceae; genus Rhizobium; species Rhizobium sp. NLR8a. The sequence continues at coordinate 119,912 of NZ_JABDWI010000018.1, forward strand.
TCGCTCCAGAGTCTGAGGAAGGTCTCCGGCAGGCTGGCCGGCCCGATCTCCACGACACTCTTGATGCCCGGACCCATCAGCGCCAGCCTGCGTCCGCCGTCGAGTTCGGGAAGTTCGATGACAACAGTCGTCGAACGGTCGGGATATTCCTGTGTGCCTGATGCAAACAGGCCGAAGGAGCAAAGCGTAATGCCCGCCTCAATGAAGGCAAAACGCGCATCGGCCTTCTCGGCGGTCAGCGGCGCGCCAGTGTGGAAGCCGAGCCACTCCGGCATGGCGGATTTCGCCAGTCCCGTGGTAAGCCAGACCGGCGTGTCGTGGTCGCAAAGCGTGAGCGCGATCGCGCCGGCGGCAATGCCGAGCGGCGCCGGCGGAGCGATATCGGGCTCAATGGTCTGAATGGCGCCGGGACGGGCCATGCCGTCCATCAGCATCTTGAAGACGCTCTGTGCATGGAAAACCGGGTCGGCAAAACCGCCGATCAAAGCTTCTGTCGCAAGACCCATCAGTTGTCTCCCCGCACCATGGTGAAGAAATCGACGCGGGTTGCCGCCGTCTCATCCGCCTTGCGGCGCTCAGTGGCGGCGATGCGCGCGGCAATCGGCAAAAGCAGTGCCTGTTCGACAAAATTCTTGCTCGTCTCCTCCTGCCAGAGCGCGTCGAAGATCGCCGCAAGACGGGCCTTCTCCCGGTCGGTGCCGAGCGCCTGCGCATGACCGATGGAACCGGACTCGAGCCGCACCGTCGCGCGTGTCATCGTCACCTCGCCGAGATTGAAAGGAGCTCCGCCGCCGCCGATGCGGCCGCGCACCATTACAAGTCCGGTCTCCGGTCCGCGCACCGGATAAGCCACGGGCTTTTGCGGCAATGCGTCCCAGACTGCCTGGAGTTCGCTCCGTTCCGCTCGCGCCAACAGATCGGCGGCGCGTTTGCGCTCCGAGACCGTTTGCGACGCGGCGTCTTCCTTGTCCGCTGATATCATCACTGCTTTCCTCGAAATGTCTATTGATATAGACAACCATACAAGTTATACCTAGCCTTAAATCGGTGTCGTGACAAGCGTGTGACATCGTGGGGCAAGGCAGGCGCAGAATGGCAGGACTAAAGCAGGTGCAGAGGCAGACAGGTGTGGCGCTCTGGCGTCAGATCGCCGATCGAATTCGCGAGGCGATCGGCAACGGAGCCTATGACGAAACGGGAATGGTGCCGCCGGAAACGGTGCTGGCGCTGCAATTCGGCGTTAACAGGCATACGGTGCGCAGTGCGCTGGCGGCGCTGGCGCAGGAGGGGATCGTGCGCGCGGTGCAAGGCCGCGGCACGCTGATCGAGCGCAAGCAGCGGCTGAACTTCCCGATCACCCGGCGCACGCGCTTCACTGCCGGCATCGGCGATCAGGCGCGCGAGACGCGTGGTCTTCTGCTCGATGAGGCGCAGGAGGAGGCGAGCGCCGAGGTTGCCCGCTGGTTGGGTGTCAAACAGGGCGAGCAAGTGATCCGGCTGGAAACATTGCGCCATGCCGACAGGCGGCCGGTTTCAAAAGCGACCAGTTGGTTTCCCGCCGGCCGTTTCGCCGGGATCGGCGAGGCCTACCGCAAGCATGAATCGATCACCAAGGCTTTCGCCGAGCTTGGCGTGGCGGATTATGTCCGCGCGACAACCGAGGTGACGGCTGCCCATGCCGGGACAGCCGACCTTGCCGACCTGGAACTCACCCCCGGCGCGATCCTGCTGATCGCCAAGGCAATGAACACCGATCTCGACGGCGTGCCGGTGCAATATTCGATCAGCCGTTTCGCCGCCGACCGGGTGCAGTTCACGATCGAGAACTGAGGCCAATAGTTGAGGCAGGCGTGCCGACCGCTTCCGGCGGCACGCCTCACCGAATTAGTGTGCGCCGGACATATCGCCCAGAACTTCCTTTGAAGCCACGGTTGAATCCGCCTTCAGCTTGTAGACCATTGGAACGCCGGTCGCGAGATTGAGGGCGAGCACGCCTTCTTTGGTCAGCTTGTCGAGCACCATGACCAGCGAGCGCAGCGAATTGCCGTGGGCGGCGACCAGCACCTTTTCGCCGCGCAGCACGCGCGGCAGGATTTCCGTGAGGTAGTAAGGCCAGACACGGGCGCCGGTGTCGCGCAGGCTCTCGCCGCCCGGCGGCGGCACGTCATAGGAACGGCGCCAGATATGAACCTGTTCCTCGCCCCATTTGGCACGCGCGTCATCCTTGTTGAGACCGGAGAGATCGCCGTAGTCGCGCTCGTTCAGCGCCTGGTCGCGGATCGTCTCGAGGTCGGGCTGGCCGACCTTGTCGAGGATGAGCTTCAGCGTGTGCTGCGCGCGCACCAGCGCCGAGGTATAGGCGACGTCGAATTTGATCCCGTATTCGGCAAGTGCGGCGCCGCCGGCGTTGGCTTCCTGGATGCCGAGCTCCGTCAGATCCGGGTCCTTCCAGCCGGTGAAGAGATTCTTCAGGTTCCAGTCACTCTGGCCGTGGCGAACGAGGACGAGGGTACCGCTCATGAATATGCCTCCGAGATGTCGTTATTGGGAAGAAAGCCCGAGCACGTCGAGCATGGAATAGAAACCTGGCTTCTTGTCGCGCGCCCAGAGCGCCGCCTTGATCGCGCCGCGCGCGAAGATCGAGCGGTCTGCCGCGCTGTGCGACAGGGTGACGATTTCGCCTTCTCCGGCAAAAAGCACGGAATGCTCGCCGATGACCGAGCCGCCGCGCAGCGTCGCAAAACCGATCGTGCCGACTTCGCGCGCGCCGGTGTGGCCGTCGCGGACCCTCACCGATTTCGAGGCAAGATCGATACTGCGGCCCTTGGCTGCCGCTTCGCCGAAGAGAAGGGCGGTGCCGGAAGGAGCATCGACTTTGTGCTTGTGGTGCATTTCCAGGATTTCGATGTCCCAGTCCGCCGGATCGAGCGCTCGTGCCGCCTGCTCGGCCAGAACGCTGAGCAGATTGACGCCGAGGCTCATATTGCCAGACTTGACGACGCGGGCATGGCGTGCCGCGGCGGCGATCTTCGCGTTGTCCTCGGTCGAGCAGCCTGTCGTGCCGATGACATGGACGATGCGGGCCTGAGCGGCGAGACCGGAAAACTCCACCGTGGCGGCAGGCGCGGTGAAATCGAGCACGCCTTCGGCATGCAGGAAAGCCTGGAGCGGATCGTCGCCGATGATGACGCCGGTCGGGCCGAGCCCGGCAATTTCACCGGCATCCTTGCCGACGAAGGGCGAGCCGGCACGTTCGACGGCGGCATGCAGCATCACGCCTTCCATGGAATGAATGAGCCGGATCAGCGTCTGCCCCATGCGTCCCGCTGCGCCGACCACCACCAGTTTCATCGCAGCATCGCTCATGTCAGTCTCGCCAGCTTAGTATGAATCCGAGGCCGAGGGCCTCTGCAGATTGTTGAGGCGAGCGTAAAGACCGTCGCTGACCTTCGCAAGCGTCTCATGATTGCCCTCCTCGACGACCCGGCCCTGCTGCATGACGACGATCTTGTCGGCGCGCACCACGGTCGATAGCCGATGGGCGATCACCACCACGGTGCGCCCGGTCATCGCCTCGTCGAGCGCCTTCTGCACGGCGGCCTCGGATTCGGTGTCGAGGGCGGAGGTCGCCTCGTCGAGCAGCAGGATCGGTGCATTGCGCACCAAAGCGCGCGCGATGGAAAGTCGCTGGCGCTGGCCGCCTGAAAGCGTCACGCCGTTTTCGCCGACAGGCGTATCGTAACCCTGCGGCTGCGCTGAGATGAAGTCATGCGCATAGGCAAGCCGGGCGGCCTCTTCCACCTCGGCATCGGTCGCTTCCGGCCGGCCGTAGCGGATATTGTCGCGGATCGTGCCCTCGAACAGGTAGGGCTGCTGCGAGACATAGGCGAGCTGCTGGCGCAGCGACTTCTTGGTGATGTGGGCGATATCCTGCCCGTCGATCAGGATCTCGCCTTCACGAGGGTCGTAGAAGCGCGGAATGAGGCTGATGACGGTGGATTTGCCCGCTCCAGAGGGGCCGACAAGCGCCGTGGTCGTCCCGCCCTCGGCGACGAAGCTGACACTGTTCAGCACGCTTTCACTGCCGTAGGCGAAGGAAACATTGCGGAATTCGATGCGCGCCTGCGTCACCGTCAGCGGCCGGGCATCCGGCAGGTCGCGCTGGCGCGGCTCCATGTCCAGCAATTCGTAGATCATCCGTGCATTGACGACGGCGCGTTCCATCTGCACCTGCAGGCGGGCAAGGCGGCGGGCCGGGTCATAGGCAAGCAGCAGCGCCGTCACGAAGGAGAAGAAGGCGCCCGGGGCCACATTGTAATAGATCGAGCGATAGGCGGCATAGGCAAGCACGCTGGCGACGGCAAAGCCTGCGAAGCTCTCCGTCAGCGGCGAGGTGCGCTCGGAAAGCCGGGCAATCCGGTTCGCCCGGTTTTCGGCGGCGGTGATGAGCTTGTTGACCTTGTTCTCCAGCTCCTCTTCCATCGTGAAGGCTTTGACGATGGCAATACCCTGGATCGTCTCCTGCATGGCCCCCAGCACGTGGCTGTTCAGATGCACGGCCTCGCGGGTTGCCGAGCGAAGACGTTTGGAAACATAACGCAGCGCATAGAGCAGTGGCGGCGCCATGATGAACACGGCGAGGCTCAGCAGCGGGTCCTGGAGGACCATCACGCCGATCAGCGAAACGAATGTCAGGAGGTCGCGCACCGTCGAGGTGATCGTCAGGTTGAGCACGTCACGGATGCCGCTAACGTTCTGGCTGACTTGCGCGGCGATATGAGCCGAGCGCGCCTCGCTGAAAAAGCCGACTGAAAGCGTCATCAGATGGGCATAGAGGCGGCGCTGATAGCGGGCGACGATATTGTTGCCGACCTTGGAAAGCGCCACCGCCTGGCCGTAGCTGGCAAAGCCGCGCAGCACGAAGGCAATGAAGATCGAAAGACAGATGATCCAGACGACGTCGGCGCGGCGGTTGGCGAAGGCCTCGTCGATGATCGCCCGCATGATCCAGGCGGTGAACGCCGTCGAAAGTGCCACGACCACGAGGCAGACGATAGCGAAGACATAACCCCAGAGATGGTCGCGGCCGTTTTCAGCGATGATGCGCTTCAGGATGCCGGTGACGGTATCGCTGCTGACGCTCTGCTTTCTGCTTTCCACGGCTTCCAAATATCAAGCTTCCTGTCCGAGACTGAGCGCGTCGTGAATGTGGCGCGCACTTTGGCCGGCTCTATAAAGAGTTGGGACTGGTTTGGCTAGACCGCGGCGCGTCCCGGAGGGACGCGCCCTGGGCTCAGCGCCGCCAGCGGCGGCCTTCCGTCGATACGCCGAAATTGGCCGGCATCCGCGCATAGGACGAAAGTCCGGCGAGCGCCGCCAGCGGATGCGTCACCACATAGGTCGGGATGGTGCGAAGCAGCGCACTATGTGGCGCCTTGTCCTCGAAAGCCTGCCGGAATTCCGGTTTCTTCAGCGCCGGGAGGATCTTCTGCGAGATGCCGCCGGAGAGGTAGACGCCGCCACGCGCCATGAACACCATCGCCATGTCGCCGGCCACGCGGCCGAGATAGGTGGCAAACAGCGAAACGGTCTCGACGGCGGTCTTATCGCTGCCGGCAAGCGCATGCGAGGTGATCTCGGCCGGATCCTTCATCGTCGGCTGGCTCCCGTCGACCACGCAGATGGCGTTGTAGAGATTGACGAGGCCGCGTCCGCAGAGGATCTGTTCGGCCGAAATACGACCTTCGATCGTCTCGATATGCGGAAAGATTTCATAGTCGCGCTTGCTGCGCGGCCCGAGATCGACATGGCCGCCTTCGCCGGGAACCGGAATCCAAGTATGCTGGGCATGCACGAGTCCGCCGACGCCGAGGCCGGTGCCGGGTCCGAGCACGACGCGCGAGGCGACCATGTCGCCGGTGGCGCTGCCGATACGTTCGCGGTTTTCATCAGACAGGGCGGCAATCGCCAGCGCCTGCGCCTCGAAATCGTTGACGACGAGCACGTCCTCGATGCCGAGGCCCTCGATCATCGTCTTTGGCCGCACCACCCAGTCGCAATTGGTCAGGGGGATCTCGTCGTCGTTGATCGGGCCGGCGACGGCGAGGATCGCCGAGCGCGGCTGCACCGCTGTCTTGTCGCGCACGCCCTTTTGGATCGCTTCGTCAATCGTGGCGAAATCCGCCGTGCGCACGTTCGGAAACTGCTTCGGTTCGGCATAGGCGTCGGTCAGGATGGAGAAGCGGGCATTGGTGCCGCCAATATCGCCGATCAGGATCGGGAAGGGAAGCGGAGCGGTGCTGTGATTGGATTTGGGCATGGCCGGTTCCGTGCTGATCAGGCTTCGAGTGTGGGAAGGAGCTTTATAGCGGTCGCGTGGTTGAGCGCCATCGGAATGTCGTAGACGATCGCCAGCCGCATCAGCGCCTTCACGTCGACATCATGCGGCATCGGTGTCAGCGGGTCGACGAAGAAAATCAGCGCGTCGACTTCGCCGGTCGAGATCAGCGCGCCGATCTGCTGGTCGCCGCCGAGCGGCCCGCTTTTCAGTCTGGTGACGTCGAGACCGGGAGCGGCGTCGAGCACGCGACCGCCGGTGGTACCTGTCGCGACGATCTTCCAGCGCGAGAGAAGGTCCTGATTTGCGCGGGCGAAAGCCGCCATGTCGTCCTTCTTCTGGTCATGCGCGATCAGCGCAAGGCACTTGCTGCCGGCCATGAAAGGAATCTCCGCCCCAACAATTCAATCGATTTGATCGCTTTATACCAAGAATTTGCGATTTGAAAGACAACGCGTCCGCCCATTCATTGGATCGCCGGCTTGTCGTTCGGAACCGGGCCGACATCCGGCAACCCCTCGTCATCATCAGCCGGCGCGGCTGCCGGAGCGGCGGCGAACGCGCTTACGGCGGAAGGCCCGCCATAGGTGGCGGCCTGCATCGAAGCGACAGAAGCGGCATCGAGCACGGCAGAGCAGGCCTTCGGCAGGTCGGTGATCATCATCTCACGCGGCGGCTTCGGGGGCTTGGCGCCGGGTTTGGGCGGTTTGGGCGGTGCCCAAGGCGCCGGGGTGAACCAATAAGCGAGCGACTTGTCGCAGCCGTCTCCTGAGGCGACGGGAGCTTGCGGCGTGCATCCGGCAGCACCGGGCGGGCATTTGATGCGGATGTGGAAATGCGAGTCATGGCCGTATATCGGCCGCAGCTTACCAAGGTTGGTGCGGTCGCCGGTCCAGGTGTCGCACATCTTCTTCTTGATCGCCGGATTGACGAAGATGCGCTCCACTTCGGGATAGCTCGCCGCCAGCATCAAAAGCCGCGCCCGCGATTCCGTCCACACCTTCGGGTCGACGGTGAGGAACTTGTCCTTCTGCAGCATGCTGGTGAAGGGCAGGTCCTCGCGCTCCTCAGCCGTCATGCGGCGCGCCGGCATCGGGGTGAACCAGATATCGGCATCGAGGCCGATCTGATGTGAGGAATGGCCGTTGAGCATCGGCCCGCCGCGCGGCTGCGCGACATCGCCGACCAGGATGCCCGGCCAGCCGGCATATTTGACCGCATCCTGCGAAAACCGTTCCAGAAGCGCAATCATCGCCGGGTTGCCCCAGCGGCGGTTGCGTGAAAGCCGCATTGCCTGCCAAGTCGGCCCGTCGGTCGGCAGCGCCACCGCGCCGGTCATGCAGCCCTTTGCATAGAAGCCGATCGGCTGCGCCGGCCCCTGCGTCGGCAGGCTGGCGCCTGCGAATAGCGCCTTGGCGCTGCCCGGGCTTGGCGTTTTCTGCTCTGCGCCGACGTCGCCGGCGGCAAGGCTTGCCCCGATTGCGCCGGCAAGCGTCAATTTGCCAAAAGTCCTGAAAGCCTGGGCGAAGCCGAAAGCCATGCTGTTCCCTTACGTCGATGCCGAAGTGATTTGCACTCGAATCTATCGTGAAAAGCAATTTTGGTGAATCGATGATTTGGCGGAGCGGCGCAGGAGGAGCCGGCGACGGATCGCCGCAGCATCACCGCAGCTGCCCTTTGACAGAAAAGCTCAAAATTCCGCGAGCTCGGCAAAAACCAAACTCTCTCCTGTTTTTCGCCCCTATTTCTCGTATTGTCGAATCCGCAATATTCAGGGGAAATGGGAATGACGGCATCGTGGTCGAAAATCGGTGTTATTCTGGCACTTGCTGGTGTTTTGATGCCATTGACGGCAATGGGTGAAGAGCAGCCGTTTCAGATCGGAAGCTCGGTCATCAGCGAAATGAAATACAAGCCGGGCTTTGCGCATTTCGATTACGTCAATCCCGATGCTCCCAAGGGCGGGGATCTGCGCCTTTCCGCAAGTGGCGCCTTCGACACCTTCAACCCGCTGCTTGCCAAGGGACAGACGGCGGTCGGCCTGACGCTCGTGTACGACACCTTGATGAAGCCCGCCGATGACGAGCTCCTTGTCTCCTACGGCCTGCTTGCCGAAGGACTTTCCTTTCCTTCTGACGTTTCCAGCGCGACCTTCCGCCTGCGCAAAGAGGCGAAATGGGCGGACGGTCAGCCGGTAACTCCGGAAGACGTCATTTTCAGCCTGGACAAGACTAAGGAATTGAACCCCGTCGCCGGGAACTACTACCATCACGTCGTCAAAGCGGAAAAGACCGACGATCGGGATGTGACCTTCACCTTTGATGAGAAGAACAACCGCGAATTGCCCAACATTCTCGGCCAGTTAATGATTGTGCCGAAACATTGGTGGGAAGCACCCGGAGCGGATGGCAAGCCGCGTGACATTACCAAAACGACGCTGGAGCCCGTAATGGGGTCCGGGCCTTACAAGATTGCTTCTTTCTCGCCCGGCGCAACCATCCGTTATGAACTGCGTGACGATTACTGGGGCAAGAATCTCAATGTGAATGTCGGCCAGAACAATTTCCGCAATGTCATCTACACCTATTTCGGTGACCGCGATGTTGAGTTCGAAGCCTTTCGCGCCGGCAATAGCGACTATTGGCAGGAGACAACGGCTGCCCGCTGGGCGACGGGATACGATTTTCCTGCAGTGAAGGAAGGACGCGTCAAGAAGGAAGAGGTTGCAAATCCTCTGCGCTCCACCGGCATTCTGCAGGCTCTTGTGCCGAATATGCGGCGTGACCTCTTCAAGGATATAAGGGTCCGCGAGGCGCTGAACTACGGCCTCGATTTCGAGGAGTTGAACCGCACCGTTGCCTTTAACAGTTACAAGCGCATCGACAGCTATTTCTGGAATACCGAGCTCGCCTCCTCCGGTCTGCCGCAGGGGCGGGAGCTGGAAATTCTGCAAGGCCTGAAGGACAAGGTTCCGCCCGAGGTCTTCACGACGCCGTACACCAATCCTGTTGGCGGCGATCCGCAGAAGAGCCGCGACAACCTCCGAAAGGCGATTGCTCTTCTGAAAGAAGCCGGTTGGGAGCTGAAGGGCAGTCGCATGGTCAATACCAAGACCGGCCAGCCAATGAGTTTCGAGATATTATTGTCGAGCCCCATGTTGGAGCGCTGGGCAGTGCCTTATGCCAGCAATCTCAAGAAAATCGGCATAGATGCGCGAGTTCGGACAGTCGACGCTTCGCAAGCTGTCAACCGCGAACGCAGCTTTGACTTCGACATGATCTGGAATGTCTGGGCGGAGACAATGAATCCGGGCAACGAGCAAGCCGACTACTGGGGATCCGGCTCGGTCAACCAGCAGGGTTCTCGCAACTACGCCGGCATTGCCAACCCAGCCGTCGATGAGCTCATCCGCATGATTATCTTCGCGCCGAACCGCGATGAACAGGTCGCTGCGATCAAGGCAATGGACCGGGTCTTGCTGGCAAATCACTATGTTATCCCGCTGTTCTACCGCGATACCGTTAATATCGCCTATTGGAACACAGTCACGCATCCTGCCGAATTTCCGGCCTACAGCCTTGGTTTCCCCGATGCCTGGTGGTCGACCTCGGCAAAATGAGCGGGCTTGCATTAGCGGGGCCCTGGGCTCCAAATGGCACGAGCGAATCACGACAAGCCGGCGGGGCCGGCAAGGGAAGGCTGGCGGCTTGAGCGGCATTGGACTGAACGGCGTGCAGACAAGAAATACTTTCCCGGAGGCTGAAGGCTGATGGGTGCCTATGTCATTCGCCGCCTGCTTTTGATGATTCCGACCATTGTCGGCATCATGGCAATTTCCTTCATCGTTGTTCAATTTGCACCCGGCGGCCCGGTCGAGCAGGTGATTGCCCAGCTGACCGGCCAGGCCGACAGCGCCGATCAGCGCCTGTCCGGCGGCGGCGATCTCCTCGGTGGCGGCGGCAGCGACGAAGGTTCGAAATATCGCGGCGCTCAGGGGCTCGATCCGGAGCTGATCGCCAAGCTCGAAAAACAGTTCGGCTTTGACAAGCCGCCGCTGACGCGCTTTGGCGAGATGATGTGGAATTACATCCGCTTCGATTTCGGCGAGAGTTTCTTCCGCAACACCTCCGTGCTCGACCTCATCAAGGAGAAGCTGCCGGTGTCGATCTCGCTCGGCATCTGGATCCTGATCTTCTCCTATGCGATCTCCATCCCGCTCGGCATCCGCAAGGCGGTCAAGGACGGGTCGACCTTCGACGTCTGGACCTCGGGCGTCATCGTTATCGGTTATGCCGTTCCGAGCTTTCTCTTCGGCATCCTGCTGATCGTGCTTTTCGCCGGCGGCTCCTTCTACGACTGGTTCCCGCTGCGCGGCCTCGTTTCCGACAATTTCGGTGAGCTCGCCTGGTGGCAGAAGCCGCTCGACTATTTCTGGCACCTCACTTTGCCGCTGATTTCTCTTTCTCTTGCCGCCTTCGCAACCACGACGCTCTTGACCAAGAATTCCTTCATCGAGGAGATCAAGAAGCAATATGTCGTCACCGCCCGCGCCAAGGGTCTGAATGACCGGCAGGTGCTCTACGGCCATGTGTTCCGCAACGCCATGCTGATCATCATCGCCGGTTTTCCCGGCGCCTTCATCTCCGCCTTCTTCACCGGCTCGCTGCTGATCGAGAACATCTTTTCGCTCGATGGCCTCGGCCGCCTCGGCTATCTCTCGGTGGTCAACCGGGATTATCCGATCGTCTTCGCGACACTTTATATCTTCTCGCTGCTCGGTCTCTTCGTCAGCCTGATTTCCGACCTGATCTACACCTGGATCGATCCGCGCATCGATTTTGAGCGGAGGGATGTCTGATGGACGCCGCCGCAAATCCCGCCACGGCAACCCCGGTCAAGCCGCCGCGCAAGGGCCTGCTGTCGCCGACCAACATCCGTCGCTGGCAGAATTTCCGGGCGAACGGCCGCGGCTACTGGTCGCTGTGGCTGTTCCTGCTGCTGTTCTTGCTCAGCCTCTTTGCCGAGTTCCTCGCCAACGACCGGCCGATCATCGCCTCCTACAAGGGCGAAATCCTGTTTCCCGTGCTGATCGACTATCCCGAGGAGAAATTCGGCGGCTTCCTCGCCGAAACCGACTACCGCTCCTCGGTGATATCGGACGAGATCAACGCCAATGGCTGGATGATCTGGCCGCCGATCCGCTATTCCTACCGCTCGGTCAACTCGAACATTCCGCATTCGGCGCCAACCGCGCCCTTCTGGCTGATGACGAAAGAGGAGCGTTGCTCCGGCTATCCGCAAGGGGTGAATGATCCCGGCTGCACGCTTGGCAATCTCAACTGGCTCGGCACTGATGACCAGGCGCGCGATGTGCTGGCGCGTGTCATCTATGGCTTTCGCATATCGGTGCTGTTCGGCCTGGCGCTGACCATCTGCTCGGCAATCATCGGCGTCACGGCAGGGGCGGTGCAGGGCTATTTCGGCGGCTTGACCGATCTCCTGCTGCAGCGCTTCATCGAGATCTGGTCGTCGATGCCGGTGCTCTACATCCTGCTGATCATCGCCGCGATCCTGCCGCCCGGCTTCTTCGTGCTGCTCGGCATCATGCTGCTCTTCTCCTGGGTCAGCTTCGTCGGCGTGGTGCGAGCCGAATTCCTGCGCGCCCGCAATTTCGAATATGTCCGCGCCGCTCGCGCGCTCGGCGTCAACAACCGCACCATCATGTGGCGCCACCTGCTGCCGAACGCCATGGTGGCAACACTCACCTTCCTGCCCTTCATCCTCTCCGGCTCGATCACGACGCTGACCTCGCTCGATTTCCTCGGCTTCGGCATGCCGCCCGGCTCCCCTTCGCTCGGCGAAATGATCGCGCAGGGCAAGACCAACCTGCAGGCGCCCTGGCTGGGGCTGACGGCCTTCTTCGCCATGTCGATCATGCTTTCCCTATTGATCTTCATCGGCGAAGCCGTGCGCGACGCCTTCGACCCGAGGAAGACCTTTCAATGAGTGACATGACAGAACCGCTCCTTTCCGTCCGCGATCTCTCGGTTGCCTTTCACCAGGGCGGCGAAGCCTCCCTTGCCGTCGATCGCGTCTCCTTCGATATCGCCAGAGGCGAGGTCGTGGCGCTCGTCGGCGAATCCGGCTCCGGCAAATCGGTCTCGGCCAATTCGATCCTGAAGCTTCTGCCCTATCCGACCGCAAGCCATCCCTCTGGCGAGATCCTGTTCAAGGGCAAGGATCTCCTGAAAGCCTCGGAGCGGGCGCTGCGCGAGGTGCGCGGCAACGACATCACCATGATCTTCCAGGAGCCGATGACCTCGCTCAATCCGCTTCATACGATCGAGAAGCAGATCGCCGAGATCCTCGCCCTGCACCAGGGCATCACCGGCCAGCCGGCGCGCCAGCGCGTGTTGGAATTGTTGAACCAGGTCGGCATCCGCGAGCCGGAAAAGCGGTTGAAGGCCTATCCGCACGAACTGTCCGGCGGCCAGCGCCAGCGCGTCATGATCGCCATGGCGCTCGCCAACCGGCCGGAATTGCTGATCGCCGACGAGCCGACCACGGCGCTCGACGTCACCGTGCAGGCGCAGATCCTCGAACTGCTGCGGCAATTGAAGGCAGCGCACGGCATGTCGATGCTGTTCATCACCCATGATCTCGGCATTGTGCGCAAATTCGCCGACCGCGTCTGCGTCATGACCAAGGGCAGGATCGTCGAGGCAGGAACGGTCGAGGAGGTCTTCGCCAATCCGAAGCACGATTATACCCGCCACCTCCTGGCCTCCGAGCCGCGCGGCGAGCCACCGCTCGCCGATCCGTCGAAGCCGGTGGTGATGGAAGGTTCGGATATCCGCGTCTGGTTCCCGATCAAGGCGGGGCTGATGCGCCGCGTCGTCGATCATGTGAAGGCGGTCGACGGCATCGATCTTTCGCTGCGCGCCGGCCAGACGCTCGGCGTCGTCGGCGAGTCCGGTTCGGGCAAGACCACGCTCGGCCTGGCGCTCACCCGGCTGATCTCTTCACAGGGACGGATCGCCTTCGTCGGCAAGGATATAGCCGGCTATTCGTTCAATGAGATGCGACCGCTGCGCAATCAGCTGCAGATCGTCTTCCAGGATCCCTATGGTTCGCTCAGCCCCCGCATGTCGGTGGGCGATATCATCGCCGAAGGGCTGAAGGTGCATGAGCGCGCATTGACGGCAGAGGAGCGCGACCAGCGCGTCTGCTGGGCGCTGGAGGAGGTCGGCCTCGATCCGCTGACCCGCTGGCGCTATCCGCATGAATTCTCCGGCGGCCAGCGCCAGCGCATCGCCATCGCCCGGGCCATGGTGCTGAAGCCGCGTTTCGTCATGCTCGACGAACCGACCTCCGCGCTCGACATGAGCGTACAGGCGCAGGTGGTCGACCTGCTGCGCGACCTGCAGAGGAAACACGACCTCGCCTATCTCTTCATCAGCCACGACCTGAAGGTGGTGAAGGCGCTTGCCAACGACGTCATCGTCATGCGGTTCGGCAAGGTGGTGGAGCAGGGACCGTCCGCGGAAATCTTCCGTGCGCCCAAGGACGATTACACCAAGGCGCTGATGGCGGCCGCCTTCAACATCGAGGCGGTGCCGACGCCCGCCGTGCAGCAGTAAAAGAAGGTCATGTCCGCACTTTCTCCCGTTCTCGTCGATCTCAAATTCAACCCCGAAGGCATTGCCAATGCGCTGAAGACGGCTTTTGCCGATCGCGGCTGCATCAATCTCGCCGATCCGGCTGATGCCGCGCATGATCTGCGTGCCGTCGAGTATGCTCTTCTCTGGAGGCCGGATGCCGATCTTTTCAGCCGGGCGCCAAACCTCAAGGTCATCTTCTCGGGCGGCGCCGGTGTCGATCACATCATCGGCATGGCCGGTCTGCCCGACATTCCGATCGTCCGTTTCGTCGACCGCAGCCTGACAACCCGCATGAGCGAATGGGTCGTCATGCAGTGCCTGATGCATCTGCGGGGGCAATATGCCCATGACATCAAGCAGCGGCGGCGCGAATGGGCCAAGTTGATCGCGCCGGAAGCGGCGGAGGTGACCGTCGGCGTCATGGGGCTCGGCATTCTGGGCCAGGATGCGGTCGCCAAGCTGAAAGTGATGGGTTTCAACGTCATCGGCTGGTCGCGCACCCGCAAAACAATCGAGGGCGTCGAGACCTTCGACGCGGGCGAACTGGACCGGTTCCTCGCCAAGACCGACATTCTGGTCGGCCTCTTGCCGCTGACGCCTGAGACGACCGGCTTCTATGATAGCGGGCTATTTAAGAAGCTCCGCCGCGACGGTGCGCTCGGGCAGCCTGTCTTCATCAATGCCGGCCGCGGCAAGAGCCAGATCGAGAGCGACATCGTCTCGGCGGTCAGGGAGGGGATCCTCGGCGGCGCTTCTCTCGACGTTTTCGAAGTGGAGCCGCTCGCCACCGACAGCCCGTTGTGGGAATTGGAGAATGTCTTCATCACCCCGCATGACGCGGCGGTCTCCGAAGAGAACGCGCTGTTCCGCCATGTCGAGATGCAGATCGCCCGTTTTGAGCGCGGCGAGCCGCTGCAGTTCGTGATCGATCGCGACGCCGGCTATTAGCGGAATCTCGCGCCAAAACCACTGCCGAGGTTTGGTTATTCCCAAGACCGCGGCAGGTATGAGCCCGGAACCTTCCAGACGGCCACCCGTTTTCCTTGCGAAGTTCTTTGCGGCCAAATCGGCCGCCAAGGCAGCGAAGGAGACGATGATGGCGCATCAGACCGAAACACGCTGGGAAAAATCCGACGGAAAGCTTCACAAGGAACAGCAAATCCCGCCGGTCGAGGCAAAGCAGGGGCGTATGGGTTATCGTATCCTGACCGTGCTGCTCGTGGCGCTGATTCTCGCTTTCGTGGTCTGGATTCCAGTCGAGATCTGGGGCCGCCGCGAGGCGAACGAGGTGGCGCCGCAGCAGCCCGGCCAACAGCTCCAGCAGCAGCAGTCGGACGCAGCACCCGCGCCGACGATCCAGAATGGCAATGCGGCCCCGACCGAGACGCCGCAAACGGCGCCGGCCCCGGATACCGCTCCTGCGACCCCGGCTCAACCTCCGGCCCAATAGGCGTTCGACGGATGATCTCCCGCATCCCGTCGCCACCATGCGGCGGGATGTTTATGTTTTGTCTGGACTTTCTCCGCCGATTTTTCGATAAGAAGGCGCACGAGCCGGTTTCGTGCGCCGGCCCGGAACTTGGCAGCACCTGGGAATTTGGCAGCACCTGACCGGAGTGGACAGGGGCAGGAATCTCATGGCCAAGACCGATATCGCGAGACGCGTCTACAATCACGCCTGGAAACTCGACCCGATCATCCGCAGCCTGATCGATACCGACTTCTATAAGCTGCTGATGCTGCAGATGATCTGGAAGCTCTATCCTGATGTGAACGCCTCCTTCACCCTGATCAACCGCACCAAGCGCGTCCATCTCGCCGAAGAGATCGATGAGGGCGAATTGCGCGAACAGCTCGATCACGCCCGCACGCTGCGGCTCTCCAAGAAGGAGATGATCTGGCTGGCGGGTAACAGTTTCTACGGCCGTGCGCAGATCTTCGAGCCGGAATTCCTCGCCTGGCTGTCCAATTTCCAGCTCCCTGAATACGAGCTGTCGAAGAAGGACGGGCAATATGTGCTGGACTTCCATGGGTCCTGGAAGGAAACCACGATGTGGGAGATCCCGGCGCTCGCCATCGTCAACGAGCTGCGTTCGCGCTCGGCGATGAGGGCGCTCGGTCCCTTCACGCTGGATGTGCTCTACGCCCGCGCCAAGGCAAAGATGTGGTCGAAGGTCGAGCGGCTGAGGGAGTTGCCGGGCCTGCGCATCTCCGATTTCGGCACCCGCCGCCGCCACAGCTTTCTCTGGCAGCGCTGGTGCGTCGAGGCGCTGAAGGAAGGCATCGGTCCGGCCTTCACCGGCACCAGCAATGTATTGCTGGCGATGGATTCCGATCTCGAGGCGGTCGGCACCAATGCCCACGAGCTGCCGATGGTGGCAGCCGCCCTGGCGCAGACCGATGAGCAACTGCGCAATGCCCCTTACAAGATCCTGCGCGACTGGAACAAGCTCTATGGCGGCAACCTGCTGATCGTCCTGCCGGACGCCTTCGGCACCGCGGCCTTCCTGCGTGACGCCCCCGAATGGGTCGCCGACTGGACCGGCTTCCGTCCGGACAGCGCGCCGCCGATCGAAGGCGGAGAAAAGATCATCGACTGGTGGAAGAAGATGGGCCGCGATCCGCGCCAGAAGCTGTTGATCTTCTCCGACGGCCTCGATGTCGACGCCATCATCGACACTTACCGGCATTTCGAAGGCCGTGTGCGCATGAGCTTCGGCTGGGGCACCAACCTGACGAATGATTTTGCCGGCTGCGCGCCGACGGAAATATCAGGCCTCAATCCGATCTCGATCGTCTGCAAGGTCAGCGACGCCAACGGCCGTCCAGCGGTAAAACTCTCTGACAATCCGCAGAAGGCGACGGGAGACCCGGCGGAGGTCGAGCGTTACCTGAAATTCTTCGGCGCCGAGGATCGGGTCGATCAGACTGTCCTGGTATAGCCACGAGGTGAGGCGCGGCCATGACGGGGCGCATCGATATGCCCCGCCATCGCATCCTCGATCGACCAGCCGAAGCGCCAGGCGTCGAACATCGAGTACCATTCCTGAAAATCGGTGATCGGCAGCACATCCGGCTTCGACATCGGATTGTCCGCCAAGCTGCGGCCACGAGCACGGTCGCGCACGCCACGCTCCTGCATCTCAAGCAGATTCTCGAACATCATCACCCCGGCCTCCCGTTCCATGGGTTTATGCAATCATGCTAATGAAGCATTGTCGAGTCTAGATGTGAGCATTCCGGTTTTTCACAGGATTAGCCCCATTTCGCTATTTCAAGGCAATCGCAGCCGACCTCGGATTGATCTGGCGAAACGGATTGGGCGTGACGGGGAGGCCCGGCTTCGTGGCTGGGGTCCGCCACCGAGCCTCCCGGCTGACCGAATCTCTGAAAGCGGCAGCGCTGACAATTGCCGCGTTCTGCTCCGGCCGATCCAACTGTGATGAAGGTGAGGGTTAGCCCGTGGTTAATATCCACCGGCCCCGTCTCAATCCGGCGCAATTTCCAGCCGGGCCCACGGGTTTCAGGCGGCCAGTCTGCGAAACCGCGTCCTGATCCGGTCGAGATAATAATGTCCGGGAGACGGCGCCGCCGTCATCGCATGCGCTTCCGAGGAGGGCACGCCTTCGAACAGGCGCTCTTCACCGTTCTTGAAACAGATCCTGAGCCTTCCGTCTTCCTGACTGAAATAGACGGATTTGATGATCTTCGACTTCACCGAAAGTTCTTGCACCTGTTTTACCTCTGTTCTTGGTTTGGCAGAACCCTAAACCCAAACGTGCAAAGACACGGTGAAGCAGCGTGGTAAAAAATCTCCAATTCGGGACATGCCGAACTCGGTTCCCCCGGGGATGTCTGAAGGAGATGCAAGAGGGAAAGCGAAATGGCGGACAGGGAGGGATTCGAACCCTCGGTACGCTTTCACGTACACACGCGTTCCAGGCGTGCGCCTTAAACCACTCGGCCACCTGTCCTTTGGCGTTCGCGCCCGGATAGGAGCAAATCGTCGGAACGGCGCGATATATACCGATGAATTTTTGCCGATCAACCCAAATCTAACAGTTTTTTGACTTCTTCCGATAAAACTCCCCTTGGCCCATCCCATTGTGCTTCACCTCATCGATGACTATGTAATTCTCAAGGTGGAGAATGGCGCGGGCTCGCCGGAATTGTCCGGCATATTGAAGCGTCGGAGGGATTGATGCGTTTCCTGTTGCGTCTGGCGAGTCTTGTCGCGCTTGCGGCAGCCGTTATTGCCGGAACCATCGATTCGATCCAGTCGGTTGCCGCCTCCGCCGTGATCATGACGCCGATGTCGGATGCCTGGCAGGATGTCAGCCCAGACACGCTGACGTCGCTGCAATCCGCGCTTTCCTACTATATCCACCCGCGCTTCTATGCCTTCATCTTTCAGTGGCTGATGCTGCAGCCGGCCTTTGCGGTTTTTCTGGTGATCGCGCTGCTTCTTTGGATGATCGGCTACAAGAAACCGCAAGTGTCAGGCCGCTTCATCGCGTAGCCGATCGGTTTGAGCCGGTGCGCTGCGGCGAAGGCCGGTTATGGCCCTCGCGGCTTCGGCATCTGCCGGCGGATTGGCTAGAAAAACTGCAGCATCGATGGGGAAATGTCCAAAAATCAGCCGGGAAGAACTGATTTTCAGCAATCGCTGCAAATCTTTACCGCCTGAAAAATTTCTGGTGAATTTTTCCGTGAGCCATGCAAGGATGCGCGCAGCCAGGCCTCCGGGGGGAGGTCGGTGGTTCCGCAGACATGTCCGAAAAGGGCTTGCGGGAGGACCCCAAACGAATAGCAACAACAGGGCTGCACAATGAAAAAATCCCTTCTCACTCTCCTTGCCGTGGCTGCCATGTCGACGACGGCGCTGGCCGCCGATGTCAAGCCGGCGCTGGTTTACGGCACCGGCGGGAAGTTCGATAAGTCTTTCAACGAAGCGGCCTATAACGGCGCCGAGAAGTTCAAGGCCGAGACCGGCATCGCCTATCGCGACTTCGAGCCGACGGGCGACACGCAGGGCGAACAGGCCATCCGCAACTTCGCAAGCCGCGGTTTCAATCCGGTGGTGGCCGTTTCCTTCGCCTGGACTTCGGCAATCGAGAAGGTCGCAGCCGAATTCCCGGATACCAAATTCATCATCGTCGACTCCGTCGTCGATAAGCCGAACGTCCGCTCCGTCGTCTACAAGGAAGAAGAAGGCTCCTACCTCGTCGGCATTCTCGCCGGCATGGCATCGAAGACCGGCAAGGTCGGTTTTGTCGGCGGCATGGACATTCCGCTGATCCGCAAGTTCGAATGTGGCTATGAGCAGGGCGCCCGCGCCGCCAAGGCCGATATCGAGGTGTTCCAGAACATGACCGGCACCACGGGTGCTGCCTGGAACGACCCGGTTCGCGGCGGCGAGCTCACCAAGAACCAGATCGATCAGGGCGCCGACGTTATTTACGCGGCTGCCGGCGCCACCGGTCTCGGCGTTCTCCAGACCGCCGCCGACAACAAGAAGCTGTCGATCGGCGTCGATTCCAACCAGAACCATCTGCATCCGGGCTCGGTCCTGACCTCGATGGTCAAGCGCGTCGACCTCGCCGTCTACAACGCCTACACCGATACCAAGAACGACAAGTTCACCGCTGGCGTTCAGGCTCTCGGCGTCAAGGAAGACGGTGTCGGCGCCGCGATCGACGACAACAACAAGTCGCTGATCACGCCGGAAATGCAGGCTGCCGTCGACAAGGCCAAGGCCGATATCATCGCCGGAACCGTCAAGGTTCACGATTACACCTCGGACAACGCTTGCCCGAAGTGATCAGCGCCCTGATGTAATATCGAGATCGGGCGTATGGCGGAGGGGATTTTCGCCATACGCCCTTTTCTTATTTGGAGCCTGCAGTGACAGATAAGCCCGCTATCGAGCTTGTCGGCATCGATAAGAAATTCGGTGCCGTCCATGCCAACAAGGACATCAACCTCACCGTTGCCAAGGGGACGATCCACGGCATCATTGGTGAAAACGGCGCCGGCAAATCGACGCTGATGTCGATCATCTACGGTTTCTATCATGCCGACAGCGGCGAGATCCGCGTCAACGGCAATCCGGTCACCATCCGTGACAGCCAGGCGGCCATCGCCGCCGGCATCGGCATGGTGCACCAGCATTTCATGCTGGTCGACAATTTCACCGTGCTCGAGAACATCATGCTCGGCGCCGAAGGCGGCTCGCTGCTGGCCAGGGGCGTCGCATCGGCCCGCGCCGAGCTCAAGCGGCTGGAAACCGAATACGGCCTCGAGGTCGATCCGGACGCACTGATCGAAGAGCTGCCGGTCGGCTTGCAGCAGCGCGTCGAAATCCTGAAAGCCATGTATCGCGGCGCCGAGATCCTGATCCTCGACGAACCCACAGGTGTGCTGACGCCAGCTGAAGCGGACCACCTCTTCCGCATCCTCAAGGTGCTGCGCGACCAGGGCAAGACGATCATCCTCATCACCCACAAACTTCGCGAGATCATGGCGATCACCGATACGGTCTCCGTCATGCGCCGCGGCGAGATGGTCGCCACCCGCAAGACGGCGGAAACGACGGTGGAGGAGCTTGCCGAGCTGATGGTCGGCCGTCGCGTGCTGCTGCGCGTGCAGAAGGGCGAAGCCAATCCGGGCGTCGCCGTGCTCTCCGTCCGCAACCTGACGGTCAAGGACAATCGCGGCGTCACCATGGTCGACAACGTCTCCTTCGACGTGCGCGCCGGCGAGATCGTCGGCATTGCCGGTGTTGCCGGCAACGGCCAGTCGGAATTGCTGGAGGCGATTGCCGGAATCCGCAAGCCTGTCTCCGGCGAAATCCTTCTCGATGGCCAGACGATCGACAAGGCCGACCCCGCCTGCCTGCGCGATCTCGGCCTCGCCCACATTCCCGAGGACCGGCACCATATGGGACTGGTGCTGAAGTTCGAGGAATATGAAAACTCCGTCCTCGGCTATCACCGCCGTCCGGACTACAGCAAAGGGCCGCTGCTCGATCTCGAAGCGATCCGCAAGGATGCGATGGAGAAGATCGAAAAATACGATATCCGCCCGCCGAACCCGCGGCTGAAGACGGCGAATTTCTCCGGCGGCAATCAGCAGAAGATCGTCGTCGCCCGCGAAATCGAACGCGATCCGAAGATGCTGATCATCGGTCAGCCGACCCGCGGCGTCGATATCGGCGCCATCGAATTCATTCACCGCCGGATCATCGAAATGCGCGATGCGGGCAAGGCGATCCTGCTCGTCTCCGTCGAACTCGATGAGATCCGCGCCCTTTCAGACCGTATCCTTGTCATGTTCGCCGGCCAGGTCGTCGGCGAGAAGACGCCCGATGCCGGTGAACAGACCCTCGGCCTGATGATGGCCGGCATTGCCGCGTGAGGCCTTTATGAGCACTGCTTCCGTTCCGCTACCAAACTGGATTAATTACGGTCTCATCCCGCTTTTAAACCTCGTCGTCGCCTTCCTGATCTCGGGTTTCGTCGTCTGGCTGATCGGCGAAAGCCCGCTCGCCGCGCTCTCGCTGCTGATCGAGGGCGCCTTCGGCAGCGGCGAAGGCATAGGCTTCACGCTCTACTATGCAACGAGTTTCATCTTCACCGGCCTTTCCGTGGCCGTCGCCATCCATGCCGGTCTCTTTAACATCGGCTCTGAAGGCCAGGCCTATATTGGCGGGCTCGGCTGTGCGCTGGTAGCGCTTGCGCTCGACCATTACGTGCCCTGGTATGTGACGATGCCGATTGCCATTGTCGGCGCCGGGATCTTCGGTGCGGCTTGGGCCTTCATTCCCGCTTTCCTGCAGGCCAAACGCGGCAGCCATATCGTTATCACGACGATCATGTTCAACTACATCGCAGCCGCCCTGATGGTCTATCTGCTGGTGCACGTGCTGATCGTGCCGGGCAAGATGGCGCCGGAAACCCGCACCTTCCTCGAAGGTGGGCAGCTTCCGAAGCTTGGCTGGCTCATGAGCATCTTCGGTGCCAAATTGGGTGCAGCACCCTTCAACGTCTCCTTCATCATCGCCCTTCTTGCCGCCTGGTTTGTCTGGATCCTCATCTGGCGCACCAAGCTGGGCTTTGAGATGCGTACACTCGGCGTGAGCTCGACCGCGGCTGCCTATGCCGGCATACCCTATGCGCGCATCGTTATCATCGCGATGCTGATTTCGGGCGCGCTCGCCGGCATGATGGCGCTCAATCCCGTCATGGGATCGTCCGCCCGTCTGCAGGTCGAGTTCGTTGGTGGCGCCGGCTTCGTCGGCATTGCAGTGTCGCTGATGGGCCGCAACCATCCGCTCGGCATCATCTTTTCCGCAATCCTTTTCGGCACCCTTTACCAGGGCGGCGACTGGATCTCTTTCGAGATGCCGAATATCACCCGCGAAATGATCCTGGTCATCCAGGGACTGGTGATCCTCTTTGCCGGTGCGCTGGAATACATGTTCCGGCCGGCAATGGTGCACATCTACCAGCAATTGAAGCGAGCCTGAGGAGCGGACGATGGATTATTACGACATCTTCATCAACGTCCTGAGCTCGACGGTCAGGCTCTCTATTCCGCTGATCTTTACCGCGCTCGCGGGACTGTTTTCCGAGCGCGCCGGCATCTTCGATATCGGCCTGGAAGGCAAGATGCTGGGCTCGGCCTTCGCCGCCGCCTGCGTGGCCTATCTCACCGGTTCGGCCTGGCTGGGCCTTGGCGCCGGCGTCGTTTGTTCGGTGGCGCTCAGCCTGGTGCATGGCTTTGCCTCGATCACCAATCGCGGCAACCAGATCGTCTCAGGTGTGGCGATCAACTTCTTCATCGCCGGCATCACCATCGTGCTCGGCCAGGCCTGGTTCGGCCAGGGCGGCCGGACGCCGCAGCTGGCGCCGGAGGCCCGCTTCGCGCCGATCATCCTGCCGGGCGCCGATGCCGTCCACGACATACCGATCATCGGTCCGCTCTATGCAAGCGTGATATCGGGCAACAATATCCTCACCTATCTCGCCTTCCTCGCCGTGCCCTTCTCCTGGTGGGTGCTTTACCGCACGCGCTTCGGCCTCAGGCTGCGCGCCGTCGGCGAAAATCCCGGCGCGGTCGATACGGCAGGCATTTCGGTTTCTTGGCTGCGCTATCGCGCCGTCATGTGCGCCGGCATCCTCTGCGGCTTTTCCGGCACGTACCTCGCGATCGCCCAGTCCGCCGCCTTCATCAAGGACATGTCGGCCGGCAAGGGCTACATCGCGCTGGCGGCGCTAGTTTTCGCCAAGTGGAAGCCGGTACCGGTGATGTTCGCCTGCCTGCTCTTCGGCTTCCTGGATGCTTTGGCGAACTTCATGCAGGGCAAGCAGGTGCCGTTGGTCGGTGAAGTGCCGGTCCAGGTCTTCCAGGCACTGCCCTATATCCTGACCTGCATCCTGCTTGCCGGCTTCATCGGCGTCGCAATACCGCCCAAGGCCGGCGGCGTGCCCTATACGAAGGAGCGTTGATCATGTCCCACGACCTGTTCGAAGCCGCCCGCGGCGCCATGGCCTTTGCCCATGCGCCCTATTCGAAATTCCCGGTCGGCGCGGCGATCCGCGCCGAGGACGGCAAGGTCTATACCGGCGCCAACATCGAAAACCTCTCCTTTCCGCAAGGATGGTGCGCCGAGCCGACGGCGATCAGCGCCATGATCATGGGCGGCGCCAGGAAGATCGTCGAAATGGCCGTCATCGCCGAGAAGCTGCCGCTCTGCCCGCCCTGCGGCGGCTGCCGCCAGAAAATTTCCGAATTCGCCGCCAAGGACACGAAGATCTATCTCTGCGATGAGGCGGGCGTGAAGAAGACCATGACGATGGAAGAGCTCCTTCCTTTCAGCTTCGAGACCGAACTCGGATGAAGGCGACGGTCGAACTGCTTGTCGCCCTGCTCGGCGCGATCAAGCCGCGCCATGGCATCGTGCTCGGCTCTGGCCTCGGCTCCCTCGTTGGCCAGCTGGACGGCGCCGTCCGTATTCCCTATCGCGACCTGCCGGGCTTTCCCGTCAGCGCCGTCTCCGGCCACGCTGGCGAAGTCGTCGCAGGCCGCCTCGGTGGAAAGCCAGTCATCATGCTTTCCGGCCGCGTGCATTATTATGAGAAGGGCGATGCCAACGCCATGCGCCTGCCGATCGAGGTGCTGAAGGCGCTCGGCGTCGAGGCGCTGATCCTGACCAATTCGGCCGGATCGCTGCGCGACGACATGCCGCCCGGTTCGGTGATGCAAATCACCGATCACATCAACTACTCCGGCATGAACCCGCTGATCGGCGAGGAGAGCGACCATCGCTTCGTCGGCATGACCAATGCCTATGATGCCGGCCTCGCCGCGGCGATTCGGAAGGCAGCGGCAAAGCTCAAGATTGAGCTGGCGCAGGGCGTCTATATGTGGTTTTCCGGGCCGAGCTTCGAAACGCCGGCCGAAATCCGCATGGCGCGCATCCTGGGCGCCGATGCCGTCGGCATGTCGACAGTGCCCGAGGTGATCATCGCAAGAATGCTGGGTCTGAGGGTTGCGGCCGCTTCCGTTATCACCAACTATGGAGCAGGCATGACCGGCAATGAGCTCAGCCATGAAGAAACCAAGGACATGGCGCCCGTCGGCGGCGCCCGTCTCGCCGCCATATTGAAAGAGATGATTGCGGGAGGAAGCGAAAATGACTAGCCATTCTATCCGGGAGACCGCGGCGGTCGCCCTTTCCCTTCTCGACCTCACCAATTTGAAGGACGATTGCACCGAGGCGCAGATCGACACGCTCTGCGCCCGCGCGCAGACGCCCTACGGCAACAGCGCCGCGATCTGCATCTGGCCGCGTTTCGTCGCCCATGCCCGCAATATCCTCGGCGCCGGCCATGCTGTGCGGATCGCAACCGTCGTCAATTTCCCCGCGGGCGATATGGAGGTGGCCGATGTCGCCGCCGAAACCCGTGAGGCGATCGCCGATGGCGCTGACG
Organism: Rhizobium sp. NLR8a; assembly: GCF_019685235.1. Taxonomy (NCBI): domain Bacteria; kingdom Pseudomonadati; phylum Pseudomonadota; class Alphaproteobacteria; order Hyphomicrobiales; family Rhizobiaceae; genus Rhizobium; species Rhizobium sp. NLR8a. The sequence goes on from NZ_JABDWI010000018.1 coordinate 144,904, forward strand.
AGATCGATCTGGTCATTCCCTACCGCAAGTTCATATCAGGCAACGAGAAGGCGGTGACCGACATGGTCAAGGCGGTGCGCGCCGAATGCGCCGGCCCCGTCCTGCTGAAAGTGATCATCGAGACCGGCGAGTTGAAGGATGCGGCCCTGATCCGCCGTGCCTCGGAGCTCGCGATTGAAGCCGGCGCCGATTTCATCAAGACCTCGACCGGCAAGGTCGCCGTCAACGCGACGCTCGAAGCCGCCGACATTATGATCCGGGCCATTCGTGAGAGCGGGCGCAAGGTCGGCTTCAAGCCGGCTGGCGGCATCGGCTCGGTGGCCGATGCGGCGCTCTATCTCAGCCTTGCCGAAACCATCATGGCGCCGGACTGGGCCATGCCCTCGACCTTCCGCTTCGGCGCTTCCGGCCTGCTCGACGACATACTGGCGGTTCTGAGCGGAGCGCAGCCGGCAGCGGCTGCGGCGTCGAGCTATTGAGATGATTCCGCAGGAGATCATCCGGCGTAAACGCGATGGCGAGGAACTCGACCCCGCCGATATCAGCTCCTTCATCGCGGCACTCTCCGACGGGCAGCTGTCCGAAGGACAGATCGGCGCCTTCGCCATGGCCGTCTGGTTCAAGGGCATGTCACGCAAGGAAATCGTCGCCCTCACGCTGGCGATGGCCAATTCCGGCGACAGGCTGCAATGGGCGGATATCGGCCGTCCCATCGCCGACAAACATTCAACCGGCGGCGTCGGCGATAACGTCTCGCTGATGCTGGCGCCGATCGCCGCCGCCTGCGGCCTCGCCGTCCCGATGATCTCGGGGCGCGGCCTCGGCCATACCGGCGGCACGCTCGACAAGCTCGAATCCATTCCCGGCTATGTAATCACCCCTGATTCGGACCTGTTCCACAGGGTCGTGAAAGGGGCGGGATTCGCCATCATCGGCCAGACCGGAAGCTTGGCGCCCGCCGACGGCAGGCTTTATGCCGTGCGCGATGTCACCGCCACCGTCGATTCCATTCCGCTCATCACTGCCTCCATCCTGTCGAAGAAGCTCGCAGCCGGACTTGAGACGCTGGTGCTCGACGTCAAGCTCGGCAACGGCGCCTTCATGGCTGACCGCGGTCAGGCGGAGATGCTGGCGCGTTCCCTGGTCGAGGTGGCGAACGGCGCGGGCGTGAAGACCTCCGCCTTGATCACCGACATGAATGAGCCGCTTGCCGATTGCGCCGGCAATGCCGTCGAGATGCGCAACTGCTTGGACTTCCTGGCGGGCAGGAAGACCGGCACGCGACTCGAGACCGTGGTTTTTGCCTTCGCCGCCGAGATGCTGGTTAAATCAGGCATTGCCTCTTCCTGCGAGGAAGCCGACGCGATGGCGCGTCGAGCGCTGTCGTCGGGACGGGCGGCCGAAAGCTTCGGGCGCATGGTTTCCATGCTCGGCGGACCGGCCGATCTCGTCGAAAATCCCGAGAGATACCTGGCCGGGGCGCCGGTCGAAAGAGAAGTCCCCGCTGCCCGATCCGGCTGGATGGCCGCCTGCGACGCGCGCGGTATCGGCATCAGCGTCATCGATCTCGGCGGCGGCCGCCGCCATCCGTCAGATCGCATCGACCACCGTGTCGGTTTCTCCGGCCTCCTGCCGCTCGGCACGTGGGTCGATGCGGGCGATCCGATCGCTGTCGTTCACGCTGCCTGCGAAGCCGCGGCGGAAAAAGCAGTTGCCGCCCTTGCCGTGCATTATCGCATTGCTGACGACAGGCCGGAATTGGCCCCCGTCATTGCAGGTCGGGTCTGATGCGGTTTACTGTTTGAGGCTGAGCGAGCCGTCGGCGACCGAATAGGAGGCGAGTTTCTGCAGGAAGCTCATGCCGACGAGCGTGGTCGTTAAGGCATCGTCCCTGAGCACGAAGGCTTCGACATTGCGGACGCGGATGCCGCCGATTTCGACGCGGTCAAGGATCACATGCGCGGCCTTCGTCTGGCCGTTCGCCGTGTTCACACCATAGCGGAAGTCAAGCTGATTTGCGGTGTAGCCGAGCCGGCGGGCGAGTGTCTCATTGAGCGCGACATAGGTGGCGCCGGTATCGATCAGCCCTGGCACCGGTTTGCCGTTGATCTTGAAGCTGCCGGTATAGTGCCCCTGCGCATCCGCCTGCAGGCGGATCGTACCATTGCCGGAAGCGGGCGCCGGTGCAGCGGACTGGTGGGCGTCGGCCGAGACGTAATTGGCGGAGAGACCGTCGGCAGGTTGTTGGCTGATACGTCCAACGAGCGAAGGTACCTGTGTGGCCAGCACTGCGGCGACGCTGGCGAAAATGACGGTACGCACGAGCATGAAACAGAAATCCTTCCTGTATAAACCCCGCGTCATGCGGGGCCTCATGCTTCCAGCTTGCTAAGCCTCAAATCCTGAGAACTTGCTAATATCGATAACAAAAAGGCCCGGAGCGAACCTTCCGGGCCATAAAGTCTTGCGATTTGGTAAAGGAAGGCTGAAATTATTTCGTGCCGTACATGCGGTCGCCGGCATCGCCGAGGCCCGGCATAATGTAGCCCTTCTCGTTCAGATGGCTGTCGATCGCCGCGGTGAAGACCGGAACATCCGGATGCGCCGCGCGGAAGTTGCGGATGCCTTCCGGGGCGGCGAGCAGGCAGAGGAAGCGGATATTGTGGGCGCCGCGTTCCTTGAGCTTGTCGATCGCCGCAATCGAGGAATTGCCGGTCGCCAGCATCGGGTCGACGACGATGATCAGGCGCTCGGCCACGTCCTCCGGCGCCTTGAAGTAATACTCGACCGGCTGCAGCGTTTCGTGATCGCGATAGACGCCGATATGCGAGACCCGGGCGGAAGGCACGAGATCGAGCATGCCTTCGAGCAGCCCGTTGCCGGCGCGCAGGATCGAGGCGAAGACCAGCTTCTTGCCCTCGAGGATCGGCGAGTCCATCGTCTGCAGCGGCGTCTCGATCGTCGCCATCGTCAATTCGAGATCGCGGGTGACCTCGTAACAAAGCAGCGTGGAGATTTCGCGCAGCAGGCGCCGGAAACTTCCCGTCGATGTCTCCTTGCGTCGCATGATGGTGAGCTTGTGTTGCACAAGCGGGTGATCGATGACCGTGACGCCGTCCATGGGGAAGCCTTTCATTCTTTCTATCGAATGTTTCTTTCACGGAAATCGGCCCGACCGCAAGAGCGGAGCCGAATTTGCCGCGATCTTCCCCAATGCTTGTCGCCCGGAAGTGTGCAGCGGTTCCGGGATAAGAAGACACTCATCTTCAAAGCCGGGCAAGCAGAGCCTTGCGCGTCTCTTCATCGACGAAAGCTGCCTCGATCGCCGTGCGGGTCATGGCGTCGATCTCTGTGTCGCTGAAGCCGAAGACATCGGCCGCAAGTTCATACTCCCGCTTCAGCGACGTATGGAAAAACGGCGGATCGTCGGAACTGATCGTCACCCGCACGCCCGCTTCCTTCAGTCGCCGCAGCGGATGCGAGGTGAAATCGGGAAACACCCTGAGCGCGATATTGGAGCCTGGGCAGACTTCAAGCACGGTGCCGAGATCGGCAAGTCGCTTCACCAGATCGACATCCTCGATGGCACGCACGCCGTGGCCGATGCGTGCAGGCCGCACGGCATCGAGCGCGTCGGCAACGCTGAAGGCGCCGCAGACCTCGCCGGCATGGATGGTCAAGCCCAGACCGGCATCGCGGGCGATGTCGAAGGCTCTGATATAATCGGCCACACGGCCCATGCGCTCCTCACCGGCTAGATTGAAGCCGGTTATCAGAGGGTTGCCGGCCTTTGCCGCATATTCGGCCGCTCCCATCACGCTCTCCGGACCGAAATGCCGTTCCCCGGTGACGATCAGCCGGGCCTCGATGCCGGTTTTGGCCTTGGCCCGCCGGATGCCTTCACAGACGCCTGCTATATAGGCATCGGCGCCGAGCCCGATACGCTTGCCGTGGTCGGGCGAGACGATGAGTTCGCTGTAGATCGTATGGAGGCCGGCAAGTTCGTCTAGATAGGTTTCGGTCAGAAGCGCATAATCCTCCTCCGTCCTGTAGACCTCGGAAACCTTGTCGTAACATTCCAGAAAACTTGCGAAATCGTGCCAGACATAGGCGCCATCGCGCAGCTCGCCGCTGATGTCGACACCGTATTTCCGCGCCTGCGCCTCGGTCAATGCAGGCGGTGCCGCGCCCTCCAGATGGCAGTGCAGCTCGACCTTCTTCAAATGCGATGTCACAAAAAGCTCCTTCCATGCGCGCCGCCCGGGATGCCGAGATGGTGCGCAATGCTTTCGCCGATATCGGCATAGGTGCGGCGAACGCCGATGGAACGCGACCGGATGCCGGGGCCGTAGGCGATGACCGGCACGCGTTCGCGCGTATGATCCGTGCCGCGCCAGGTAGGGTCGCAGCCATGGTCGGCGGTCAGCACGACGAGGTCGCCGGGTTTCAACTTCTTGTGGACCTCAGGCAGACGCGCATCAAAGGCTTCGAGCGCTGCCGCATAACCGGGCACGTCACGACGATGGCCGTAGATCATGTCGAAATCGACGAAATTGGTGAAGACGAGATCGCCGTCCTCGGCCTCGTCGATTGCCGATAGCGACGCATCCATCAGCGCCTCGTTGCCGCTGGCCTTGATGAGCCTGGAAATGCCCTGGTGGGCGAAGATGTCACCGATCTTTCCGACGGCATGCACATGCCGGCGGTGCTCGACGAGCCGGTCGAGCAGTGTCGGCTCCGGCGGCGGCACGGAAAAATCGCGCCGGTTTCCGGTGCGCTGGAAGGTCGAGGACGACTGGCCGATGAAGGGCCGGGCAATGACGCGGCCAATATTGTAGGAATCGAGAAGGGTGCGGGCCGTGCGGCAGAAGGCAAGCAGCCGGTCCAGGCCGAAATGCATTTCGTGCGCCGCGACCTGGAAGACCGAATCCGAGGACGTGTAGCAGATCGGCTTGCCGGTGCGGATATGTTCCTCGCCGAGCCTGGCGATGATTTCGGTTCCCGAGGCGTGGCAATTGCCGAGAATGCCGGGAACGTCGCCCTCCCGGCATAGTGCCTCGATCAGCTCCGGGGGAAAGGCATCGCCTTCCGTCGGAAAATATCCCCAATCGAAATTGACGGGTGTCCCTGCGATCTCCCAATGCCCCGATGGCGTATCCTTGCCGCGGGAGATTTCGCTGGCGGCGCCATAAATGCCGTAGAGCTTTTCCGGCAGGGGCATGCCGGCCGGAAATCGGCCGGAGGCGGCCCGGGCGATGTGCAGAAGCCCGAGTTCCGACATGTTGGGCAGGGAAAGCGGTCCGCTGCGCAGCCCAGCGCGGTCTCCGGCACCGGCCGCGCAGAATTCGGCGATATGGCCGAGCGTGTCGGCGCCCTCGTCGCCATAGGCTGCCGCATCCGGCGCCCCGCCGACGCCGAAGGAATCGAGAACGAAAAGAAAGGCGCGCGCCATTTTACCCCCGAAAGGACCGATCGCCGGCCTCCGGACCGTCGGAGGCTGAAGCCCACGCATATAGTGCCGCGCCTGCCTTGGCAAATTCGAGGTGGGAAGGGGTCAGCAGTCTCCGCAGGGGATCGAGTCGCCTTGCCGCTGGCGGTAGAAGTAACTGCGGCTGATGGTAATCGTGCGCATCCCATCCGGCATGAAGTTCGGCGCGAACAGGAACATCGTATAGGGGATGCTGAGTTCGGTCCGAACGAGGAAGCTGTTTGCCATCTTCATATCGGCCGGCACGTCGCTCACCGGCGCATTCTTGGCGTAAGGCGCCGTTCCGCCCTGCGCCCAGGACCAGAGCACTTTCGCATTGGCGCCGGCGTCGATTGAAATTCCGGTGATTTTCAGCGTCAGCGATGTTGAATTGTAGGGCACGAACATCGCCGTTGCGACCGACGGCATCTGCGCGAGCGCGCTCTTCGTGACGGATTGCTGCTGGGTGACGAGGTCGGCGATCGAACCAGCGGCGCGTGTCGCGCGTTTGCTGACGCTGAGGCCGATGGTGATCTCGAAAGCGCCGATATAGAGCATGATGAGCACGGGAAAGAGGATCGCGAATTCGATCGCTCCGGCGCCCTTGCGCTCTCGCGCCAGCCGACGCGCCTGCTGTACCAGTCTGGTGAACGGGTTGCGCATCGCCATTATGGATACTGCTCGTTCTGGAAGGCGGAGGTTGCGATGATCAGATATTGCGTCGGCATCGAACCGTCGGACGGACGGATCGTCGTGATATAGGGCCGGACCAGATCCGTGATGATTTCCCATCGATAATAGGCGCGCAGCATGTTGATGGTGCCGGCACCGCCAGGCGTATATTTGAAGGCGGCAGTGTTGATATCGGCATATCGGTCACTGGAAACCTTGGGGATCGTCGTCGGGATGGCCGAGAAGGTGCCGAATGTCTGCACATCCAGGTAAAGCTTGCTCGGCGTGGCGGCTTCGCTGGTCGAGCAGCTGATCAGGATCGAAATCTCATTGCAGAACGCCTGGCGGAATTGCGTCCGGCTCATGTCGGTCGTACGGCCGAGATTGTAGGTGATCTGCCCGGTCCGCATCCGCCGGCTCATCGTATCGACGGCGTTGGAGACGAGTTCTTCGGCAGCGAACGCGATGAAGGTTTCTAGGATCGCGAAGATCACCAGGAAGTACGGGATGGCAAGCAAGGCAAATTCGATCGCCGCTGCGCCGTCGCGCGAGCGGACAACAGCGCGAAACCGGGAGAAACGGTCCGGCGCGAAGGCGCGCTCCCTATCCGTCTTCTGATCAACTACCGTCATTGCCTGGACCCGCGCGACATCTCTGCCTGCCACACTAGGGTCCGTTCGTTGATTTTCCGTTTCAGGCCGATACGACGATTTTAACGAATGGCAGAAGATCCGGGCCGGGCCGATCAGGGTGACGTGGCGCCGGCGGCCGCTTGCTGCGCATGCTGCTCGCAATTGGGCGTGCAGGACAGCACGGAGCGCTCGGTCTGCCGGTAGACGCGCACCGTGTTGCCCTCGTCTATCGACACAAGGATGCGCTCGTCGAGGATCGCGTTGCCGTCGGCGTCCAGAAGGACCAGATTGGTGGTGCCGAAGCTGCGTCCTGTCAGCACGATCGTCTTGGCATCGGCGACGGTCGCGTCGGCGACCTGGGCATTGCCGACGATGACCTTGCTGACGGGGCGGTCGAGCTTCAAGACGCGCGCGTGATCCATATAGACGCGCAGCATGTCATCGTCTGCGGCCGAGGAAACTCCCGAAACACCGGAAACGGCGATCATACCGGCAAAGAAAATGGTTTTGCCGCTCGATGACATTGGGTCCTCTTTCACGATCACAGCGCAATAGGCGCATAGAATGGAAAAAAATGGTGAATGAAGCCTTAAACCCACCATCTTGTTTCGCGGTGAAGCAAGTTGATCTGATTTGGCACTGGATCCAGTCGGTGTCATTGCGGCTCGATACGGCGCCTGTGCTATTACCGGATGAATCCCCTCGTTAACCTCTGAAAACCATTAAATCTTGAGCGAAATGAATAGCGTAAGGCTTACCATACAGGAGCCTCCGACGGCTTTCACATGCTGTTAACTCTTTTTCTTAAGCCGATGGAAACGCCCATTCATTAGATTGCTGTTCATCCGATCAACGGCAACAGTTGGCGGACGTGCTGAACATCAACTGGAGTTAGGAGTACCCATGACCAAGCTTTTTAGCCGTTTTCTGAAGGACGAATCCGGCGCGACCGCAATCGAATACGGCCTGATCGCAGCTCTCATTTCCGTAGCGCTCATCGCCGGCGCCACGACCCTCGGCGAGAAGATCGGCAACACGTTCAACGGTCTGAGCACCAAGATGGATGACGCCACCACGGCGGTCAACTAAGCGAGGCGCCGCGAGGCGGCACCTCCCTGATTCTGGCCGGATCTGACCTGGCTGGTCTATCGAGCGGGCTCACGCGCTGAATGGCCGTGAGCCTTTTCGCATCTTATTATGATCGGGTATACGCATGATCGCAGCTGCAGTCTTTGTAATACTGCCACTCTGCCTCGCCGTGGCGGCCTTCTCGGATCTGTTCACCATGACGATCCCGAACCGCATTTCCCTGATCCTTGTTGTCTCCTTCCTCGCACTGGCGCCGTTTTTTGGTTTCGGCCTGCAGGCGATCGGCATGCATCTTGCCGCCGGCGCGATCGTCTTTACCGCATGCTTTGCTCTTTTTGCCTTTAATGTGATGGGCGGCGGAGACGCAAAGCTGTTGACCGCCACCGCACTCTGGTTCGGCCTGAACGAATCCCTGCTTTTCCTGATGACCGATGTTGCCATTATCGGCGGCCTGATCACCCTGCTCATCCTGCTGCTGAGGGCACAGTCGAACACCATCCTCGCCATCGGCCTGCCGGTGCCGAACTCACTGCTGCTCGCCAAGAAGATTCCCTACGGCATCGCCATCGCGATCGGCGGCTTCATGGCCTTCCCGTCCTCGCCGCTCTTCATCGCCGCGCTGGAAAGCCTGAAATAACCGCATTTTAAATGCCCGTTAACTTAAAATGTAAGCATTCCATTAACCATAATTACACCAATTCCTGAGCATTCTGCAGGGCGAACATATCGTGCCCTGAGGAATGATCGATGAAACCGGCCCGCCTTATAATTCTCGCTGTCGCCGTGGTGGCAGCCGGCCTAGCCGGGCTCCTGGCAATGCGCATGGCCGGCAGCGGTGGCGTCGTCACCCAGGTGCAGTCGGTTATCAAGAAAGAACCCACCGTCAACATCCTCGTTTCGAGCGGCAATCTGCCGGTCGGGGCAAGGCTCGATGAGAAATCGGTGCACTGGATGCCCTGGCCGCAGGGCGGCGTGGTCCAGGGCTTCATCACCGAGGCTGACAAGCCGGACGCGATCAAGGACCTGCAGGGCGCCGTCGTGCGTCTGCCGATCTTCGAAGGCGAGCCGATCCGGCCTGAAAAGGTCGCCGATTCCAGCAGCCGCATCCTGTCCTCGCTGTTGCCGGCCGGCAAACGCGCCGTCGCGACCGAGATCTCTGTGGCAACGGGCGCTGGCGGTTTCATCCTGCCGAACGATCGCGTCGATGTCATCATGGTCCGCAAGGGTACCGAGGCCAACAAGCTGATCACCGAAACCGTGCTGAGCAATGTGCGCGTTCTCGCCATCGACCAGCAGATCCAGGAAAAGGACGATGGTTCGAAGACGGTGGTCGGCACGACCGCAACGCTCGAGCTGACCCCGGACCAGACGAAAGTTCTCGCCGTTGCCCAACAGATGGCTGACCGGCTTTCGCTCGCTCTGCGCTCGGTCGCCGATGCGCAGGAGCAGGATACCAGTGCGGCGGACTATCTGCTGAGCGGCGACAACGGCAGCGCGATCATTCAGGTCATCAAGTCGGGCTCCATCGTGACGGATGCCGGCGCAGCGCCGAAGGCGGAGTAAAAGGACGTGCAAATGGGTAATTCAACGCGGCGCGCCAAACTTCTCCTGACAGGCTGCCTTTCGCTGGCAGTCGGCGCGACCGGCATGGCGCCGGCCTCTTTCGGGCCGCTTTTCGCTGTCCGTGAGGCGCGTGCCGCTGAAAGCCTTGTCCGCATCTCGCAGACCGGCCCCGACGCCCATCGCCGGCTGAAGCTCGGGCTGAACAAGGCCGTCGTCGTCGACCTGCCGGAGGATGCCCATGATATCCTGGTCTCCGATCCGACAATGGCCGATGCCGTTACCCGCACTTCCCGGCGCATCTACCTGTTCGGCAAGAAGGTCGGCCAGACGAATATCTTTGTCTTCGGCGCCGGCGGGCAGGAGGTCGTCAATCTCGACATCGAGATCGAGCGCGACGTCTCCGGCCTTGAAACCAATCTCCGCCGTTTCATTCCCGACTCCAACATCAAAGTCGAAATCGTCTCCGACAATATCGTGCTGACCGGCACCGTGCGCACCCCGCAGGATGCGACGCAGGCGGCCGATCTGGCGCAGGTCTTCCTGAAGGGCGGCGAAGCGACGACGAGAACCGAGACGGCCTCCGGCACCGGCGGCGACAGCTCGGTGGCGCTCTTTGCCGAAGGCCGCCAGACGTCGCAGGTCGTCAACCTCCTGCAGATCCAGGGCGAGGACCAGGTCACCCTCAAGGTGACGATCGCCGAGGTTCGCCGCGAGGTGCTGAAGCAGCTCGGCTTCGACAACCTCGTCTCCAGTTCCTCCGGCATGACGGTCGCTCAGCTTGGCACTCCGAGCGCCGACAGCGCCACAGCCACCGTCGGCGGCGGCCTGGCGGCGCTCTTCAAGAGCTCGATCGGCAAATACGATATTTCGACTTATCTCAATGCGCTGGAGCAGGCCAAGGTCGTCAGGACGCTTGCGGAGCCGACGTTGACGGCGATATCCGGCCAGGCGGCAACCTTCAATTCCGGCGGCCAGCAGCTTTATTCGACGACCGACAATGACGGCAACGTCACGGTCGTTCCCTTCAACTACGGCATCAATCTTGCCTTCAAACCGGTCGTGCTGTCGTCTGGACGCATCAGCCTGGAGATCAAGACGAACGTCTCCGAGCCGGTGGCCGGCAGCGGCAACGCCACCTATCAGCGGCGTTCGGCGGAGACCTCGGTGGAACTGCCTTCTGGCGGCTCGATCGCTCTGGCGGGCCTCATCCGCGACAATGTTTCCCAGACGATGGGCGGCACACCCGGCGTCTCCAAGATCCCGCTGCTCGGCACGCTCTTCCGCCAGAAGGGTTTCGAACGTCAGGAAACCGAACTTGTCATCATCGCGACACCCTATCTGGTGCGCCCGGTGGCGCGGAACCAACTCAACCGGCCGGATGATAATTTCAGCCCTGAGAATGACGGTGCAACCTTCTTCCTCAACCGTGTGAACAAGGTCTATGGCGGCCGCGAGGCGCCCGTGGCCGACGCGCAGTTCCACGGCTCGATCGGGTTCATCTACAAATGAGCGGGGCACGATCGGCAGCAATGGCACAGAACAGAGATCAGGCGATGGCCCAGATGAATGCGACGACACACCGCCTCGGTTGCTCCAGGGCGCTTTTTACCGCGGCGGTCATGTCGCTGGCGATCCTGTCCGGATGCGCCGGTCCGCATGACCAGCTGACGACAGGCGGGATTCCTGACGACTACCGCGCCCGCCATCCGATCATCGTCACGGAGGCGGAGCAGACGGTGGATATACCCGTCGCCTCGACCGACCGCCGCCTGACCATCGCCCAGCGTGATCTCATCCGCGGCTTTGCCGCCAACTACATTTCACGCGCCTCGGGGCCGGTTTATGTCCTGTCGCCGGAAGGTTCGCCCAATTCCGCAGCCGCACATCAGCTGCGCAACCAAGTTCGTGCCGAGCTGACGACAAGAGGGATCGCAAGTTCGAAAATCATCAATACCTCCTATGCCGCTGCCGGCGCCGGCGATGCCGCGCCGATCCGGCTGAGCTTTACCGGCACGACCGCGATCACCACGCAATGCGGCCAGTGGCCGAAGGATATCTCGAACGATCTCGCCAACCAGAACTATTATAATTTTGGCTGCGCCTCGCAGAACAACCTCGCTGCCCAGATCGCTAATCCGGAGGACCTGGTGGCGCCCCGCGGCATGACCCCGATCGATGCACAGCGGCGCAACAACGCAATACAGGAATACCGGACGACGACAACGACGATCGAGGATGTTGCCGGCAGCGACAGCAGCTTCTGAGGCGGAACGGGACGATGAGCGCGATCGAATACGAAATCAGGAACCCCAGCGAACTTCGTCACGCCGAAGAGGCGGTGCGGATGGCGGATCTGGAAAATATGCGGCCATTGCCGCGCATCTCCGTTCACGCCTTCTGCGAGAGCGAGCCCCTGCAGCATGTGATGGAACGCTGCGCCAACGACCGGCGCATGGCGAAGGTGAGCATGCGCATCACCAGCGGCGGCATAGCCGCTGCCGCCAATATGTTCGCCGCAGCGCCGACGCCGAACCTGATCATCCTCGAGACCAAAGCCAATTCCGGAAGCCTGCTCGACGAACTTGCGCCGCTCGCCGCCGTCTGCGACCCTAGCACCAAGGTCGTGATCGTCGGCTACTACAATGATATCGGGCTTTATCGCGAACTCATCCGCAACGGCATTTCCGAATATATGGTTCAGCCGGTCGCCATGCCCGACATTCTGACGGCGATGGCCTCGATCTTCGTTGATCCGGAAGCCGAGCCGCTCGGGCGCAGCATCGCCTTCATCGGCTCGAAAGGCGGCACCGGCGCCTCGACCATCGCGCATAATTGCGCTTTCGGCATTTCCAATCTTTTCTCCACCGAGACGATCCTCGCCGATCTCGACCTGCCCTATGGCACAGCCAATATCGACTTCGATCAGGATCCGGCGCAAGGCATCGCCGAAGCGGTCTTTGCGCCCGATCGGCTCGACGAGGTCTTTCTCGACCGCTTGCTGACGAAATGCTCCGAGCACCTTTCCCTCCTTGCCGCACCCTCGCTGCTCGACCGCGCCTATGATTTCGATGGCCAGGCCTTCCAGCCGGTGCTCGATGTCCTGCAGCGCAGTGCGCCCGTCACCGTGCTAGACGTCCCGCATGCCTGGTCGGAATGGACGCGCTCGGTTCTGGCGAGCGTCGACGAGGTGGTCATCACGGCGGTTCCCGACCTTGCCAACCTGCGCAACACCAAAAACATGCTGGACGCGCTGCGCAAGATGCGGCCGAATGACAAGCCGCCGCATCTGATCCTCAATCAGGTCGGCATGCCGAAACGCCCGGAGATATCGCCGTCGGATTTCTGTGAGCCGCTGGAGGTCGATCCGATCGCGATCATTCCCTTTGACATCAACCTCTTCGGCAACGCCGCCAACAGCGGCCGGATGATCTCGGAAGTCGATCCGAAGTCGCCGACGGCCGAAACCTTTTCGCAGATATCGCACATCGTCACCGGCCGGGTCGCCATCAAGAAGGCGAAGAAGGGCGGCCTGCTCGGCCTCCTGAAGCGGAAGTAGGTGACCAGAATGAAGAGATCGGATTAAGCGGCATGTTTGGAAAACGCGGAAACGATGGTTTCGGAAAGGCCGGAGGCGCGATTGCTCCTCCGCCGCCGGCCCCGGCCGCCGCCCCCGTGGCCTCTTCTCCTGCCGTCCTCGTCGAACCCCAGCGCGAACCCGCGCGCCAGCAGGTGATGCCGCCGCCGATGCAGGCGCCGCAGCGCAAGCGACCGGTTCGCACCGACGAATATTATGATACCAAGCAGCAGGTCTTTTCCGCGCTGATCGACACGATCGATCTCTCGCAGCTTTCCAAGCTCGATGGCGAAAGCGCGCGCGAGGAAATCCGCGACATCGTCAACGACATCATCACCATCAAGAACTTCGCGATGTCGATCTCCGAGCAGGAAGAACTGCTCGAGGATATCTGCAATGACGTTCTGGGCTACGGTCCGCTGGAGCCGTTGCTCGCGCGCGACGACATCGCCGACATCATGGTCAACGGCGCCGGCCAGACCTTCATCGAAGTCGGCGGCAAGACGATCGAATCGGAAATCCGCTTCCGTGACAATGCGCAGCTTCTCTCCATCTGCCAGCGCATTGTCAGCCAGGTCGGCCGCCGCGTCGATGAATCGAGCCCGATCTGCGACGCGCGCCTGCCCGATGGCTCGCGCGTCAACGTCATCGCGCCGCCGCTGTCGATTGACGGGCCGGCGCTGACCATCCGCAAGTTCAAGAAGGACAAGCTGACGCTCGACCAGCTCGTCCGTTTCGGCGCGATCACGCCGGAAGGCGCGACCGTGCTGCAGATTATCGGCCGCGTGCGCTGCAACGTCATCATCTCGGGCGGCACGGGCTCGGGCAAAACGACCCTGCTGAACTGCCTCACCAACTACATCGACCGGGACGAGCGCGTCATCACCTGCGAGGACACGGCCGAACTGCAGCTGCAGCAGCCGCATGTCGTGCGTCTCGAAACGCGCCCGCCGAATATCGAAGGCGAGGGCGAGATCACCATGCGCGACCTCGTCAAGAACTGCCTGCGCATGCGTCCAGAACGCATCATCGTCGGCGAAGTGCGCGGACCTGAAGTCTTCGACTTGCTGCAGGCCATGAACACCGGTCACGACGGCTCGATGGGCACGATCCATGCCAACACGCCGCGCGAATGCCTGAGCCGTATCGAATCGATGATCGCCATGGGCGGCTTCTCGCTGCCGGCAAAGACGGTCCGCGAGATTATCTCCACCTCCGTCGATATCATCATCCAGGCAGCGCGCCTGCGCGACGGTTCGCGCCGCATCACCCAGATCACCGAAGTGATCGGCATGGAAGGCGACGTCATCATCACCCAGGATCTGATGCGCTACGAGATCGAAGGCGAGGACGCTGGCGGCCGACTGGTCGGCCGGCACATGTCGACCGGCGTCGGCAAACCGCATTTCTGGGATCGGGCTCGTTACTTCAACGAGGAAAAGCGCCTGGCCGCCGCCCTCGACGCAATGGAAGCGAAATCGAAGGAATAGGGTGATGTTCGGATTCGATCCGGTAGTCCTGGCAATCGTCGTCCTCGCCGCTGTCTCCGCCGCGGCGGTCGCCTATGCCCTGCTGTTTTCCCGGATCGAGGCCGACAAGAAATCGGCAAGCCGCATCAACCGTGTCAAATCGGCCGAGGTCGACCGTGCCAAGGTCAAGGCTGCCCGCGACCGGGTGCAGGAGATGTCGAAGCGGCGCAAATCGGTGCAGGACAACCTGAAGGATCTGGAAAAGCGCCAGAACGAAAAGACCAAGAAGACCCTGTCGATGAAATCGCGGCTGGTGCAGGCCGGGCTGACGGTCACGCTGACGCAGTTCTATCTCTTCAGCGCCATTTTCGCTTCGGTGCTGCTGTTCATGGCCTTTATCATCGGCGCGTCGTGGCTGGTCATGGTCGGCATCGCTTTCGTCGCCGGACTCGGTCTGCCGCGTTGGGTCATTGGTTTCCTGATCAAGCGCCGCCAGAACAAGTTCCTCAACGAGTTCCCCAATGCGCTCGATGTCATCACCCGTTCGATCAAATCGGGATTGCCGCTCAACGATGCGATCCGCCTTATCGCCACCGAAGGCACCGAGCCGGTGAAGAGCGAATTCCGCCGGGTGATCGAAGCCCAGCAAGTTGGCCTCAGCATTCCCGACGCTTGCGCCCGCATGACACTCCAAATGCCGCTCCAGGAAGTCAACTTCTTCGCGATCGTCATCGCCATCCAGTCGCAGGCCGGCGGCAATCTCTCCGAAGCGATCGGCAACCTGTCAAAGGTGCTGCGCGAGCGCAGGAAGATGAAGGCCAAGGTCTCGGCGCTGTCGATGGAAGCCAAGGCGTCCGCCGTCATCATCGGTGCTCTGCCCTTTATCGTCGCGACCCTCGTTTACCTCACGTCGCCGAACTACATGATCGTCCTTTTCACCGATCCGCGCGGCCATTTCATCATGGGCGCCTCGGCGGTCTGGATGTCGATCGGCATCCTCGTCATGCGCAACATGGTCAATTTCGACATCTAGCGGGAGAGAAGCACCATGTCGCAGGATCTTGCCGCAACGCTGACCAATCCGAGCATGCTGATCGCTGTTTTCGTCGCGATCGCCGTCTTCGCGACTTTTTACACGATCGCCATCCCCTTCTTCGAGCGCGGCGATCTCAACAAGCGCATGAAAGCTGTCTCGACCGAGCGCGAGCAGATCCGCGCCCGCGAACGCGCCCGCTTGAACATGGAACCGGGCGCCGGCAAGGCTTCGCTCAGGAACCAGAACAACCGCTCGGTCCGCCAGATCGTCGAACGTTTCAACCTGCGCAAGGCGCTCGTCGACGAAAACACGGTCAACAAGCTGCGCGCCGCCGGTTTTCGCTCGGAAAATGCGCTGAATACCTTTCTGGTCGCGCGCTTCCTGCTGCCATTTCTCTTCCTCGCACTTGCCGCCTTCTGGGTCTTCGGTCTCGGCGGCCTTGCTGGTCGCGGCATGCCCATGCGTATGCTCGCCGTCATCGGCATCGCCTATCTCGGCTTTTATGCGCCGAATATCTATATCTCCAACCGCATGAGCAAGCGTCAGCACTCGATAAAGCGCGCCTGGCCGGATGCGCTGGATCTGATGCTGATCTGCGTCGAATCCGGCGTCTCGATGGAGGCGGCGATGCGTCGCGTGTCGGAGGAGCTCGGCGAGCAGTCGCCGCCGCTTGCCGAGGAGATGGTGTTGACCACCGCCGAACTCTCCTTCCTGCCGGATCGCCGCGTGGCGCTCGATAATCTCGCCGCACGTACGCAGCTCGAGCTGGTGCGTTCGGTGACCCAGGCGCTGATCCAGGCGGACCGCTACGGCACGCCGGTTGCACAGGCCCTGCGCGTTCTGGCCCAGGAAGGACGCGACGAGCGGATGAACGAAGCGGAAAAGAAGGCGGCCGCCCTGCCGCCGAAACTGACGGTGCCGATGATCCTGTTTTTCCTGCCGGTGCTGATCGCCGTCATTCTCGGCCCGGCCGGCATCCAGGTGGCGGATAGATTCTGAACCGCAGGGGCCACTTCGACCCGCGTGACCGACGCTGGCATAGCTGATAAACAGGATGAGGCGGTCGGGAGCACGGAAGTGACCGCCGCTTTCCCAGCGCTATCCGATTCCGAAAGAGGTTCCGATGTCTTCCGCAGGCATTTTCATCAGCATCATGGCAGCCTTGGCCGTCGGCGCGATGAGCCCCGGCCCGAGCTTCGTCGTCGTCTCCAGGATTGCCATCTCGCGTTCGCGGCTGGATGGACTTGCGGCGGCATTCGGCATGGGCGCCGGCGGCGTCGTTTTCGCCGGCCTGGCGCTCGCCGGTCTGACGGCGTTGCTGTCGCAATTCGAATGGCTTTATGTGCTGCTCAAGGTGGCGGGCGGGGCTTATCTCCTCTACATCGCCGTCAATATCTGGAGAGGCGCCGCAAAGCCGATCGAGCTTTCCGATGCCGTCCATGGCCATCGTGCGCCCATGCGCAGCTTCATGACCGCATTGCTGACGCAGCTCAGCAACCCGAAGACCATCATCGTCTACGCCAGCCTCTTTGCGGCGCTTCTGCCGAGGACGGTGCCGCTCGATCTCCTCGTCGCGCTGCCGGTCGGCGTGTTCGCGGTGGAGGCGGGGTGGTATTCGATCGTGGCGCTCGCCTTTTCGGCCCGCCACCCGCGGCGGCTCTATCTCCATGCCAAGGGCTGGATCGACCGCGCCGCCAGTGCGGTGATGGGCGGCCTTGGTCTGCGGCTCATTCTTTCGGGCCTCAGCGTCAGGTAGATCAGGCGGAGAGGGGCCTGGTCATCCGGCAAAAAATGACGAGGTCAGTTGGTGTTGCTGCCATCGGCTGCGCCCGGCGTCTTGTCCTTGGCGGCGAGCTTCTGCCAGGAATTCTGTTGCGAGAGCATGCCCCTGAGATAGGCGACATTGGCATCGGCCTGCTGCGGTGAAAGCTCCCGCCGCGCGATCTGTTCCGCTTCCGCAAAACGCCCTTGCAGGCCGACGACGAGGGCAAGATTCTGCCGGACGCGGCTGTCGGCGGTCGGCTGGCCGGCGGCGGAGCGCAGATAGGTTTCGGCCGTGCGCAGATCGCCGGTCAGCACGTAGGACATGCCGAGGTTGGACAGGATGGAAGGTTCGTTCGGCTGAATGTCGAGTGCGTCGCGGTAGCGCTGCCGGGCCTCGCTTGCCCGGCCCATCTGGTCGAGGATTGCGCCTTCGGCCGAGATCAGCCTCCAGTCGGGGCGATCCGGTGTCTGGGCGCGGCCGATCGTGTCGAGCGCCTGCTGGAACTGCCCAGCCGCCGCCTGCGCCTTGCCATAGGCGGCCAGCACGTTGCGGTCGCCCGGGTTGGCGATCGCCACCTGCTGCATGACGGCGAGCGCCTGAGCGTCGCGGCCGCTCATGCGCAGCAGGTTGGCGTAGTTGACGCCGTTGACGGGATCGCGCGGGTTCTTCTCATAGGCCTGGCCGATTCGGTCCGTCGCCGAGCGCAGTTCGGTCGAATCCATCTCCTCGACCGGTTTGGTAAGCTTCGGCACCGAGCCTGTCGTCATCCGGTCCTTGGCCGTCGTCGAGCAGCCGGCAAGCGCGAGGATGATCAGCGATGCTGCTGCGCCCTGCAGGATGCGATTTAGGGAAATGGTGATGCGCGAGGCAGGCATGTTGCGTTCCTGATTCCGAAATCGGCGCCTGACCTCGAAGCGGAACAGGGAAAGGTTTGACGCAATCTTCGCTCCAGCAATAGTCTGTTAACCCTAACAGACCGTTAAGGAACGATTCCTGGCGACCGCCGAAGGACAATCATGGCCCCCTATCAGTTCATCGAAAGACCGACTCCTTTCAACACGAAGGGCGGCTTGACGCTGCCGATCTTTGCCGTCACCCCTGCCCATATCGAGACCGGCACGATCGATCCGATCGCGCTCGATTGGGCGCGCAAGGCGGGCTACAAGGCCGAAAGCGGCTCGCTCCTGCTGATCCCGACGGCCGATGGCCATCTCGGCGGCGCGCTTTTCGGCTTGGGCACCAACCCGTCGGAACAGCCCTACATCACCGGCAGGCTGGCCCGTGCGCTGCCCGCCGGCGAATGGCACATCGAGACCGCGCCGCTGACGGCAAACCGGCTGGCCCTTGGCTTCGGGCTCGGCAGCTACCGTTTCGATCGCTACAAATCGGAAAAATCGCCGGCAGCGACCTTGATGATCCCCCGCGACGCCGACGGCGCCGATATCAAGCGCCAGCTCGCCGGCGTCTTTCTTGCTCGCGACCTCATCAATACGCCGACGAACGATATGGGGCCGGACCAGCTCGAGGCCGCTTTCCGTGCCCTGGCCGGACATTACAAGGCGGAACTGTCGGTCATCACGGGCGATGAACTGCTCACCCAGAATTTCCCGCTGGTTCACACCGTGGGCCGCGCCAGCGCCGACGCGCCGCGCCTTCTTGAGCTGCGCTGGGGCAAAAAGGGTCATCGCAAGGTGACGCTCGTCGGCAAGGGCGTCTGCTTCGATACCGGCGGTCTCGATATCAAGCCTGCCGCCTCGATGCTGCTGATGAAGAAGGACATGGGCGGCGCCGCGAATGTCATGGGACTCGCCCTGATGATCATGGACGCCAAGCTGAAGGTCGATCTGCGCGTCATTATCCCGGTCGTCGAAAACGCCATCTCCTCCAATGCCTTTCGCCCCGGCGACATTTACCGAAGCCGAAAGGGCCTGACCGTTCAGATCGACAATACCGACGCCGAAGGCCGTTTGATCCTGGCCGACGCGCTGGCCTATGCCGACGAGGAAGAGCCCGAACTCTTGATCGACATGGCGACGCTGACAGGGGCTGCCCGCGTTGCCCTCGGTCCGGATCTTCCGCCCTTCTTCACCGATGATGCCAATCTGGCCCATGACCTGACCGAAGCAAGCCTGGAGACGGACGATCCGATCTGGCGTCTGCCGCTCTATGCCGGCTATGAAAAGGATGTCCGCGCCAAATTCGCCGACCTGACCAATGCCCCGGCCGGCGGCATGGCGGGATCGATCACCGCCGCGCTTTTCCTAAAGCGTTTCGTCAGCAAGTCCAAGAGCTGGGCACATTTCGACATTTACGGCTGGGCTCCGTCCGAACGGCCACATTCGCCGGGCGGCGGCGAAGCACAGGCAATCCGCGCGCTCTTCCATCATATCCGCACCAGCCTGCGCTGACGCCGCCCGGATAATGCTAAGGCGCATCGCATGACCGCCGTCCCGCGCTGCGTCTCGCGGCCGATCGTTAAAATTTTATTCACCCTGCCGGGCGGCAGTTCCCGCCACCTCTTGCATGTCCATTGCAACTGCCGGAAAATGAAACGCTAGCGTAACGATTTTCCGGAGGGGCCGTGCCGATCGAACTGACCGCCTCGCAGGCGCTGGGGCTCTGGCATGGCGTGGCGCTCGATCAGGTTCGCCATGACGACCGCGATTTGACATTGCGCCAGATGGCGATCCTGCTGCATATTTACCTCGTGCCGCCGCCCCACACGGTGCGCGGGCTTGCCGCCACACTCAATGTCACCAAGCCGGTCATTACCCGCGCCTTGGATACGATGGGTGAGATGGGCCTGGTTGATCGCGTGCGCGACGATGCCGATCGCCGCAATGTGATCATCAAACGTACCGTCGGCGGTGCGCTTTACCTGGAAAAGCTCGGCGATCTCGTCCGGGATCAGGGCCGCCGGCTGCCGATCTGAAGGGAACACGAATGACGATGCTCGACCGCCGCCTGCATGCCTATCGGCCGGATCTCGCGGAAGCGGGGCTCCAGGGCAAGGTGGAGGCGTCGCGCTTCGTCGAAGGCGCCGCAGCGCGCGTTGCCCTTCCCGTCGCCGCCCTGCGCCCTGAGCCGGAACTTGCCCGCGGCATCGATACGGAACTGCTCCTCGGCGAGGAGGTGACCGTTTTCGATCGCGCCGACGGCTGGTGCTGGGTAAAAGCTGCCTCCGACGGCTATGTCGGTTATCTCGAGGCAGAGGCGCTCTCCCAGACAGGGCCGGCGCCGACTCACATCGTCACCGTGCCGCGCACCTTCCTTTATCCGGAGCCGGAACTGCGCAAACCGCATCAGGCCATCTTGTCGATGGGAAGCCGCGTTCACGTCGTAGGCGAGGCGGAGGTGCGCGGCAATCACTATGTCGTGCTGACGGACGGCACGGCGATCTTCGCCAGGCACGTGCAGCCGATCGGCGCTCTCGAGGGTGCCGATTATGTCGGTATCGCCGCCCGTTTCCTCGAAACACCCTATCTTTGGGGCGGCCGATCCGGCCTTGGCATCGATTGCTCCGGCCTCGTCCAGCTGGCGATGCTGATGACCGGCAGACTGGCGCCGCGTGATACCGACATGCAGGCGGCCGGACTCGGCGAACCGATCGACCGCTCCGAAATTCGCCGCGGCGACCTGGTGTTCTGGAAGGGCCACGTCGCCATTTTCGAAGATTCCCAAACCATTCTCCACGCCAATGGCCACAGCATGACGGTGGCGCGGGAGAACTTCGAGGCGGCCGTCGAGCGCATCGGCTCGCTGTACCAACGGCCGACCGGCTATCGCCGCCCGTTTAGCTAAGTGATCGGTCGCTGCGGCCAGGATCTCACGCCGCCGGTCCAATCCTCGAAAGCTTTCGACAGTCTCAGCACCCGCATGTCGTCGAAACGCGGCCCAACGATCTGAAGCCCGATCGGCATGCCCGAACGGGAGAAGCCGCAATTGATCGACGCGGCCGGCTGCTCCGACATGTTCCACGGCACGGTGAAGGCGATATGTTCGAACGGCCTCGCCGGATCGTTGGTCGGCGATGCCCATTCGGCCGGATAGGAGACGATCGGGTTGGTCGGCGAAAGCAGGGCGTCGACCGAGGTGAACAGCCGTCCGCAGCTCCTGCGCATTTCGATCGTCTGATTGAAACCCCTGACGGCATCGACGCCATTGATATCGGCGCCGGCCTTGGCCCATTCCCGGATATAGGGCAGGATGCTGTCGCGCCGCTCTTCGTCCAGCCCTGCGATATCGCTCCACAGGCGGGCGCGCCAGAACGTGTCGAGCCCGTCAAGCATCGCGCGCGTCAGCACCGGTTGAACGCAGACGATGGTCGCGCCGGCCTTCTCGAAACGTTTCGCCGCCGATTCGACCGCGACCCTGATCTCATCATCGACAGCAAACCCGCAGCCGGCATCGAGCATTAGGCCGATCTTCATGCCTGACATGTCGACAACGAAATCCATCCAGTCGAAATCGTTGGGCGGCAGGCTGGTCCCGTCACGCCAGTCGGGCCGTGACAGCGTCGCCATGGAAAAAGCGGCATCCTCGACGGTGCGCGTCATCGGGCCGAGACAGCGCCCGACATAATAGGGATCGGCCGGAATGCGCCCGTGGCTCGGCTTGAAGCCGAAGGTGCCGGTCCAGCCGGCAGGAAGCCGCACCGAACCGCCAATATCCGTGCCGATGTGCAGCGGCCCGTAACCGGCCGCGGCCGCGGCCGCGGCGCCGGCGCTCGATCCGCCGGGATTTTGCGCGATGTTCCAGGGATTGCGGCTGAGAGGATGAAAGCTCGACAGGCCGGAGGAAAGCATGCCGTAATCGGGACAGGTGGTCTTGGCGAAGATCACCGCGCCGTCCTCGCGCAGCCGCGCTGCAGCCGGCGCGTCGGCCTCCGCCGGCTTCAGTTCCACCGCCCTGGAGCCGAGCGGCACCGGCTGGCCCTTCGTCGCGAGCAGTTCTTTCAGCGTGACCGGGATGCCGTCGAGCCTGCCCAGCGTTTGTCCCTTCGCCCAGCGCTCCGTCGAAGCTTTCGCTTGCACGCGCGCCGCCTCTGGGTCGTAGAGGTAGAGTGCTGATATGGACGGCTCCCAGGCGGCGATATGGTCTTCGAGGGAGAGCCAGTATTCGAGCGGCGAGAGGCTCTTATCGGCGAAGCGTCGCCTGAGTTCACGGATTGTAAGATCGGTTTCGGCCATAGGCGTTTTGTTTCGGAGGGACATCAGCGGCTCGCCTCGCGTGGATCGAGAAGATCGCGCAAGCCGTCGCCGAGCATGTTGAAGCCGAGGACGGTGAGCGCGATGGCAAGGCCGGGCAGGATCGCGAGCCAGGGGGCCAGCGCCAGATAGGTTTGCGCATCTGCAAGCATCCGGCCCCATGTCGGCGCTGGCGGCGCCATGCCGAGCCCGAGAAAGCTGAGACCGGCCTCGGTCAGGATCGCCAGACCGAGCTGGATTGTCCCATGCACGATGATCTGGCTGATGATATTCGGCAGCACATGGCGCAGTGAAATGGTCAGGCGCGTATTGCCGATCGCGCGCGCCGCCGTCACATAATCGCGGCTCCAGGCCTGCAGCGAGGTTGCCAGCGTCACCCGCGCAAAGACCGGAATCATGAAGACGGCGATCGCGGTGATCGCGGTGAAGCGCCCCGGCCCGAGAAAGGCGCCGAGCACCATCGCCGACAGGATCGGTGGCAAGGCGAAGATGACGTCGCAGATGCGCATCAGCAGCGTTTCGGCTGGACCGCGGATCGCCGCGGCGGAGATGCCTGATATCGAGCCGAGCGTCCCGCCGATCGCAACCGCGGTGATGGCAATCGACAAAGAGTTCCGGCATCCAGCCATCAGCATCGACGCCACGTCGCGGCCGAACTGATCCGTGCCGAGCAGGCCGAAGGCAAGCGGCGGCTGCAGTTTATGGATGATCTGCATCTTCGCCGGCGGCAAGGGCGTCCAGACGAGCGACAGCAGCGCAACGGCGACCAGCAGGCCAATGATGACCGTGCCCGCGATGAGGTTCATTCGCCGGCTAAGTCTGTCAGTCCTTCGGCGGCGGGCAAAGGCGGAGGATACGATCTGGGCCATGTTTCAAACCGCCTTTCTGATCCTGGGGTCGATCGCCACATAGGAGAGATCGACGACGAAATTCACCACGATGACCAAGCCCGCGAAGAACAGCACGACATCCTGCATGACGATGACATCGCGCTGGGAGAGTGCCTGAAGCGCAAGCCTCCCGAGCCCCGGCAGGTTGAAGACGTTTTCCACCAGCACCGCGCCGGCGACCAGAAAGGTGAACTGCAGTCCGATCATCGTCAGAACCGGGATCAGCGCATTCGGCACGATATGCCGCCACAGCACCGCACTGCTTGACAGCCCCTTGGCCACCGCGGTGCGGGCAAAATCCTCATGCATCGTCTCGAGAACCGCCGAACGTGCGACGCGTGTCAACACGCCCGCCTGCGGCATCGCCAGCGCGACGGCCGGCATGACGAGCGCCTGCAATGCCGGCAGAAGACCGGCGCCCCACCCCGGGAAGCCGCCGGCCGGCATCAGCCCGAGCATCGTCGAAAACAGGATGATCAACAGCAGCGCCACCCAGAAGGCGGGCACGGCGATGCTGATCTGCGAAAACAATGTTGCGATCGTGTCGAAAACGCGGCCGCGGCGCGAGGCGGCCAGAACGCCAAGCGGCAGGGCGATCGCCATCGAAAGCACCATTGCCATCAGCGCCAGCGGCAGCGTCACCGCCAGCCGCTCGACGATCAGTCCGGCAACGGGAACGCCGTAGGTCAGGGAATTGCCGAGGTTGCCGGACAGGAGGCCGGCCAGCCATTGGCCGTAGCGCAGGACGAGCGGCTGGTCGAGGCCGAGCTCGTGACGCAGCGCTGCCAGCGTTTCCGGGCTTGCCGAGGTGCCAAGCATGATCGAGGCTGGATCGCCGGGCAGCAGATCCATGACGGTGAAGATCAGCAGAGAGACGATGACGAGTGTGAGGGTGAGGCCGGTGAAGCGGCGAAGGAGAAGCGCGATCATGCATGCCACGCTTTCGAGTTGGCTTTTGGGAGTACGTTGTAGCCTCGGCGCCAAGCTTGTGACAGGAATGAGGGATGGCGAGGGCTGCGGCCTGCATTGAGCGTATCGCTGTCCCGCTTCGCCTTGCTCATCGTGCCTCTCAATCCGCCCGAACCCGCTCGCTCACTCCTCCCAATAAACCCCCGAGAGCACATTCGACGGAATCGGCTCGTTCTCCCACAACCCCTTCAGCTTCCTGTCCCAGACGCCGAGTTTCGGCATGACGAAGAGGTAGAGCGCCGGTACGTCCTCGGCGAGGATCTTTTGCGCTTCGCCGTAAACCGCATTTTGGGTGGCGGGATCCGCGGTCTCCTGGACCTTCTTCATCAGCGCATCGAAGGCCGGGTTCCTGTAGTTGAAATAATAGGGATCGCGTGCGTAGATGTCGATGTCGAGCGGTTCGGCGTGGGCGACGATCGTCATGTCGAAGTTGCGATCCTTCATGACGTCCTGCACCCATTTCGCCGGAAACTCGGTCGGTTCGATGTTCATCGTCACGCCAATTTCGGCAAACATCGCCTGCATCACCTGGGCGCTGCGCGGCGCATAGGCCATCTGCGGCGATTTGATCGTGAACGTGAAGCCGTTGGGGTAGCCGGCCTCAGTCAGCAGTGCCTTTGCCTTTTCGACATCATAGGGCAGCACGCCGGTCATGTCCTTGTAGCCCGGATCGTTCGGCGTGTAGTGGCTGCCGATCGGCGTGCCGAGGCCGGACCACGCCCCGTCGATCACCGTCTGGCGGTCGATCGCCATCATCAGCGCCTGGCGGACGCGCTTGTCGTCAAAGGGCTTCCTGGCATTGTTCATGCCGGCGACGACCTTGAGTTCGGTATTGCCGACCTTGGTGATGAGCCTGGCATCGCCGTCGAAGGAACTCATCAGCTCGGGTGCGGCAAATTCCGGAAAGGCATCGAGATCGCCGGATTTCAGGGCGGCTGCCTGCGCCTGCGGATCGGCGATGAAGCGGAAGGTCACCTTGTCGAGCTTGGCAGACGCATCCTTGTTCCAGTAGTCGCCATTCCTGACGAGTTCGACCCTGTCCCCCTTCGTCCAGCTGGCGAACTTGAAGGGACCGGTGCCGATCGGCATGACCTTGTCGTTGTCGGCCGTCTTCGGGGCGACCATGACAGATGCCGGCCAGGCGAGCCAATAGATCAGGCTGCCGGTCGGGGCCGTGAGATGCAGCACCAGCGTTTCGGCATCCGGCGTATCGATCGAGGCAATCGAGGCGAAGAAGCGTTTTTGCGGATTAACCGAATCCGTACCGCGGGCGCGGTCGAGGGCAAATTTGGCGGCGGCGGCATCGAAGGCCTCGCCGTCATGGAATTTGACGCCGGTCCGCAGCTTGAACATATAGGTCAGGCCATCGCCCGAGATTTCCCAGCTTTTCGCCAGCTGCGGCTGGACCTTGCCGGTCTGATCGATCGTCACCAGCCCCTCGAACACATTCTGCCAGGTGAGCTGGCCGATCGCGACCGGTGCGGCGATCGTCGGGTCGAGGCCTGTTGGTTCGACGCTCATGCCGAGATTGAGGGCGGTCTTGGCCGCTTCCGCCGGTGTCATTGCTGTCACTACGAGACCGGCCGACAACGCAGCACCGAGGGAAAGCCGCTTGATGCAGCGCGCCGAAGACGCAAACGAAACCTTGTTCATCACATCACCCGGCATGATTCGGTCCCCACCAGCTCGTCGAAAATACTTCAGCGCCAGGATCTGCATTCGCGTGTCTCCGCCATTTCACCAGGTTGCGACCCTATTCAATCAACGGCCCTGGGGATAGCGGTCTTGCCATGCTATTTGCCCGCCCTCGGCCGGAAGGGCGCTCGCCATATAGACGCCGCGCGCGATTGCCCGCGCCATGACGATGGTGGCGAGGTGGCAAAGTTCCATCAGGCTTGCCATGTCGTTTCTTGGATGTTTGACGGTCGACGCGGCAAAGACGGTATCGCCGTCGAGCGGCAGGTGTGCCGGCAGCAGCGCTCGGGCAAGGCCGTCATGACCGGCAAGTGAAAGCCGATGCGCTTCTGCCTTCGTCAGCTGCGCGTCGGTGACGACAGCGCCGATCGTCGTTGCCGGCGTGCTCATCCCCTTGAGCCGTATCCTGTGATCGGTGGTCGCAGGCATACCGAGCCCGCCAAATTCGCCGTCCTTCTCGAAGGGCGCCGCCCAGAAATGCGGCCCGTCACCGATCGTTGCCGAACCGAGCGCATTGACGGCGACGATTGCAGCGATGCGATGGCCGGCGCTGCTGACGGCACTGGCCGAGCCGAGCCCGCCCTTGAAAGTGGCCGTCGTCGCCCCGGTGCCGGCGCCGGCGGTGCCGAGCGCAAATACGCCCTTCGTCGCGGTCTTCAATGCCGCATAACCCATCTCACGATAGGGGGAGTGAAGACCCCAATCCTTGTCGCCGCCGTTCAGCAGGTCCATCAGGATCGCTTGCGGCACGATCGGAATCTTGACCGGCCCGACTGCAAAGCCGCGGCCGGCTTCGCGCAAGCCGGCCTGCACGCCCCCGGCCGCATCGAGCCCGAAGGCCGAGCCGCCCGAGAACACAAAGGCATCGACGGTACTGACGGTCATCGACGGGTCGAGCAGGCCGGTGTCGCGTCCGCCCGGCGCGCCGCCGAGCACCGTGCCGGAGGCGACCGCCGGCTCGTCGAAGACGATGACCGTGACGCCGGATCCCAGCGAGAGGTCGGTCGCATGGCCGACGGAAACGCCTTCGATGTCGGTGAGCAGATTGAGAAGATCGGGCAAGGGCTGATCCTGGTGGCGCTGATCCGGCCGATAGGACTGCAATTGCCCTCAAAAAACAAGACCGGCCCTTTTGGCAGGACCGGTCACATCAGAAGAGCCGCGAAAAGTCGGTAACGGCCGCATGCCGTCAGGCATGAAGCGGCTTCGGATGACGGCGGGTCATCAGGTCGTGGATGGCCAGCCGCACCTCGTCGGGCGAACCGAACCGCTGCTCGTCGAGGTCGTGGACATGGAATTTCACGGCGATGAACTTCAGCCGATCTTCGTCGGGGATAACGATGCCGACGGGAACGCCTGCATATTCGATAACTTGCTTCTTCATAGATAGAACTCCTGCCGCGCGGGCATGCGCAGCCATGGCGAATTGACTTGTCTGGTACCGTTAAAAGGAGGACGAATGTCACATTCGACAGTTCGGGCGGGAGAGGGCGCCCGGACGGTCATTGCCAAGCACAGATCGCCCAAGGAGAGTGGCGAGAATTTCGATGTCTGTCATGTCTCGTTCCTTTCGTTGGCGTTGCGCTCGATGGTCCCGGAAGAGCCCGGGGCCGGTGATGGCTGCGTTCAATATCTACTAACTTAGTAGAGATTATCCGACAGCCTGTCGGAAACATATTCCGAAACGTGTCAAAATATCGACGATCCGAAAAAACTCATTCCATCCTGGCCCGAACTTACAGAAAGAAACATATCAGCTCTTCGTAAAATTCGCATGACAGAATCGAAACTCGTTCGATCGCCGCAGCAGAAATAGGAAGTCTGTCTGATTCCGGCAATGGGCCTCGTCGTTAAAAATCGAGATGCCTCGAAATGACCGATTTGGTTAACGCCCGAAAGCATGGATCACCAGCCTTCCTGGAGCACCTTTTCCAGCATGTCTGCGAAGAAATCCGCGCTTTCGAGACTGAGGCAGAGCGGCGGCTTGATCTTCAGCACATTTTGGTGATTGCCGGTTGGCTGCATGATGATGCCGAGGTCGAGAAGCCGGTCGCAGATCGCCGCCGTCTCTTCCGTCGCCGGCTCCAGCGTCGTTCTGTCGCGGACGAATTCCAGGCCGAGATAGAGGCCCATCCCATGGACGGCGCCGGCGATCGCGTGCCGGTCGATCAGCGCGGCAAGCCGCGCCTTCAGATGATCGCCGACCGTGCGGGCATTTTCCTGCAGCTTCTCCTCAGCCATGATATCGAGCACCGTCATGCCGGCGACGCAGCTGACCGGGCTGCCGCCGGTGGAGGAGAAGAAAGGTCCCTCCTTCTCCAGCGACTGCGCAATCTCCCGTCTGGTGATGACGGCGCCGAGCGGGTGGCCATTGCCCATGCCCTTGGCGATGGTGATGATATCGGGCACGACCCCCTGCTGCTCGAAGCCCCAGAAATAATGGCCGAGCCTGCCGTAACCGACCTGCACCTCATCGGCGATGCAGAGCCCGCCGCGGGCGCGCACCTCGGTATAGATCTCCTTCAGATACCCTTCCGGCAACGGAATGCCGCCGGCATTGCCGTAGACCGATTCGCAGATGAAGCCGGCAAGGCCCTGGCCGCCGGCGTCGATCGTCGCGAGCATCGGCTTGACGGCGGCCAGATAGCTCGCCGCTGTGTCGGGTCCGCGAAACGCGCCGCGATAGGTATTCGGCGAAACGGCCGCATGCACCCAATCCGGTCGGGTGGTCAGCGCCAGCGGATTGTCGGCGATCGACGTGGAGACGGCATCGCTCGCCGCCGACCAGCCATGATAGGCTTCGAGCAGGCAGAGCATGTTGCGGGCGCCGCTATGGGCCTGCGCCATCCGAATCGCCAGATCGTTCGCCTCAGAGCCGCTGTTGACGAGGAAGACCGCGTCGAGGCCCTCCGGCGCGAGCGCCGCGAGACGTTCGGAAAACTCCGCAATCGCCGCATAGTGGAAGCGTGAATTCGTATTGAGCCGCAGCCATTGGGCGCTGATTGCCGCCGCCAGCCTGGGATGCCCGTGGCCGAGGATCGTGACATTGTTGACCATGTCGAGATAGGCGCGGCCCTCGACATCGAACAGATATTCCCTCCAGCCGCGCTCGATCTGCGGCGGCGCGGCATAATAGTTCTTCTGCGCACTTGCGAGATAGGCCTGCCGCTTGGCGAGCAGTTCTCCGGTCTCCGGTTGCGGCGCATCCGCTCCCGGGCTGAGAAGGGATGAAGGCGAAGGGCAGAGCACCGACCAGGCCGCCGCCTCGCGCGGCATGGCAAAGAGCGGGGGTTCAAGACCCGCGATGCTGCAGAGCTGGAGGCGCAGGCCGCCAAGTGACGACGCTTCACCGAAAACAGAACCAAGCGGATCGCCAGCGGCAAGCACGGCGCCATTCTCGACCAAAGGGTCGAGTCCGTCGAGATGCAGGGTCGTGCTGTCGTCCGTCAGTGTCAGATGCTGGTCCTTCCAGCCGATACGGCCGGCAAAGGGCGCTGCGACCGCACTTCCTGCGGCAAGGCAGATGTCGACATGCAGGGCGAAGGTCGCCTGTGCCCTCGCGCTTCCAAGGGCAGCGCGGGAAAGCCGATATTCACCATAGCGCGTCGCCGCCGTGCCGTTTTCGCTTGCAGCCCGGGCAAGCAGCCGCCAGTCCATATCGGCGCTCAGCCAGTTGCCGGCGGAAAAATGCGCGCTCCGCACGCCAAGGTCGACATAGGCGATCGTGGCGGGATCGATATCGGGCAGCAAGGGCAGCCATGCCGATGCCGGCGGAGCGGCGACATCCGCGCCGGCCGCCTTGAGGATCGCAGCTTCCATGAGTTCGAACGGAACCGACATCACCGTATCGAAGATCGCCCGCTCGCGGTCGAGATTGCCACGGACATAATCATTATCGGGATCGATCGACATCTGCTGTTCGCTGCTGGCAACGAGGATGACCGCGCGCGCGACGATCAGCGGCCAGAGCGCCTTCAGCTCCTCGTCGCTCAGCGGATAGATCGCCTGATAGGCGGTGACGGCGGGCAGGATGTGAAAGGGATCGCCATTCGCCTGATGCAGCAGCGAAGCGCAGGTGACGGCGAGGTCGCCGACCAGCCAGCCGCGGATGATGTCGCCGAAATCGATCACCCCGTCGGGGATCGTGTGGCCATGGGCGTCGCGATGGCCGACGACATTGTCGCCGGTGACGTCGTGATGGACCGCCTGGAGCCGAAGCGACGGCGCCAGGGGCTGGATGCGGCGAACGGCCGTCACCATGGTTTTGGCGATCCGGTCACGGGCAGCGCTGTCGGTGATGGCGGACAGCAGCTGTACGGCGACAGGCCCGGCGCGTCGCAAATCCCACTGCAGGCTGCGGTCGAGGCCGGGATGGTCGAAATCGGCAAGCGCCTGCGCCAGCCTCGCGCAGAGCGCGCCAAGCGCCGCGACGGAAGCCGGCGCCAGATATCTCGACTCCGTCAGTCCCTGGCCCTCCAGATATTCCAGCAACCGGACCTGGTAGCCCCGCCCGCGCACGGTAAGGACGATAATTTCCCGCCCATCATTCGTGGCGATCACCTTCGGAACGCGTGGCGCGTCCTGCTGGCTCTTGAGATGATGGAGCGCGGCATTTTGCGCCTCGAGCTCGCGGGCCTCGTAGGCGGCATGGCAGATCTTCAGGACGTATCGCCCACGATCGCTGTCGACGCGGTAGTTCCGATCCTGCTGGCTGCCGAGTTCGGCGAGCGTGCCGGACAGGCTGTAATGGGCAAGAAGGATCTCTTCCGCGTCAGCAACGGTGACGTCGGGACGCGGCAGCGTCATGCGATCTACAAGCGCCTCGTCGGTCATGACACCCCTCCCGCAGCATGATTCGATTACCCCTTAAGCGCGATAATCAAATACTTGCCGCTGGCAGGCAACGGGAGATTGTTGTCTGCCGGCAAAAGAGATGCGCGGCCTCGGCCGACTCACCCCATGCGTTCGGATGCGTAGCTTCCGGGGCTGGCCGGGAAGACGACGGTGCGGTTGCCGTTGATGAAGGTGCGATGATGGATATGGGCGTGGATAGCGCGGGCCAGCACCTGGCTTTCGACGTCGC
>NZ_JABDWI010000019.1:0-80028 GCF_019685235.1 Rhizobium sp. NLR8a
TCATGGTCTCGACCAGGCTGAAGGTCGTCATCCTTGCTCCCAACGTTGGCGTTGACCAGAACGTCGAGAGGCGAGACTGTCGCATCTCTAACTGGCCCAACTGTCGCATTACTAAATAGCCGCTACACACCAAAATTGCATAAGGTAGATTATGGAACCGAATGATGTATGCGAACAGAACCGCTCCCTCGCATGAGGCGGAACTAAAATGATCTTAAACGGTTGATTGGTAACTCAAACCGTCATTTCGGCGCATTCTTCGCACGGAGCGCATCTTGGCCCAGATTTTCCCGGCGCGCACCTCCTCTACTCGCGACAGACGAGCACCGAAATCTCGCGACGTCGCACTGCCCGGCGATACGGCACATGCAGGCCAAGGTCACGTTCGCATCGCTCCAGGAAGAACATTGAAACGAAGTTCGCGGTGGTCGAATAGAGCGTTGTCTACGGTTCTATTGCTGTCACTCGTCTCCTGTTCGAACGAGGATGAGCAGTCTCGCAGGCAAGTGCAGGAAATCCTCATGTGGAGCGCCAGCGCCGAGATGATCCTCGATGCCCGCCTTGGCGGACGTGTTCCAGAAGGCTTCACCGATCTTGCCGTGCAACGATGCCACAGGGAAATATCGCATCTTTCATCGCAACTGCCGCAAACCCCGAGATATGACCAAGCGAGAGCGGCTGTCGTCAGGCTCAATGGATTGATCGCCGCGGCGCACGACGAGATCGGACATGGGCGTTTCGAGCAGGCCCATCAAAATCTTGTTGAGCTTCATCGCTACGAGGTCGACCAGCGTAAACTCCCTGGTGCCGGCGGATGAAAAAGCTGCTTCAGATTTCGCTGGGGATAGTCACCAGCGTCGGGGGATTTATCGAAACAGGCCAGATCGCAACATCGAGCCAGGCGGGAGCGGCCTATGGGTTCAGCCTGCTTTGGCCCATTGTCGTCGGCACTGTCTGTCTGATTTTCCTGATTGAAATGTCGGGTCGATTTGCCATTGCAAGCCATCACACCGTTGCCGATGGTATGAGGGAACGTTTTGGAGCGAATTACTTCCTGGTCACTTTGTTGATAATCTCGATCGTCAATCTGCTCGTCCTCGCCTCAGAACTTGGTGGGATTGCGCTGGCACTGCAGTTTGTTAGCGGTGCCGGCTTTCAGTGGTGGGCATTGCCGGTCGCCCTGACCGTATGGCTTCTGCTCTGGAAGGGCACATTCGGCATGATCGAAGATGGTGTTGCCGTCATGGGCTTGGTGGCAGTATGCTTCGTGGTGGGTGTGTTTGTCATGGATCCGCCCTGGCTGGAGGTGGCAAAAGGGCTGGTGCCGACGCTGCCCGAAAAAGAGCCGCTGCACTATGGTTTCATTGCTGTCAGCATTCTCGGAGCCGTGATAGCCCCGTTTCTGTTCTTGTTTTACTCGTCAGGCGCGATCGAGGAAAAGTGGGATAAGAGCTTCCTTGGCGTTAATCGGGTGATCGCGACGGTTGGGATGAGCTTTGGCGCCGTCATTGCAGCGTCAATCCTGATCGTGGCGGCACTCGTCTTTCCGCCGCGCGGCATCACCGACATCCAAGGATATGACCAGATTGCGCCGATATTGACCCCAGCGTTGGGAAAATGGGGTTTTTACCTTTTCGCCGCATCGCTCGGAATCAGCTGCTTTGGCGCCGCGCTCGAAGCAAGCCTTGGCCAGGCGTACCTGGTTGCCCAGGGTTTTGGTTGGAATTGGTCGGAAGATGCCAAGCCCCGCACCGATCCGGCATTCGCGCTTGTCTATACAGGCTTCATCGGCATCGCAGTCCTGCCGATCGCGGTTGGCGTCGATCCCCTGCAACTGACGATTTTTTCAATGGCGATCACTGCGTTGGCATTGCCCTTCGGCGTGATTCCGTTTCTGTTTTTGATGAACGATCGCAATTTTGTTGGAAAGCACCGTAATGGATGGATCAGCAATACCGCCGTGTTGGTCATTATCGGCTTGTCGTTCATCGTCGCCCTGATAACCCTTCCCCTGCAGATCTTAGGAGGATAATATGCTTTTGATCCGCGACGTCCTTGACAAGCAAATGGTCGACAAGGAACAAAATCGTATCGGTAAGGCAGACGGCGTCGTCCTCAGCCTTTCTGACGGCGACGCTCCCAAAGTCGCGTTCATCGAAATGGGCGGTGTGACGCTGTCGCGACGGATGGGCCGCCGGCCGCATCGCTTCCTACTTTGGCTTTACCGAGCGGCTGGCAAAGATGATAACATCACGGCTTTCCGCGTGCCCTGGGCAAAAGTGAGAGACGTTGGGATCGACATCGAAGTGAATGTGGATCGTCGCGAGACGCCATTGGAGCAGTGTCAGGATTGGCTGAAGCGCCACATTATTATGTGGATCCCGGGAGGGCAATCATGAACGAGGTTCGACTCGAACTGCTGCTGGGAAAACAGGTCTACGACGTTGACGGCAAGGCCGTTGGCCGTGTGGAAGAGGTCAAGGCTGAAGCGCGCGGCGCGGACCTCTATGTCGTCGAATATCACCTCGGCGCCTACAGTTTCTTTGAGCGGCTGTCGGCGCTTGCCATCGGTCGCGCGGTACTGACCGCGATAGGGGCGGAAAAATCCGGCAGCAAAAAAGCGGTTCCATGGGACAAGCTCGATATGCGAGATCTCGGGCACTTGCGAGTGACGTGCAGGGAGACCACCCTGCAGACGCTCAACTGAAGCCACCTATCCAGCTGCCGCACCCCTCACCCCGTTACGGCTCCTCGGACTAACACCACCGTGCCTCCACCGGAATCGCTTCGTCGCTGGGAGATGCCGACGGATTCCCTCGATCAGGTCCGCCGCCGCGACGGCGGCGTCGAACATGATCTTGAGAAGGCGCCTCGGGCCAAGGTCGGGAGCCGACATCTGGCGAAGATGTGGCGATGTAATTTCGCGTTACTCGACACCGTACATCCCCAGGAGATGCCGCCGACAGCGCCCAGCCGGACGGCTGCGCTGCAATGCGTCGGCGGGTTTTCAGAACGTCGCGGGCGATGGTCAGCTCGTGGGTCGGGGTGCGAGTATCTTTGGTGGCGCCGTGCAACCCGCTCGTCGAGACGGGCCAGCGCGATGCCGGCGTCCGAGATTGGTCGCAGAAGGTTCTGGATGGCAGTTCGTCACTACCTATGATGCTCCAGGTTGCTCCTGGCTTTCCGATAAGCAGTACTTATCGGAAGTGACTGATTTCAGCGCGCAAATCAGCGAAAACGAGCGAGTGGACGGCCAAGACAGCCGTTTCGCCAACCCGCTTTCGCCTTCAGGAGGCACTTTTGGACATCCTTGCCCGAAAACGCTGCCTCAGATGCTATCGCCCGCCGCGCCGAAACGCTCGACACCATTGCCGCTTGAGGACGTAGCTGAATGTAGACGTGACTGTCAGCATCCGATTGTCAGCGTCCAAGTTGCTCCGGTGCCAATTGGGATCGCCAGGGGCAGACCTTCTCGACATATTCAATCAGCAATATAGCGCCGTCGGTCAAGGGGATGGAGCCCAATTGCGGGTTGTCACTCCTCAATCGGCAAGACGGGTTTTGGTGGTCTCTGCAGCTCCGACGCGGCAGCGGATGACGCTGCATCGGCCGTTCCGCCGGAGACATGTACCGTCGGTGTTGCAAACTGGATGCCCTTTTCGGCGAAGGTCTTCTTCAGCATGGCAAGCGCCTTTCGGCGGACGCCAAACTGCTCGCCCGGTTTTGCCATGAATTTCAGCCTTATCTGCACGCCATAGTCCGCCATCTGCTCGATGCCCTGCATTTTCAAGGGCTCGATGATGTGGGGCCCGAGCTCAGCATCGTCCAGAAGCTCGACGCCAATGCGCTTGATGGTCTTGCGAACCTCCTCGAGGTCGCTGTCGTAGTTCAGTGTAAGCGTGATGATGTCGATGACCCAGTCGCGGCTCAGATTTTGCACCGCGCCGAGTTCGCCGAATGGAACGATGGTGACAGGACCGCGGTGGTGTCGCAAGCGGATCGATCGCAACGAAAATCCTTCGACAGTACCTTTGTATTTTGCCGCCTGGATATATTCTCCAATCCGAAAGGCATCGTCGAACAGATAAAAGACACCGGAGATAATGTCCTTGACGAGCGTTTGCGCACCGAAGCCGACGGCTATGCCGACGACACCGGCGCCCGCAAGCAGCGGCCCGATCTGAATGCCGACAGCATCCAGGATCATCAGAAAGCCGACAGCGCCGATCGCGAGGAACAGCACGTTGCGAAGAATGGGAAGAAGCGTATTCAACCGCTGACGACGGCGCGCCTCTGGCCCCTCCTGGTGGCCTGCATTCACGCTTCTCGACGCCACTTCCATCTGCGTGTCGATCAGAGTGCTGACGAGCTTCCAGATGACGTCGGTCACCAGCAAGACGATCACGATTCGGATTCCCGCGCGGATCAGACGTGTGGTCATCGTTTCGGCTGCGGCAAGATCACCGAGATTGACATCCCACGAGCGGGCGATGAGCAGCGCGGCAACCACGATAAGGCCGTTGCGCAACGTCTGCATGATAACGACCGACCATCCCAAGATGGCCGGATCCTCCACCGCACGCTCATCCTGCGAATTCATAATGATGCGCCGAGTGATATCGCGCGTTACCGATACCGTCAGCGGCAGAAGCGCAATGACGATCACCGTCCAGAATGCAGCACGCAGTCCCGACACCCATAACAGCCACGAGAGAATGATGCCTGCGCTGAAGCCGACGCTGATCAGCCGGTTCACCGGCGGCCCGTCGGAACGAAACTGCCGCAGCCAGATCATCGCGATCAGCGCGATCGAGACGACCGCGAGCCATGCCGCGGTAAAAAGATCGACCAATATGGCTGAAGCCCCGATCGTCTGAATCACTTCGATGGTGGCCCAGCCGGTTGCTAACAGCGCGGCCGTTGCAAGGAGCCAGTAGTACCAGAACCACGCAAGCGACGTCACAAGGGTCACAAGCCGCATATGCGGCAGGCGGGCGCCCGGCGCGATCACAATGCGGCCCGCCAGCACGCCGAGGCGCACCATGAGCGCAGCTGACAGCAGAATAAGCGCAACATCGCGAAACACAGCGGGCCATGGAAAAAGAATAAAGGCGCCGAGGCTTCCGATGAGGTAGCCGATCAATGCGAGAAGCCCCATTGACAGCCGCCCGGCGTGCAGTTTGATCCGCTGCCGGACCGTGTCGGCAGGTGCGGTCAGTATAAAATGAAGAAGCCCTCGCCCCGACCACCAGGCGATGCGCTGCGCGAGAAATCCGCCAGCAACGAAGACTGTGACCGCCAGGATCAGACCGACAGGGTCGATACGATTGTCTGTCTGGAAGAGCCGGATCGCCGCCTGGATCTGTCCCGGAAGGGTTGGAACTGCGTTGACGAGCGAGAGCAAGCGCTGGCGCAAATCCTGCAGTGAGGTCGCGATCGACGGCGGTGCTGGCGCCGGTGAGACGGCGACTGGCCGCGTGGGCTCCTGATTGCCGGGAACGATCCGATCGACCAGAGCGCGACCGGAATCGTCATTTGGCAATTCGATGATGACGCGGATCGGCGCTGAGGATCCGGATGACTCGGCCGAGGAAGCAGGATTAATACCGATTGGCAGCAGCGTGGAAAACCCGACCGTCAGGACTGTGAATATCTTCCGCAAGCGGTGGCGGTCGTCGTTGCTGCGCATGTGATCGTGTTCCCCGGGACGGTGCCGCTTGTGCTGTAGAGGCTTGGCACTTTGTGAAGTGTCACGCCATCAACGTCAATCGACGAACCAGTCTGGCCGAGGCAGGCTGATCGTTGCCCAGCTACGATCATTGCCGATCCTTGTCTCGGTGACGTATCATCGGGGCGCCCTCCCCGGCCTGCAGACTCCCTGCGGCACAGTGCCGGCGACGGTTGGTAATGTCAGAAATGAATCTGGGGCAACAGCTGCGAAGTGCGGCCCGCAGTCGGATCGCGGGCCGCAAATCGCTCTCTCCGAGTTGTCGGATGACCGAGCGTATCGGATGGTCAGCCATTCACCACCGTCTCGTCTCGGAGAGCTGGCCGGCAAATCCGGCCAGCAAAACGCCGAACGGAAGGCTGCGAACGATTCTGGCGGCGATGAACGCCGCGCCCGTGGCCAAGGCGAGCTTTGCCCAGGGATAGCTGCCGAGCTGGACATGGGCGCTTGCGTCTATCAGGTTTGCCTGGGCTTTCAGCGCCGATTCCGCATCTTCGCGCAAAATGCCGAGCCGGGCGCGCAACAGCCTCACTTCGTGCTGCAGGAGGTCGAGATCGTGCTCGGCCTTCTCACGCGCGGTTGCGCTGGCGGCATCGGCAAAGGGCGGCTCGCCTTCCGCGACCAGCTCATCGGGATCCGGCGGAAAGAAACCGTCGCGATTGATGGAGGATTGCATGGACGTCTCCTTCGAATATGAGCTAGAGCGAACGTCGCCGGCTCTCATGCCTGGAACTGGACATCAGTGATCGCGTCGGAATCCCTGACTCTGGTTCGATCCGCCTTGCGTCTGCGTTTGCCGATCGGCATCGGTCGATGGCGAGCCGACCCCGGGAGAGGTATAGGCGCGGACCTTGGCGCTTCCATGCGTGGTGTCGCGCATCGCGACCGGTCGCGTTTCATCTTCGAACGCGCTTTCGGACACGGCCAGGTCGTCCGCGGCTCTGCCGCCACGGGCTGTGCCGGCAAAACCGGTATTGGATCCGCCTTCGCGGCCGCTTTCCGATAACCAGAGATCTGCCCGCTCATCAATGTCGATGCTGCCCTCATCGTCGAGAATATCGTGAACGGTCTCATAGAGCGCGTCGTCGATATCGTTGACTTGAACCAGGAAGCCGCCTCGCCGCAGCCCTTCTGCATACATCGCGCGATCTTCATCCGGGAAGAAGAAGTCGGCCAGCGCGTCGAAGAAGCCGCTGCGGTCGTCGCTTATGGCGCCGGCATTCCTTCCATCCGCTTCATAGCCCGGCATCAATCTGATCCTCGCGACCGGCACACCTGCGTCCTCGAGACGGGAGATCGCAGATTCGGCTTCGTTCCGGCTGTCGAAAAATGCGGTAAGACTGCCGCCGCCCATCGGGCCTGAAGAACCCGGGTTCGTATCGTGGTGAATGTTGCTCACGGAACGCTCCTCTCGATGTCTTGTTCCAGCCGTCGGACCCGACGCCTGGTTTCTGACTTGAAGAACCGGCAGCCGAGATGAATGTTCCACGGCAGTGGGACGGATCGGCGGCATTCCATGGCAGTTCCATAACGTTGCCGCCGGTCCTTTTTCAGATACACCAGGCGGTGAATCGCACCGTCTGTTGCAGCCTTCGGCGGTTGACGTCAAACCATCGAGACGCTAGCACGGCTTTCGACGCATTGGGGACATTTCATATGGACATCTTCACGGCAGCCGGTCTGACGGCTTTGCTGCAGGTCATTGCTATCGACCTTGTTCTCGCCGGCGACAACGCTGTGGTCATCGGTCTTGCCGCTGCCGGCCTCGAGGCCACGCAACGGCGCAAGGCGATCATCGTCGGCATTCTTGCCGCAACGGTCCTGCGTATTCTCTTTGCCAGTGTCGCCGTCTATCTGCTGGCGATCGTCGGCCTGCTGCTGGCCGGCGGTCTGCTGCTGCTTTGGGTCTGCTGGAAGATGTGGCGCGAGCTTCGCGACGGCCATAACGAGGATCGCGTAGCGGAAAGCGGCGAAGGCGCGCCGAAAAAGACCTTCTTCCAGGCGGCAACCCAGATCGTCATTGCCGACGTTTCGATGTCGCTCGACAACGTGCTCGCCGTTGCCGGTGCTGCGCGCGAACATCCGAGCGTCCTGGTCATCGGCCTCGCCCTGTCAATCGCACTGATGGGTATTGCCGCAAACCTGATCGCCCGGCTGCTCGGCCGCCATCGCTGGATCGCTTATATTGGTCTGCTGATCATCCTCTACGTCTCGCTCGACATGATCTACCGCGGCGCCGTCGAGGTCCTTCCCTATATGCAGTGACCTGTGCCAGGGTCGGGGCTCAGTCCCCGATCCTGCCGCGCGCGTGTAAGCACGCTGCAGCGCTGGGTTAAGCGAAAAACTCCGTCTCGAAGCTCATCTGATCAAACGCCGGCACCACGTGGTCCGGCGTCTGCGCCATCACCGCGGCATAATCCAGCGGCGTATGCATATGGGTGAGAATCGCCCGTTTCGGCTTCAGCCGGCCGATCCAGTCGAGCGACTGTTCCAGCGACAGATGGCTTGGATGATAGGTGTACTGCAGGGCGTCGATGATCAGCACATCGAGATTTTGCAGTTTCTCGACGGTCTGGGGCGGGAAATCGCTGATATCGCTACAATAGGCTACATCGCCGATGCGGAAGCCGAGCGAATTGATATCGCCATGCTGCTGGATATGCGGAAAAAAATCGATCTTGCCGCCGGGGCCGCGGATTTCGACGGGTTCGTTGAGATTTTCGATGACGACAGGCAGCACGATCGGCGGATAGTTGCTGCCCGGCGGCGTCTCCAGGCAATAACCGAAGGCTTCACGCAGCCTGTCCATCGTAAATTGGTCGGCGTAGATCGGCACTCGCCGGCGCGTATTGTGAAAATAGCCGCGCAGATCATCTATGCCATGGATATGATCGGCATGCGGATGGCTGTAGAGCACGGCATCGACATGGTCGGCTCCCGCCCTGATCATCTGCTCGCGAAAATCCGGCCCGGTGTCGATGACGACGGTCGTCACACCGCCATCAGGAGCGAATTGCTGCACCATGAACGAGGCGCGTGTGCGCCGATTCCTAGGGTTGTCGGGATTGCAGGCGCCCCAGTCGCCAGTGATACGCGGCACGCCCGGTGACGACGAACAGCCGAGAATGGTGAAGCGCCGCCGATAGAGCACCTGCTAAATCCTTGGCATTTTCGAGAACAGGCGCAAAGCGTTCTCCGTCGTGATCCGTGCGGTGTCCGCATAGGAAAGGCCGATCGTCTCGGCGAGCACTTCGGCCGTGTTGACGACATAGGACGGCTCATTGCGCTTGCCGCGCCAGCGCTTCGGCGCGAGATAGGGCGCGTCCGTTTCCACCAGCAGCCGCTCATGCGGGATCGTCTTGGCGATCTCACGCAGCTCTTCCGACTTCGGGAAGGTCAGAATGCCGGAGAAAGAGATGTAGCCGCCGAGTTCGACACCAGTGCGCGCCAGATCCGGTCCTGCCGAGAAGCAATGCAGGATGAAGGGAAAGCCCCCCTTCCCCGTTTCCTCGGTCAGGATGTCAGCCATGTCGGCATCGGCGCTGCGGCTGTGGATGACCAGCGGAAGCTGGGTTTCCCGAGCGGCGGCAATATGGCGGCGAAAGCCGGTCTGCTGGTCTTCAGGTGTCTGCGTGTCGTAGAAATAATCGAGGCCCGCCTCGCCGATCGCCACCACTTTCTCATGCGCCTTCGCCAGGCGCACCAGGTCTTCGGTCTGGATGTCCAGCTCGTCGCCGGCATTGTTCGGATGCGTGCCGACGGAGCAGAATACCGACGGATATTTCTCGGTGATGGCGAGCAGCCCGTCGAGCTTGCGCACGCGCGTCGAAATAGTCACCATCTGCTTGACGCCGGCTTGGTGGGCGCGCGTGACAATTTCGTCCCGCTCCGCTTCGAAGTCGGCAAAATCGAGATGGCAATGGGTATCGATCAGCACGGCCTCAGGCCTCCGGAGCCACATAGCGCGGGAAGACCGGCGTCGGCGCTTCGAGCGCCGTCCCGGCAACAAGACGGCCAGCCTCGCCAAGCGCGGCGAAATCGCGCTTGTCGCCAGGCGCGGCGACGAGATTGAGCAGCTTGCCCGACGATTCCGGCATGAAGGGCTGCAGCAGGATGGCGATCTGGCGCACCACCTCGGCCGTGACGTACAGCACCGTGCCCATCCGCGCCGGATCCGTCTTCTTCAACGCCCAGGGCGCCTGGCCGGCGAAATAGCGGTCGGCCTCCGAAACGACTGCAATGATCGAGGCGAGCGCGCGATGGATGAGCTGCTTGCTCATGTCCTCGCGCGTCGATGCATGCAGCGCGTCGGCCTGGGCCAGCATCGCCTTGTCCTCGTCGGTCAGCGCCCCGCATTCCGGGATCTTGCCGTCGCAATTCTTGACGATCATCGACAGCGACCGGCTGGCGAGGTTGCCGATGCCGTTGGCGAGATCGGAATTGATGCGCGTGCCGATCGCCTCTTCGCTATAGCTGCCGTCCTGACCGAAGGAGACTTCGCGCAGGAAGAAGTAGCGCACCTGATCGAGCCCGAAATGGTTCACCAGATTGACCGGATCGACGACGTTGCCGAGCGACTTCGACATCTTCTCGCCCTTGTTGAGCAGAAAGCCGTGGGCGAAAACGCGTTTCGGCAGCGGCAGCTTCGCCGACATCAGGAAGGCCGGCCAATAGACCGCGTGGAAGCGGATGATGTCCTTGCCGATGATGTGCACATCGGCCGGCCAGTACTTCGCCCTCGGACCATTCTTGTCCTCGATATAGCCCGTCGCCGTGATGTAGTTGGTCAGCGCGTCCACCCAGACATACATGACATGCGCAGGGTCGTTCGGCACCTTGATGCCCCAATCGAAGGTCGTGCGCGAGACCGACAGGTCCTTGAGGCCCGACTTGACGAAGGAGATCACCTCGTTGCGGCGTTCGGCCGGACCGATGAAATCGGGATTGGCCTCGTAGTGGGCAAGCAGCCTGTCTTGGTATTCGGAGAGCTTGAAGAAATAGCTTGCCTCTTCCACCCATTCGACGGGCGTGCCTTGCGGGCCGTAACGCACGCCGTCGGCGCGCAGATCCGTCTCGCTTTCCTGGTAATAGGCCTCGTCGCGCACCGAATACCAGCCGGCATAGCTGTCCTTGTAGATGTCGCCATTGTCGGCCATCAGCTTCCAGATATTCCGCGACGTCTCGTGATGACGCTCCTGCGTGGTGCGGATGAAGTCATCGTTGGAGGCGTTGAGCAGCTTCGCCATTGCCTCGAATTCGCCGGAGTTGCGGTCGGCGAGCGCCTGCGCGGAGATTCCCTCGGCGCGCGCCGTCTGCTGCATCTTCTGGCCGTGTTCGTCGGTGCCCGTCAGAAAGAAGACATCCCTGCCGTCCAGGCGCTGGTAGCGCGCCATTGCATCGGTCGCGATCAGTTCATAGGCGTGGCCGATATGCGGCTTGCCGTTCGGATAGGAAATCGCGGTGGTGATGTAGAAGGGTTTTTTGTCTGTCATGGCGGCCAAGGTCCGGCTTATTCTATCAATGGTCAGCCGCTCTTAGCGCATGTCACCGTCAAGCGAAACATCAAGTTTCGCTGCCGTCCATGATTTCCAGGACACGTGGTCGTGAGCTTGACTCCGTCCCGCACGCAATTTACCGGTCGTCACAAAGAGAGGCGGGACCGAACGAAGTGCCAGTTTTCACCTACCACAATCCCCGTGGCCAGGCGCCGTCGGAGGCGCTTGCTTGACATTCGAGCCTCTCTATTCAATTTCGGGACTGTTTGTAGGCGCCCTCGTCGGCATTACCGGCGTTGGCGGCGGCTCGTTGATGACACCCCTGCTGGTGCTGCTCTTCGGCGTCCATCCGGCAACTGCCGTCGGCACCGATCTTCTCTATGCGGCGATCACCAAGACGGCGGGCACCGCCGTTCACGGCATGCATGGGCGCGTCAACTGGAAGATCGTCGGCAGTCTCGCCGCCGGCAGCGTCCCGGCCGCCTTGCTGATGCTCTGGCTGCTGGCAGGTGTCGATCGCAAGAGCATCGGCGTGACCAACACCATTACATCAGCCCTCGGTTGGCTTCTCGTCATGACTGCGATCATGCTGATCTTTCGCGGCCCGATCCTTCAATTGGCGCGCCGCGCCATCGGCGGACGCAACCCGCCGCGGCCGACGACCATTCTTGCCCTCACCGTCATTCTCGGATTCTGTCTCGGCGTGCTTGTCACCTTGACTTCGGTTGGCGCCGGTGCGCTCGGTGTGACGATCCTGCTCGTGCTCTATCCGAGGCTTGATGTGCGCGAGATCGTTGGCTCCGATATCGTCCACGCCGTACCCCTGACCCTGATCGGCGGCACCGGCTATTGGCTGATTGGTGAGATCGACTGGGCGA
The DNA here is from genome assembly GCF_019685235.1 of Rhizobium sp. NLR8a. Classification (NCBI taxonomy): domain Bacteria; kingdom Pseudomonadati; phylum Pseudomonadota; class Alphaproteobacteria; order Hyphomicrobiales; family Rhizobiaceae; genus Rhizobium; species Rhizobium sp. NLR8a. The sequence continues at coordinate 12,102 of NZ_JABDWI010000019.1, forward strand.
TGCTCCTTGCCCTGCTCGTCGGCTCGATTCCCGGCATCATTCTGGGAAGCCTTCTGGCGCCGAGGCTGCACGAACGCATCATTCGCATTGTCCTAGCCGTCACCCTTGCGCTCGTCGCGTGGAAGCTGCTGGCCGGCTGATCCGCTAGAATCTTGGCTGCTTGATATCGGCGAGGATACCGATGATCGTCTGCTTGCGGTCGAGATTATAGGCATCGGAGACGGTAAGTCGCTCGGTAACCTCCGAGTAGAGCCGTGCCAGCCGTTCGGCCGTGGCGATCTGTCCCTCGCCTGCCGCCGCGCGAGCGCGGCTCATGATGTCGTCGCCGACGTGGCTGACGAAGAAATCGAAAATCGTATCGCTTTCCTTGCCCGAGAGCGCCTCGGCCAGCCGGTGCATCGCCTTGCGGGCGGCTGGCCCCTCGGCGGAAAGCACCTCGTCATAACCGGCGATGATTTCGCTGCCGCCATAGTTCAAGAGCTTCAAGGCTTCGCCGACGCTGCCCTTGGCCGCCGAAAGCACACTGCCCTCGCCTGCTATGCCGAGATGGGCAAGGGCGGCAACGAGTCCTTCGTCGGCAAGCGGCGCTAGTTTCAGCGGCAGGCAGCGCGAGCGGATCGTCGGCAACAACCGCCCGGGTGCGTGCGAAAGCACCAGAAACAGCGCCCGCTTCGGCGGCTCCTCGAGGATCTTCAGAATGGCATTGGCCGCATTGCGGTTCATGTCGTCAGCCGGGTCGATGATGACGATTCGCCAGTTGCCGGTGCCTGAGGTCTGCGAAAAGAACTTGCCGGCGCGGCGCACCTCGTCGACGGTGATCGCCGATTTCACCCTGCCCGTCTTTTCGTCCACCGGCCGGGCGAGATGCAGGAGGTTGTGCGAGGCGCCGGAGGCGATCTGCCGGCTGACCGCCGAGGCGGGATCCGGATCGGCGATCTTCTCCGGCGCCGCGTCGGGATCGGGATGCGAGAGCACGTGGTTGGCGAAGCGGAAGGCGAGCGTCGCCTTACCGATGCCCTCCGGCCCTTCGATCAGGATGGCGTGATGGCCCTTGCCGGATCGGTAGGACTGGGCAAGGAAGGATTCCGCCTCCTCATGGCCAAACAGCCTGGTATTTTCGGCGGGCCAGATGGCGCCGTCCAGCAGTCCCGGCCGATCTTCACTCATAATGGGCTGCTTCCGGCATCCGAGCGCGGTCTGAGGGCGACATCAGCCGCTTGACGATCGCCAGGATTTCGGCGGCGATCGCCTCTTCCGTCTGCATGGCGTCGACCACGTGGCAGCGCTCCGGCTCGTGGGCGGCGATATCGAGAAAGGCTTCGCGTCGTTTTTCGTGCGTTTCGAGCCGCTCCTTTTCGAAGCGATCGGGACCTTCCGAAGCGCTGCGTTTCTGCGCCCGCTCCAGGCCGATCTTCGCGGGAATATCCAGTATCAAGGTGCAATCCGGCATGACGCCGTTGATGGCGATCCGCTGCAGCGTCTCGATGAAATCGGGCTCGAGATTGCCGGTGATGCCCTGGTAGACACGCGAGGAATCCATGAAGCGGTCGCAGAGCACGATCTTGCCTGACGTCAGGGCCGGCCGGATCACCTCTTCGACGTGATCGTTGCGGGCTGCCGCAAAGAGGATGGCCTCCATCCGGGTGCCGAAGGCCTCGGCAGCGCCCGACAGAAGCACGTGGCGGACGGCCTCCGCGCCCGGCGATCCGCCCGGTTCCCGTGTCACCAGCACTTCATGCCCTTCGCCTTTCAACGCCTCGGCGAGGCGGCGGATCTGCGTCGATTTCCCCGCGCCTTCCCCGCCCTCAAACGTAACGAACAGTCCCGTACCGGATGACAATGACAACTTCCCGCATTCCGGACGCCGCACGCACGGGCGCCCCGCCTCTTCTATCTATCCGAAGACATCGGGAAGGAAAACCTTTCGCGTCGGCGACACAATCACCTTCCCCGGCAAATTGTATCAGAAGGTCAGGCATTCAAGTCTGGAACATGACTGTGCGGCATCGGTATGCGGGAAAGGAAGCGCTATCCGCCAGAGCCTGATCTTGGGCTCGCGATGGGCATAACACGTTCAGCCGCCAGCGGACTTGTCCCAGAGCCAGGAGAAGAACAGCGATTCGCCGAGTTCCAGCACGGCGTCGACCGCCCGGCTGCTGAGCGAGCCCTCCCCGACCGCCTGCGCGGTATAGAGCGGCACCTCCCTGAGCAGCCGGCTACCGGCGAAAATCCTGAGCGTGCCGGCCTGATAATCCGGCTTTACGGGCGCCGTCAGCGGCCAGCGATAGACGACGCGCGCCGAAAGCCGGTCGGGGTTGCTGATCGGAATATAGACACTGACCGGCACTTTGGCGACGAGATCGACGGTGGGCGCCGAGCCGCCATAGACGCTGGCCGCGCCAATCACTTCATGCTCGGTGAAGATCTGACGGCTCTCGAAGGCCGTCAGCCCCCATTCGAGCACGCGTTTGGCCTCCTCCGTCCGTTCCTTGTCGGAAGCGATGCCGGCAAGCGCCAGAAATAGCCGCCGGCCGTCGCGCTGGACCGATGCGACGATCGAATAACCTTCTCCCTCGGCAAAGCCGGTCGCAAGCCCGTCGGCGCCGAGATCGAGCCCGAGCAGCGGATTGCGGTTGCGCTGGAAGATCTTGTTCCATTCGAAATCCAGCTGCGCAAAGTAAGGATAGAGATTGGGATAGGACTGCTGGAGAGCGGCGGCAAGCGTCACCATCTCACGCGCCGTCACTTTGCTCTTGCCGTCCGGAAGGCCGGTGGAATTGCCGAACACCGCTTTCTCCATGCCGAGCTCGCGGGCGCGGCGGATCATCGACTGCGCGAATTGCTGCTCGCTTCCGGCCATCCCCTCGGCGAGGATGATGCAGCTGTCATTGGCGCCCTGGATCGCGACACCCTTGATCAGATCCTCGACGCGCACGCGTGATTTGAGAGCGGCAAACATCGTTGCTGTCCGCGACGGCGCACCGCCGGTGCGCCAGGCATATTCGGAAACGGGATATTCGGTATCGAGCGTGATCTGGCCCTTGGTCACGGCATCGAAGACCAGATCCATCGTCATCAGCTTGGCGAGCGAAGCCGGCGAAAAGCTCTGATCCTCATTCTTGGCGAGAAGCACCGTGCCGGTGGAGGCCTCGATCATATAGGCCTGCGCTGCCTTGGTGGCGAAACCGGCAGCGCCCCCGTCGGCGGCGTGTGCGCCGGCGGCGAGCGGCATCAGGCATGCAAGCAGGCGAAGCACGGGCCTCAGCATCGCAACTCCCATCGGTCAATGGCGTTTTGAGAAGGTTAGAGCGCGGCGAAATTCGACGCAATCGCCATGCTCAATGCGCTGCCGATTTTGCCTGCTGGCGCTTGGCCGAGGCAAGGATCGAGGCCTGCGTCAGCCCGTCATTGCGCACCATCACCGCGTCGAAGGCGAGATCGACCGTCACCGTCTTTACCGCCTCGTTCTGGTAGCCGAGCGCTAGGGAGTCTTGCGAACCGCCATAGGGCCGCTCATAGGGCATCGGACCGATCTCCGGCAGCACGACCATCCGATCGACGCCTGGCGTGGCATTGGAGGAAGCAGCTGAAGGCGCCACCAGAACATGGGCTGCCGGCGCAAGGCCGGGCGCCGCATTGTAGCGTGCGCTCGGCGTCGAACCCGCATAGGAGGTCGCCGACAACGGCACCGGCACATTCGCCGGCGTCTCGTAGTCTTCCGCGTTCTGCAGCTGATCGCGGGTGATCTTGCGGCTGTTGGAGGCGACCATCACGCCGGATGCGATCTGCCCTTCCGGATTGACGCCGGGGATGCGGCTGCCCTTCGGCACGTAGGAGGCCATCAGATAGGGCATGTCATGGCCGTCCATGCGGGCGCGGCCGACATATTGCACGCGCACCTTGCCGGTGCCGCTGTGCTGCAGATCCAGCATGTCGGCCGTCTTGTTGGAAAGGTCGATGATGCGGCCCTCGTGATAGGGGCCGCGATCGTTGACGCGGACGACGATGGAGGAGCCGTTCTCGAGATTGGTGACGCGGGCGTAGCTCGGCAGCGGGAACGTCGGATGCGCGGCAGAAAGATGCATCTGGTCGTAGACTTCACCATTCGCCGTCAGGCGTCCGTGAAAGGCTGAGCCGTACCAGGAGGCGACGCCGACCTTGTTATAGGCAAAGTCTTCCTTCGGATAGTACCACTTGCCCTTCACCTCATAGGGGTTGCCGACCATGTAGCGGCCGCCGCCCTTCGGGATATTGTTGCCGGTGGCGACGCGGGGGCTGGCTTTCACGCCATATTCGGATTCAGAGAAATATTCCTTGCCGTGGGCTCTTTTCTTCGGCACGGCCTGTGTCGTGCCGCACGCCGCAACCGTCGCACACATCGCCGATATCGCCAGCCACCGTGCTGTCGTTGCGAAAGACGCCCCGTATTCCAGTTTCATGTGCCCCACGCCGCTCAAAGATCGTTATGGTTAAGGAACTCTGCCCCATCCTGGGTCAACAACGCCTTATCCCCGCCCACCTAACGAGACTTTAATCTTGGTGAGTTCATGGCAAATATACGAACGATTTCGCAGCGATAGCGACAATTCCAATGATTATGGTTAATGAATTGCCAACACGAGGCCTGCTGCCCTGCCCTCTCGCTATTGCAATGAGAGCCGAAATCGGCGTGCCGATGCGGGGCACATGGTAAATGTTGGAGGGATTCTAGAGGTCGGGAAGTACCGGATCGAGACACCGACGACAGCAGCAGCTGTTCTCCGGACGCCGGCTGCAACTGCAGCCTTCATCCCAAGGTAGTAGATTGGCTTTTGCTCTCTTGTTTAGGTGTCCTTCACAGCAACGGCATCGGCCATCACTCCCTTAGGGCGTGTAGTTTGTTGCTTGACTCAAAGGGGAGTAGAAAGTTTATTTGCAGCGTTCGGGTCGCAGCCTGACGTCCTTTCCACGCTCATCTTTAGGAGACGAGCCATGGCAAATCACAAACCAATAGTGCCTGACGTGTCGGTCCACGACTACGCACCAGCGGAGGCCATCGAAGGAAACCTTCTCGACAACGCCTCGGATTCCGACGGCGATCTGCTTCAGGTTCAGTTCGTCAACGGAATGAGAATTCCTAATAAGGCGGGCGAGCCGGGATATCTTACCATCGCGGGTGAGCACGGAACGCTGACGATCTGGAGCAACGGCAGCTATAGTTACACGGTCAATGATCCGAGCGCGCTTGAGCCCGGCGGGATCTTCGGCGAGAATTTTTCATTCAAGATCTCCGATGGAAAAGGCGGCACGGATGTCGGCAGCCTCAACATCGGAGTCCACACTCCTCCGCAAGGACAGTATTCCATCGATTTCGAGAATGCTCCCACGGAATATCCCGGGCTGCCTGACGTCGCCTCCGGTTATGCAGGATTCAAATTTGGCGACAAACTCGATGGCAACCTTTGGACGGTCGCCGAATCCGGCAGCAACGAGTACGTCGTCACCAATCCCTACAATCCGTTTTTCGAACGCGTTGACGGCAAGCTCTTCACGATAGAGGGCGTCGACGTCGCAACCAATTTCGACCCCGCCTATGAAGGTGTCGATGCCCTCGTAACCTTCGAGGGTTATGTCGGTGGCAACAAGGTGAGTGAGATGTCGCTGATGGTCTATGGTGACACTATCGCCGATGGCCAGCATATCTCTCTGGCAGCCTTGGGAGCGGTCGATTTTGTCCGATTCAATATTCAACCCGACGTCGAGCCGACGGGCTTTCCGCAACTCGCATTTGACAACTTCACCGTCCTAGTCTGACGACGGCAGAGAGAAGCGGCTGTCAAAGCCGCTTCTCTGCAGAACAAGTTGACGCTGCCATCAAAGCTGCTAAAAAGCCGGCCTGTGAGTGAATGGGCAGCAAATCGGCAGAAACCACCGATCCACCGGAAAGACCGAAACTGGCTTTCTTCAGGCTTCCCAAATACTTGGAAGAGTGTCCGAGTGGTTTAAGGAACCGGTCTTGAAAACCGGCGTGCGGGAAACCGTACCGTGGGTTCGAATCCCACCTCTTCCGCCACCTGCAATTTTCTCCATCAGACCAGCCGGCCGGATCAGACGCAGCCACTATTCAAGCATGACGACGGCTTCGACTTCGAACAGCATTGGATCGATTGCAAGTTTGGGAACGGGGACAAGGGTCTGCGCCGGGAGTGTGTCGCCGAACATGTCTTTGACGTTCCTCGTCAGCACTTCGAGCTTGGACATATCGTGATCGACCACGAAGATCGTCAGTTTGGCGACCTGATCCGGCCTTGCCCCGAGCCCATCAAGCGCACTGCGCAAATTTGCGTAGGCCTGCTTAACCTGTACGGCGAAGCCCGCCGACAAGGCTCCCGTGCTGTCCTGGCCACCCTGTCCGGAGATGTAGGCCAACCGGGCGCCGCGGGGGACGATCACCGCCGTGCTATAGCCATTCGGCGTCGGATCGTGGAGGTTTTTTGGATTGACGATGGTCAGCTTGAGGTCACCCTCATTCGCCGTCGTCGCGTTGGGAATTCCTGTGGTCATGATGATCAGCCCTCCGATAAGCAGATGTTTGATTGCATGTGACATGATGTCCTTTCCGGCGTGAGGACTGCGAGGAACGACCCTCGCCGCCTGCTGGATTGCGCCTTTAACTCTTCGGCAACCGAGCGACTCGTACAGCGTACGATTCCATCGCATCGTACATTGTACGAGTCAACTGGAGAGGATCGACATCCGTCGCTGCGCCGGCTTAAATCGATGACCCGATCTTTTTAGGAAAGACACATGGCAGCCAAACGCGACGGCACTCAGGATAAACGGCCTCACCGGAAAGCTGCCCCGGTCCCCTCCGCACAGGAACCGCCTCTTTCGCTCGACCGGATCGTAGCGAGCGCGGTTGAACTGCTGGACGCCGAAGGTGTCGACGGATTGAAAATGCGTCGGCTGGCCGATCGCCTCGGCTCGGGCGCGATGAGCCTTTATTGGCACGTCGCCAACAAAGAGGAGGTTTTTGATCTCGCGCTCGACTCGGTGCTCGAATATCGTGGACCATCGCAAACGATCGAATCGCCGGACTGGCGTCAGGCGGTCTTTCACATGCTTGAAGACTGGCGCGCCAGCATGCTGCGCCATCCCTGGTCGGCGTCGCTGTTGCCGCGCCGGGCGCTCGGCCCGAACATCCTCGGTCGCCTGGAACTGCTGGGCAGGGTCTTATCCGGAGCCGGTGTCGAGGAGGCGGATTTGAACGGTGCGATATGGTCGCTCTGGAATTATGTTATGGGCGCGACCATCACTCGTGCGAACTTCGACCTTTCGGACGAAGACATGCTCGCCGGGCAGCAGCGTCTTGCTCATTTCAGCGAAGAATATCCGACGATCGAGCGTGCTCGTCTGCTGTTGGACAATGACTGGGACGGCGTTTTCAGGAAAGGCCTGGACTTCCTGCTTGACGGGCTTGTTCCGAGCCGATGAACCAGGGCTCAGCTCCCGAATTGATCGGCAAGCTCGGTCAGAAAACATTCGCTCACGACAACATCGAATATATCAGCGCGCCGATGGAACCCCAGAAAATAACCGGCGTCAGTATCAACCCCACAACGAAGATTTTGGTCACCGCTAAACTCCGCAGATTCGTCCCGCCACGAAAACCTATTGCAGCGATCGAGGGTTTGGTATCGGCATGAAGTCCGGGTCGGATCGGACCTTGGTCTCAGTCTCGACGGCGCTCTGCGTCAGCCGCCGCGGCGGCAAGTCACGGTGGCGATGGCGAGTGCTGCGGCGATCGCCATGGCTGCGACGGCAAAGGTGATCTGCATCCCTGAGTGAATGGCCTCGGGGCCTGCCACGGCGACATCCGATGTTCCCGATGCTCGCGCGAATACCGCACCCATGACGGAAGCGCCGGTAATCAGCCCGAGATTGCGCGACAGGCTGAGCGCGCCCGAGATGACGCCGCGCTGGTCAGGGCCGACATCCGCCATGACGGCGGTGTTGTTGGCCGCTTGGAACAGCTGATAGCCGGGCGTCAGGATGGCGATGGCGGCGATATAGCCGATCATTCCGGGAAGCATGGCGAGTGCGATGGCGCCAGCGGCCATCGCGATGAGGCCTGCCGCGATCACGAACGGCGCGTCCAGACGATCGACCAGGCGACCGGCCGGGACTCCAGCAAGGATGGAGATGACGGGGCCAATCGACATGACGGCGCCAACGGCGGCCTCGCTGAGCCCGAGCGCACGGGAGAGATAAAACGGGCCGACCACCAGCGTCGCCATCATCACCGTCGAGATGAGCGCGTTCATGACCAGGCTTGCGCTCAGCGCTGCATTGCGAAACACCGCCGGCCGGATCAGTGGTGATGAGGCTTTCCTCTCGGCGAAGACGAAGAGACCGGCCCCGAAAAAAGCCGCCGCCAGCAGGGAGAGATTCAGCATTCCAAAGCTGCCCCGCCCGGTCGTCATCGCCAGCGCATAGGCGAAGAGCGCCAGGGCAAGCAGCAAGGTGCCTGCCATGTCGAAACCGGCGCGCTTCATCTTCCCCATGTTGACGTCGGCAGGCAGAAAACAATAGGCGAGGGTGAAGGCAACGATGCCGAGCGGCACGTTGACGAGAAAGATCGCGGGCCAGCCGAACCCGGCAATCAGAGCGCCGCCCAGCGACGGGCCGAGAGCAGTGCCGATCGCCGACATGGTTGCGAGCAGCCCCATGGCGCTGCCGGTCCTCGCCTTCGGCACCGTTTCGCCGACAAAAGCCATGGTGAGGGCCATCATGATCGCTGCGCCGAGACCCTGCAGCGCCCGCCCGGCGATCATCAGCCAGAGCGCCGGCGCAACCCCGCAGATGACGGAGGCCAGCGTAAAGAGCAGGATGCCGATGAGCAGAAGCCGTCTGCGGCCGGTCATGTCGCCAAGCCGCCCGACGCTGACGATGAGGGTGGTGATGGCAAGAAGATAGGCCAGCACGATCCACTGCACCTCCTGGAAGGAGCCGCCGAAAGCCTGCGCCAGGGCCGGCAGACCAATATTGGCGATGCTGGTGCCGAGCGATGGCAGCAGCATCGAAAGGCAAAGGCTGGCGAGTCCCCAGCGGACGGAATAGGGGCGTTCGGCGACTGCCTCCCCCTGTTCTGCAATGATCGGTTTCAACAGGACCTCCATGTTCAAGCTCCTTGAAAGGGAGCCATCGAACCCTAGTCCCGCAACTGGCATGGCGGAATGCGCAGCATTTGCACTTCATTCATGCGGCTGGCGCCATATCACTCTGAAATCATGTTATACCGCATGCATGTTGACTCCTGACCTCAACCTGCTTGTCACCCTTGATGTCTTGCTCGCCGAAGGCAGCGTCGCCCGTGCGGCCGCGAGGCTGCGGCTCAGCCCATCGGCCATGAGCCGGGCGCTGGCGCGATTGCGCGAGGCCACGGGCGATCCGCTGCTGGTGCGTGCCGGCCGCGGCCTGGTTCCGACACCCCGGGCGCTCGAGCTGCGCGAGCGGGTCGGCCGCATCGTCGAGGATGCTCGGGCGGTTCTGCGTCCTGCCGAAGCGCTTGATCTCGGTCGGCTCGTCCGGACATTCACGCTGCGCGCCAGCGAAGGTTTTGCCGAAAGCTTCGGCCCCGATCTCATCGCTCGCCTCGGCAAGCAAGCCCCTGGCGTGCGGCTGCGCTTCATGCAGAAACCGGACAAGGACAGCGCGCCGTTGCGTGACGGAAGCGTCGATCTGGAAACCGGTGTCGTCGGCGAGACGATGGGACCGGAGGTGCGGGCGCAGGCCTTGTTCCGCGACCGCTTCATCGGCGTCGTGCGCACCGGCCACCCGCTTTGCCGCGATGAGATCACGCCCTCCCGTTACGCGGCCGGCGGCCATATTGCGGTCTCGCGGCGCGGGTTCGACAAAGGAGCGATCGACGACGCTCTGAATGCGCTCGGGCTGGAACGGCAGGTCGCCACCGTCGTCGGCGGCTTTTCCACGGCACTGGCGCTCGCCCGCGCCTCGGACCTGGTCGCCAGCGTTCCTGAACGCCACACGGCGGCCTTGCGGGCGGGAATGCACAGTTTCCCCCTTCCCGTTCCGACGCCGGAGCTCACGGTTTCGTTGCTTTGGCACCCGAGGATGGATGCCGATCCCGCGCATCGCTGGCTGCGCAGCTGTGTTCGTGAGGTCTGTTCAGCCGCGGAGGCAGGAGAACGAGATCGGACGGGACGGGACTGGTGATTGACTCTCCCCTGTCGTCGTGATTTCCCCTCCCGCATCACCAAGCGAGGATATCATGGCCGAAGACATTATTGTAAAGGACAGCAACGGAACCCAGCTTCACGACGGCGATTCCGTGACGTTGATCAAAGACCTCAAGGTCAAGGGCACCTCGGAGACGCTGAAGCGTGGGACCTTGGTCAAAGGCATTCGCCTGACCGACAATCCCGGCGAGATCGAGTGCAACACCAAGCAGGTCAAAGGCCTCGTGCTGAAAACGGAGTTCCTGAAGAAGGCGTAGGATCTACCTGCGGTAGCCTATGGCTCCGTGGCCGCAACTTACGGCACTTCCTCGGTGATCACCTCGAAGCGGGAAAGCGTCGCCGGGCCGAAAGCCGTCGACATCGCGACGTCGGTGGCATCTCGGCCTGTCGCCATCAGAATTCTGCCGATACGCGGGGTGTTGTGGCGGGCATCGACCGTATGCCAGTGCCCGCCGAGAAAGACCTCGAACCAGGCGCTGAAATCCATTGGATTTGGATCGGCGGGAACGCCGATATCACCGAGATAACCGGTGCAATATCTGGCAGGAATATTCATGCATCGACAGAGTGCAATGGCGAGATGGGCGAAGTCGCGGCAGACGCCGCTCTTGTCGGTAAAGCCGCCATGCGCGGTTCTGAGAACGTCGGCCTTCTGATAATCGAAGGTGATGTGGTCATGCACGAAATCGCAGATCGCCTGCACGCGCGCCCAGCCGAGCGGCGTTGATGAGAAGGTCGCCCAGGCGAAATCCGAAAGCCTGTCTGTGTCGCAGTAACGGCTGCCGAGCAGGAAGACGAGCACTTCGTCGGGCAGATCCTTGATCGCGTGCTGCACCGCCTGGACGGGAACGATGTCGGCCTGCCCGGTGTCATAGATCTCGAACTCGGTGGAAATCGTCGTCAGTCCCGGCGGAGCGACGATCCGGCTGCAGGCATTGCCGAAGCCATCGGTATATTCCCACGCTTCGATCGGCCGGTCGAATGTCAGGACCTGCTCGCTCAGAAGATCGGCGCGACGGGAGGGATGAATGTTGAGGACCAGCAGCATCGGCGTCGGCTGTATGCATTCATAGCCCAGATGAAACCCGGCGCGTATCTTCATTGTGGCTTCCTCGTCCCTCCCGGCATGGGCGGAGGTGAGAATGGAACGTCGATCGCACCAACCCGGTTCCCGCGATGCAATTCCCCGGGGCAATGCATCATTACCCCTCGGTAATCCATGACTGCCGCGTGGTCACGTTGACCTGCACCGTCATGCCCTCGAAATCCGTCCCCTCCCCGTCATAGCTGCCGCTCAAAGGAATTGCCTGGCGCGGGTCGCGGGCAACGGCCACACGAATGAGATCGCGGTTGCCGACGATGCCGTTGGTCGGATCGAACTCAGCCCAACCGGCCCCGGGAAGATAGACCTGGCACCAGGCATGCGTGGAGCCGCCGCCGAGCACGGTCGAGCCGTCCCGGTCGGGAACGTAGACGTAACCGGTGACGAACCGCGCCGCCAGGCCGAGCGAGCGTGCCGCCTCCATCATCAGAAGCGCGAAATCCCGGCAGGTGCCGGAGCGAAGCCGCAAGGTCTGCAGCGGCGTTTGCGTTCCATGTTCCTGGCGACGTGCATAGACAAAGCTTTCGCGAATGGCATAACAGAGCGTCATCAGCAGGTGCCCGGTCTCTGTCGGGTGCCCCATGCGCACGAACTGGCGCGCCCAGCGGCCGACCTCATCGCCCGAATCCGGATAATGGCGCTGCATCGCCGGCGCAAGATCGGCGATTTCGTCCTTGTCGTAGGAGAAAGGATAGGTCAGCGCCGCCTCGTCGATCCGAATGTCCGGGCCGAACTGCGGCGTATGATCGAGTGTGATCCAGGTTTCGAAACGAAGCTCCACCGACGGCCGCGAAAAATCGACGAGCGCCACGCAATTGCCGAAAACATCGTGGATCCAGCGCACATGGCTTTGCTCCGGATAGGTGGTCAGCGACGCCTCGATCAGCCGCTGGTCGAAACTGTCGCGCGGCCGGAACATCAGGCGATGCTCGCCGAAATCGACCTCCCGGCGGTAACGATAGGACGTGATGTGGCGAACGGAGAAAATCGTCATGGACTGGCGCCGGCTGATTTGTTCACGTTGCTGCTCCTGCAGCGCCGCGCGTCTTATCAGACGCCGCAAGCGCCCTGCTCCTTTGCCTGCTCATCCCGATTTCTTGTCATATAAGCAGTTTCGAAAGATTGCTATTGTACCTTCACCGATCGACGGCAGAGCCGTCCAACCTGAGAGGATAACATGCATATCATCTGGGACGTTCTGACGCTTCTGCTGACCATCGGTTCGCTCTATGGCGGTCGCGAATACCGGATTATTCGCGCCCGTGCCCGCGCTCAGAATTGGGGCAACTTCTGACCCGATTCTGACGCCGCTGCCGGAACCTTTCGGTCGCGGTTACGTCGAATGACGTACAGCGGCGCCTTTAAGGAAATGCTGTATCAGTCGGGACGGTTTTCGTCCGTCCATTCTCTCTGTTGTGCTAAGCCCGCCTCACCCCAGGCGGGCTTTTTTCATGCAAGATTTGCCGCGTGTCGCCGGCAGCCGCCATTACCTATTGGCGCCGGCCGAAAGCACCCGATGGGTCGCATTATCCATTGCGTGGCTCGCCTCCTGTCCATCCTTCTTCAGCCCGTATGCGGTATTGCCGCAGCCGGAGAGCGTAAGCAGGCAGAGGCAGCAGGCGATGGCGATTGCAGCTTTTGGCATCGAGATTTTCCCTGATTGAACGAACCCCCGGAAAAATGACGCACTCCGAGCCAAAATCAATCCGCCGGCGGCCGGACATAACGCAGCACCTGCGCCGAATTGGTGCATCCGGCCGCTCCCTGTTCCGTCAAGAAACGGATTACTCGAGTTAAAGCTCTCCGAAATGTAGAATTGTTGGAAGGAAAGTGATTTGGATGCCAGTCGTCCGTGTATTTCCTCCTCATACCTCCGGGATTTCGCGACCGTTCCCTGAAATCTATCATTTTACTTAAATATCGCACTTAACCAATTGTTAGTAATAACCTTGCGTAACACGCACTTCGGCTTATGCTTTATTTAAAATAGGAGAGGAGAGAATGTTTAGCAAAAGCCTGATCATGCCTTTCGGCTTCGCAATTCTTGCGCTAAGCGGGCTAATGTTCCAACTCGTCGCTTACCTGCTGGAAACACCCGTCACCGTGCTGCATCCTTGAGTGCTTAAGTTCCTCCAGGAGTGGAACTTTCTTTCGTTTCGTGCATTCTTGCGAGTCGTTTCACCAGGAGGGATCACTATGGAAAACGCAGGCGTGGGTTGGATTGCGGCCATCATCATCGGCGGCATCGCCGGATGGCTGGCAGAAAAGGTCATGAGCAGCAATATGGGCGTGCTCATGAACATATTGCTCGGCATCGTCGGCGCGATCGTCGCCAACTGGATCCTGGGTCTGCTGCACATCCAGCCGTTGGCGGGATGGCTTGGTTACCTGATCACCGGCTTCATCGGCGCCTGCATTCTGATCTTCATCGGCCGTGCCATCCGCCGCTGATTGTCGAGGCGCAACTGGCGGACATGACTAAAAGCCGGGCGCGCCTTGCGTCCGGCTTTTCTGTCCCGAATTCCATGTTCAGCGGCGGCTCAGCAGGCCGAAAAGATAGGCTACGCCTGCCGTTATCGCGAGCGCCATGATCGGTTCTTCGCGAACCTTGTCGCGCAGCCGTTCCGTCATCAGCGAAGCTTCGTCCGTAACCACCGACTTTGCCCCCTGCCCCAGCGCCCGCACACTGTCCGTCAATCTGGATAGATCTTCACGGAGTGCCGTGACCTGCGCCGACAGATCGTCTGCTGCGATATCCGCCTTGACGCGCGCAGCGGTGGATTCGGCGGAAGCGGTTTTCATTTCTGCCATGGTCTGCTCCTGTTTCATGGGATGCCGCTTCAACGAAATGGCGGCCCGAAAGGTTCCGCCGGGAGCCGATCTTTTGTTCGCCATCAACGCCTTGCGTCGCCCTCGCGGCCATCCGCAGCTTTTCGCGTGACAACCCTTCATTTCCTGTCGGCTTTGTTTTAAGGAACGTCGAATGTCTGCCCGTGCGCGGGTCAATAAATGCTGCGAGGTTTGCGTTTCCATGTTCCATCTTCTGAGAAGAGCTGCTCAGACCTGGGTTGCCAAGTTGCTCCTGCTTCTCCTGGTGGCCTCTTTCGGCATCTGGGGCATATCGCGCGAGCTGATATCAGGCGGCAGCAGCACCACGGTCGTGACTGTCGGCGATCAGAAGGTGGGGGTCACCGAATTCCAGCTTGCCTATCAGCGTCAGGTGGCAAACATCGGCCAGCAGTTCGGCATGCGCCTTACGCCCGAGCAGGCCCGCGCCTTCGGAATCGAGCAGCAGGTGCTGTCACAGCTCGTTGCCGGCGCCTCACTCGACCAGCTCGCCGAAGATATGAACCTCGGATTGTCCGAGGATCGTCTCGCCCAGCTGATTGGCGACGATCCGGCCTTCAAGGCCGTCAACGGCCAGTTCGATCGCGAGCTGTTCGTTTCGCGCCTGCGCAATGCGAACATCCGGCAGGACGATTACATCAAGGAGCGCAGCAAGGTCGCCGTCCGCAGCCAGATCGTCGATGCCGTTTCCAACGGCTTTGCCGCGCCGAAGACGCTGATCGACGCACTGAAGCTCTATGGCGACGAAAGCCGCAGCGTTGACTATCTGCTGCTGACCAACGCAAATATCGAGCCGATCAAGGCCCCCGCCGATGACGTGCTGGCGAGCTGGTTCGAAGGCGTCAAGCAGCGCTACCGCGCGCCGGAATATCGCAAGATCACCTATCTCAAGCTGCAGCCGGCCGATATCGCCGATGCCGCGACCGTTACCGACGACCAGATCCGCGAAGCTTTCGAGAAGGGCAAGGATAGTTATCGCACGCCGGAAAGCCGGACGATCGAACAGCTGACCTTCACCAGCAAGGATCTCGCCACCGCCGCCGAAACGGCGCTGAGGAGCGGCACCAGCTTCGACCAGCTGGTCACCGACCAGGGCAAGACGGCAAGCGACGTGCTGCTCGGCGAGTTCACCAAGGACAAGGTTCCCGACCAGGCCGTCGCCGATGCCGCCTTTGCGGTGTCGAAGGATGGCGGCACGACGCCGGTCGTCGACGGCTCGTTCGGCCCGGTCATCCTGCGCATCACCAACATCAAGCCGGAAACTGTCAAGAATTTCGACGAGGTGAAGGAAGACATCCGCAAGCAGCTGGCGCTCTCCAACGCTTCTCAGGAAGTGATCAATGTTCATGACCGTATCGAGGATATGCGCGCCGGCGGCTCCACGCTCGAAGATATCGCCGGTCAGCTGAAGCTCAAGGCGGTGACCATCGACGCCGTCGATGCGACCGGCGCCGACAAGGACGGCAAAGAGGTCAAGGATCTTCCCGCCAAGCAGCAGCTGCTCGGCGAAGCCTTCAAGACCGAGGTCGGCGTCGATGCCTCTCCGCTTCCGATCGGCAATGACGGCTATGTCTGGTTCAACGTCCGCGAAATCACACCGGACCGGGACCGCCCGATCGCGGAGGTGCGCGAGAAAGCCGTCGAAGACTGGACGGCGGAGCAGCAGAAGGCCGAACTCGCCAAGAAGGCCGACGAATTGAAGGCCGAGGCGCAAAAGGGCGTAGCCCTTGCCGATATCGCGGCGCCGCTCGGCATTGCCGTCGAAAGCAAGAGCGGCATCACCCGCTCCACCGATGATCCGGTTCTCGGACGAGCCGCAGTCAAGGCCGCCTTCTCCGGCCCGGTCGATACGGTTGCGAGCGCGGTCGGCGCCGATCCCTCGACGCAGATCCTGATGAAGGTCACCGAGGTCAACAGCCAGCCGACCAGCGACGTGCTGAACAACCGCGATGCCCAGCTCACCGCCATGGCTAATGCCGCCGGCGATGATATTCTCGATCAGATGGTCAACCTCCTGCAGACGCAGTATGGGGCTTCGATCAACCAGACGCTCGCCGAACAGGCGACGGTCCGCTAGGAGGTTTTATGACCGATCTGAAGCCGTTCCTGGCCAAGGCCGCGAGCCGCGAGCCGCTGACGCGTGACGAGGCCCGTGCCGCCTTCGACATCCTGATGTCGGGCCAGGCAACGCCCTCGCAGATCGGTGGCTTCCTGATGGCGCTGCGCGTGCGCGGCGAAACCGTCGACGAGATCGTCGGCGCCGTCACCACGATGCGGTCGAAAATGCTGACCGTCGAGGCGCCGGCCGATGCGATCGACATCGTCGGCACCGGCGGCGACGCCAGCGGCACCTATAATATTTCGACGCTGGCGGCGCTGATCGTGGCCGGCGCCGATGTGCCCGTCGCCAAACACGGCAATCGGGCGCTGAGCTCGAAATCCGGCGCGGCGGACAATCTGGCCGCACTCGGCGTCAATATCGATGTCGGTCCCGAGATCATCACGCGCTGCATTGCGGAAGCCGGCGTCGGCTTCATGTTCGCCCAGCTGCATCATTCCGCCATGCGCCATGTCGGCCCCTCCCGCGTTGAACTCGGCACGCGCACCATCTTCAACCTGCTTGGGCCGCTCTCCAATCCGGCCGGCGTCCGTCGCCAGTTGCTCGGCGTCTTCTCGCCGCAGTGGCTGGTGCCGCTCGCCGAAGTCATGCGCGATCTTGGCTCGGAATGCGTCTGGGTAGTCCATGGCGATGGCCTCGATGAAATCACCACGACCGGCATCACCAAGGTCGCAGCGCTCGAAGACGGCAAGATCCGCAGCTTCGAGCTGTCGCCCCCCGATTTCGGCGTCAGCCCCTGCGTGCTCGCCGATATCAAGGGCGGCGACGGTGTCGCCAATGCCGCAGCGCTCCGGCAGGTTCTGAGCGGCGCCCGGAATGCGTATCGCGATGTCTCGCTTGCCAACGCCGCCGCCTCGCTGGTCATCGCGGGCAAGGCCGAGACGATCCGCGACGGCATGGCGCTTGCTGCGCATTCGCTGGATAGCGGCGCCACGGCGCTCGCCCTCGACAAACTCATCGCCGTTTCCAACGATATCGATTAGGATTGGCCGATGACCGATGTCCTGAAGAAGATCGAACTCTATAAGCGCGAGGAAATCGCCGCCGCCAAGGCTGCGGTGTCGCTTGCCGATTTAAAGGCGATGCAGGCCGATCAGTCAGCGCCCCGCGGTTTCCATAAGGCGCTTGTTGCCAAGCGTGAGGCCGGCCAGTTCGGTCTCATCGCGGAGATCAAAAAGGCAAGCCCATCCAAGGGGCTCATCCGCCCGGACTTCGATCCGCCGGCGCTGGCAAAGGCCTATGAAGCCGGCGACGCGGCCTGCCTGTCCGTGCTCACCGACACGCCGAGCTTTCAGGGTGCACCGGAATTCCTGACGGCGGCCCGTGCTGCCTGCGCCCTGCCGGCGCTGCGCAAGGATTTCATGTTCGAGACCTATCAGGTCCACGAGGCGCGCGCCTGGGGTGCCGACTGCATTCTGCTGATCATGGCGTCGCTGAGCGATGACGATGCGGAGCGTCTGCAGGACGAAGCTTTCTCGCTCGGCATGGATGTGCTGGTCGAGGTTCACGACGCGCCGGAAATGGAACGGGCGCTGAAGCTATCCTCGTCGCTTATCGGCATCAACAACCGCAATCTGCGCACTTTCGACGTCAGCCTGACGGTCAGCGAGACGCTTGCCTCTATGGTGCCGGCCGACCGGCTGCTCGTCGGCGAAAGCGGCATCTTCACCCATGCCGATTGCCAGCGCCTGCAGGCCGTCGACATCAATACCTTCCTTGTCGGCGAAAGCCTGATGCGCAAGGACGACGTGGCGGCCGCCACCCGTGCGCTGCTCTTTGGCGAAGCCGCCATCGCGGCCGAATGATATGAGCGGCGCAAAGCCCGGCCTGACCCATATCGATGCCTCCGGCGAGGCGCATATGGTCGATGTCTCCGATAAGGCCGAGACGGTGCGCATCGCCACCGCCGAGGGCCATGTGAAGATGGCGCCGGAAACCCTCGCGCTCATCCGCCAGGGCAATGCCAAGAAAGGCGATGTGATCGGCACCGCGCGCCTTGCCGGCATCATGGCGGCAAAACGCACCGCCGATCTCATCCCGCTCTGCCATCCGCTGATGCTGACCAAGGTCACGGTCGAAATCGAGGAAGATTCCGCCCTGCCCGGCCTGCGCGTCATCGCCACCGCCAAACTGACTGGCAAGACCGGTGTCGAGATGGAGGCGCTGACCGCCGTTTCGGTCGCTTGCCTGACGATCTACGACATGGCCAAGGCCGCCGACAAGGCGATGGAGATCGGCGGCGTCAGGCTGCTCGAAAAATCCGGCGGCAAATCAGGCGATTTCCGTCATCCGGAGGCAAGATGAACCTTCTGCCGGTCGCCGACGCCTTGGACCGCCTGCTCTCCCGCGCCAAGCCTGTCGCGGCGTCTGAGACGCTGCCGCTTGCCGAGGCTGAGGGCCGTGTGCTGGCCGCCGATTTGACGGCGCGGCTGACCCAGCCGCCCTTCAATGCCTCGGCCATGGATGGCTACGCGCTGCGCCGGGAGGACGCGCCGGAGCCGGGCGCCGTGTTGAGGGTCATCGGCGTGTCATCCGCCGGCCACGGCTTCGGGGGAAGCGTGGGCCAGGGAGAGGCCGTGCGTATCTTCACCGGCGCGCCTGTTCCGCCAGGCGCCGACAGCGTCCTGCTGCAGGAGGATGCGGAGAAGATCGACGGCGGCATCAGAACCACCTTCCCGGTGCGGCAGGGCCAGCATGTGCGCCCCCGCGGTCAGGATTTCGCCGAAGGTGAAGCGGTGCTGCCTGCCGGCACCGTGCTCGATTTCTCCCGGCTGACGGTCGCGGCCGGCATGAACCGGCCCGATGTCGAGGTTCTCAAGCGCCCGCTGATTGCCATCCTCGCAACCGGCGACGAACTGCTGCCGCCCGGAAGCAAGCCCGGACCTTCGCAGATCATCGCCTCCAATACCTTCGGTATCGCAGCCCTTGCCCGCAAAGCCGGCGCCGATGTGCTCGATCTCGGCATCGTGCCGGACGATAAGGCAGAAATTACCGCGGCGGTCGACAGGGCCCGGGATGCCAAGGCCGATGTCATCGTTACGCTCGGCGGCGCGTCGGTCGGCGATCATGATCTGGTGCAGGTCACGCTGATCGACGCCGGCATGCAGCTCGACTTCTGGCGCATCGCCATGCGCCCCGGCAAGCCGCTGATGGTCGGAAGCTTCGGCGAAACCCATGTGCTCGGCCTGCCCGGCAATCCGGTCTCAAGCCTCGTCTGTTCGCTGCTGTTCCTCGAGCCGCTGATCCGCAAGCTCGCCTCCCTGCCGCCGGTGCGACGTGAGACGACGTTGGAGGCCGCCGTCACCCTGCGCGCCAACGATCACCGGCAGGACTATATCAGGGCGAGGCTTGCGAAATCCACGACCGGAAACTGGCTGGCCGAACCGTTCGGCAAGCAGGATTCCTCGATGATGAAGGTGTTTGCGCAAGCCGACTGCCTCATTATCCGCCCGCCGCATGCGCCGGAACTGCCGGCCGGAGCAGCCTGCCCGGTCTTGCTATTGCGGCCGGATCTTCTCGTATAGTCTCGCCTCTTCCCGATCAGGAGAGCGAAAAAACGCCCGCTTGCACCGCGCTACCGCTCGCGGCCGCGCCGAAGTCCGCGACCGCCTGTGTCGAGATTCGCCGGAGTTCTCGATCCGGCAAATAGGCCCGCTCAGGATCGCCGACCAGCACCTCGATGCCGCTTGCCCGGCAAAGCCGCAAGAAAGCCATCACCCGCAGGGCAAGCGAGGGATCATAGAAAAGATCGCCCACCACAATGAGATCAGCCGCTTCCGGCGGCGGCGCATCGAGGATATCGGCGGCGACTGCCGAGATGGTCACGTCATTGATTGCCGCGTTGAGACCGATCGCGGCAATCGCATTGGCATCGACATCGACCGCCGTCACCATTGCTGCTCCAGCCTTCGCTGCAGCGATCGCGACTAGCCCGGAGCCGGCGCCGAGATCGAGGACGCGTCGGCCGGCAACGATTTCCGGCCGGTCGAGCAGATAACGGGCAAGCACGGCGCCGCCGGCCCAGGGATAGGCCCAGTAAGGCGGCGGATTGGCTTCTCCGCGAACGGCAATCCGCCAGAGGCCGCTCGCAGGCCCAGCAGTGTGGAGCAGGATCTCGGGGATAGAGGGGACTGCTGAGATCGGCAGATTGGCCTTGACGAAGGCGGCCGGATCGACGCGACATATGCCGGAGCGTTTCATCGTCGTCTGATCCTGCCGGTCAAGAAATCACGTGGCGATCACAATCAGCCGGGCTTCTTCTTCGAGAATTTGCCTTTCGGCCCAGCGCCGCCCTTGCCCTCATGCTTGCCGCCGTCGAATTTCGGCTTGTCATATCTTGGCTTGTCGGATTTCGCGCCATCGTAGCCGGGCTTGCCGGCCATTTTGTTCCAGGGCTTGGCGTCGCGCCGTTCCCCGCCGCCATTCTCGGCTGCGGCATAACCGCCGCCCGAACCCTTGCCGAACTTTTTCTTCGGCCGTTCGTCGCGGAACGCCTCGCCCGGCCTTTCGTCACGGGATGCCTTGCCGGCATAGGGTTTCGGTGATGGCGCGCGGCTGAAATCCGGCGTGCCGGCGAGCCTCGTCACGCGGATGCCGCGTTCGAGCGCCTTGTTCGGTCCGATCGCATTCAGGAAGCTCTCGGCGCTCGCTGCCGCGATCTCCACATAGGTTTCCTCGGGCTGCATCTTGATCGCGCCGATCTCGCGCTTCGTGACGTTGCCGTTGCGGCAGAGCATCGGGATCAGCCAGCGCGGCTCGGCATTCTGCTTGCGCCCGACCGAGACGGAGAACCAGACGCTCGGGCCGAAATCTTCGCGCGGGCCCTTTTGCGCCGGCTCGAAGGGGGCGGCATTGTCGCGGCGCTTACGGCTGCGATCGTCCTGAACGGTAACCTCAATCAGATCTTCCGGCGCCGAACGGTTGGTGCGGTAGAGACGCAGGAAAGCGGCAGCGAGCTTGTCGGCGCCGTGGCTCGCGAGAAGCTGCTGCACCAGCTTCTGTTCTTCCTCCTGCGGCGCGTCGTGAAAGACCGGGTCGGCAAGCAGCCGCTCGTCGTCGCGCTCGTTCACCTCTTCGGCCGACGGCGGCCGCGCCCAGGCCGCCGAAATGCCGGCATTCTCCAGCAAACGCTCGGCCTTGCGCCTTGCACTCAGCGGCACGATCATGGCGCTGATGCCCTTGCGCCCGGCCCGGCCGGTACGGCCGCTGCGGTGCAATAGGGTTTCCGGATTGGTCGGCAGGTCGGCATGAATGACGAGATCGAGGCCCGGCAGGTCGATGCCGCGGGCGGCGACGTCGGTTGCGATGCAGACGCGGGCGCGGCCGTCACGCATCGCCTGCAGCGCGTGGCTGCGCTCGTTCTGCGTCAGCTCGCCGGACAGCGCCACGACGGAGAAATTGCGGTTGTTGAAGCGCGCGGTCAGATGATTGACGGCGGCACGCGTCGAACAGAAGACGATGGCGTTGGTCGCTTCGTAATAGCGCAGCACGTTGATGATCGCGTTCTCGCGGTCGCTCGGGGCAACGACAAGGGCGCGATATTCGATATCGACATGCTGCTTTTCCTCGGCCGCGGTGCTGATGCGCACGGCGTTGCGCTGGTAGCTCTTGGCGAGTCTGGCGATTGCCGCCGGCACGGTTGCCGAAAACATCAACGTCCGGCGCTCGTCCGGTGCCGAATCGAGGATGAATTCCAGGTCCTCGCGGAAGCCGAGGTCGAGCATCTCGTCGGCCTCGTCGAGCACGGCGGCCTTCAGCTGCGACATGTCGAGTGCGTGTCGGCGGATGTGGTCGCAGAGTCGGCCGGGCGTGCCGACGACGATATGGGCCCCGCGCTCGAGCGAGCGGCGCTCGCTGCGGATGTCCATGCCGCCGACGCAGCTGGCGATCACCGCGCCGGTCATTTCATAAAGCCATTCAAGTTCGCGCTTCACCTGCAGGGCAAGCTCCCGCGTCGGCGCGATGACCAGCGCAAGCGGGGCGCCGGCAGCACCGAAGCGCTCGCTACCGTCGAGAAGCGTCGGCGCCAGTGCCAATCCGAAGGCGACGGTCTTGCCGGAGCCGGTCTGGGCGGAGACCAGCGCGTCCGAAGCGGCAAGCGCCGGATCGAGCATCGCCTGCTGTACCGGGGTAAGTTCGGCGTAACCGCGCTTCTGCAACGCCTTGGCGATCGCCGGAACGACGCCGTTGAATTCTGTCATGAGTTCGATCTTTCGGAGCTTTCAGGCGCGAAATGCGCCATGGCCGGAGCCAGCCGGCAGGTGTTTGCGCCGTTCCTAGCCGCTCCCGCGGCGATTGTCAAAGCGCGCGGCTGCGCCACAGCCAGGCGTCGATATGGCTCGTCCGGCCGCGCAGTTCCGTTTCCAGCGGCCCTTCGATCCGGCCTGATTTGAGGAGCACGCTGTCCGGGCCTGCGGCGCCGACGATTTCGGCGCTGAGCGCCAACTCCACGCCATGGCGGGCGGCAACCTCCATCAGGCGGCTTCCGACGTTCACCGTATCGCCCGCCGCCGTGATCTGCTGCCTGTCGCCGGAGCCGAGCCGCGAGGCGACGATCGGCCCGCAATGGGCGCCAACCTTGAAACCGATGTTCTTCCCGGCAAAGCCCCCCTGCGTTCGAAGCCAGGCGCGGGTGCGCTCGCAGAGCCTGACCGCGCAGTCGATGGCTCGGGCGGCATCGTCGTCGGCGGCTTCCGGTAGGCCAAACAGGATCATCGCCCCGTCGCCCATGAAGCTGGTGATGGCGCCGCCATGAGCGCGTGCCTCCTCGTCGATGATTTCGAAAAAGCCGCTCAGCACCTCGCTCACCTTGACCGGTCCTACATTTTCGCTGAGACCGGTGAAGCCCGAGAGATCGATGAAGACGACGGCCGCGTTCTGGCGCACCGGCGCGGCAAGGAAATTCGGATGGCGCGCCAGCCATTCGCCGAGGCCCGGCGCCTCGATGCGCTGCAGTAGCGCGCTCTGTTCGGCGAAATGGCGGGCGCGGCCGCGGTCGAGCCAGAGCTCGGCTGCGCCGAAGATCAGCGCCGGCGGCAGCGCTGCGGCAATCGGCAGGGCGGCACTCAGCCAATAGCCATGCGCAAAGGCCGCCAGATTGAGCATCGCCCAGACGATCAGCGCCAGCACGATGATGGCGTAGCCCGCAGCACTGCGCCGCCAGGCGGTCAGCGAAACCAGCATGACCGACAGCCCGACGGCGGTGCCGGCATCGATCAGCCTGGTCCTGTGGTCCCGCACCATGCCGTCGCTGGTGACGAGATGGGTGATCGCGGTCGACATCACTTCGACGCCCGGCATGACGGGATCGAACGGCGTCGGGAAGACGTCGCCGCCGCCGGTGACGGTCGAGCCGATGACGACGATGCGGCCGGTCACCGCATCCGCCGCCAGCTTGCCTTCGAGCGCATCGGCGGCGCTTGACGTGGCGATGCTGCCGCGCCGGCCATAGAAGGTCACCGGCAGGCGCTGGCCCATATCCGTGGGAATGCGCAATACTCCGAGCATGATCGCATCGCGCTCAATCGTTGGGTCGACACCGAGCGCCACCGAGGCGGCTCGCAGCGGAAAAGCCGGATCCAGCCGGTCTGCGGCGCGCGAGATAAGTGGAATGAAACGCGGCGTGCCGGTCTGGTCGGTGGCGACATTGACGACACCGACTGCGGCCGCGCTGGCAAAGCGGGGAAGCGGCAAGAGAAGCTGATCTGCCTCGGGGATGGCGGCAAGCGGATCGTCCGCCAAGTCGGTGACCTGCTGCCGGCTCTGCGCAAAGGTGGCCGCCGCCGCAATCACGCTCGGTCCCTCTCCAAGGGCAGCGGTCAGTGCTGCATCGCCCCCCTCCGGTCCCGGATCGAAGAGCAGGATGTCGAGCGCCAGAGCTTTCGGCTTCATAGCGTTGATTGCATTGACCAGACGCGCCAGCGTCGCCCGGTCCAGGGGATAGCCGTGGGCCGCCGCCGTACGGTCGTCGATCGCGATGATCGAGACGACGGGAGGCGGCGTCTTCGCTCCGACGACGATGCTGCGAATGTCGGCAAGCGAGGCCTCCATCCGATCGAGAAGGCCTATCCCGCCATTGAGATTGAGATAGCCGAGCGCCGCGCCCCAAAGACCGGCGACCAGCAGCGCGATCACAGTCAGCAGGCGATGACTCATGGCATTTATTGGCCGAGCCGGGCGAGAAGGGCGGCGACACGCGGTGCTGGCCAGCGGCGCACAACCAGCGGCTCGGTTCCGCTGCTGACATCGACGCCCTCGCCCGGTGACAGCACCACCGGCTCGCCGGCAGGCCGGCGGACGGCCACGCTGCCTCTGATGACGAGGACCGAGGTCTTGTCGCCTGCGGCGTCGACAGCCCATTGTGTGCCGCGCACGGCAGCGATCGCCTGCGGTGTCACCACCTGGAAACCACCGGCGTGCTGACTGCCGTCGACATCGACGAGGATGGCCTTGCGTCGCAGCGACGCCGAATCGGGACTGCCGTCACGATTGCGGTCGGAGAGCCGGAAAGACGCACCGGCCTCCGCCGTCACCTTGACGCCGCCGGGGCAACTGAGCGTCTGGCGGGCACCACCATCGCGCGAGATCGCGCAGCCCGCAGATTGCGCGAGTGCCGCGTCATGCGGAGTGACGCCGGCAGCGAGCCCAACGGCAAACAGCTTGAGAAATGTCATATTCATGGAAAGCCCCCGTGACCGTGCGGAACTGCTTCAGCGAAAGCGCCCGCCAACCGTCTTCTTCCATGCGAGGCATGATAGCCGAATTCGGATATTTCCATAGGCGAAAAAAAGCGGACCGCGCATCCTCAGATGCTGCTCTTCATATGGGGCGCCGGTCCGGTATAACGCGCCCGTGGCCGGATCAATTCGCCGCTTTCGATCTGCTCCATCGCATGCGCAAGCCAGCCGGTGCAGCGTGCAAGCGAAAAAATGATGATCGGCGCCTCTCTCGGCAGATCGAAGGCGGCCGCCATCGCGGCAAGTGCGAAATCGATATTGACCTTTTCCCCGACGATCTCCTCGCCCCTATCCCTGACCTCGGCGAACTCAGGCGGCAGTGGAAATCGCGAAAGCAGCGCCAGCGCCCTGATATCGCCGTCCGGATAGAGCGGGTGACCGAAGGCGGATAAGCGATTACCCTGGGCAAGGGTACGGCGGATCGCCTGCGCCGGACCGAGGGTGCAAGCCGCCTCGATCAATGCATCGACGCCCTGCCAGGCGGCGCCATGCAGCGGACCCGTCAGCGTCGCCAGGCCGGAAAGCACGGCGGCCGACAGTGCCGCACCCGATGAGGCGGTGACTCGTGCCGCAAAGGCCGAGGCGTTGAGTTCATGATCGGCAAGCAGCACCAGGGCGCGACGCAGGCAATCGCTGGCCTCCGGCCGCTGCCAGCTTGCCGCAAGCCTGAGATGCAGCGGCCGGTCCGAAGCGCCTGGCGCCAGCGCATCTGCGATCGTGGCGAGAATCCCGTGCGCCTCGCGCCGGAGTGCCGCCGGCGAGCGGCCAAGCGACGGCAGGTCCAATGTCACCCGCCCTGCAAGCGCCAGGAACGCGGCCTGAAGCGATGGAGGGCCATGCGCGGCCGCGGTAGCGGAGGCGGGCGTTTCCGCTCCGTTCCAAAGCAATGCCGCCGTCTGCTCCAGCGTCGCCGTCTCGGCGAGATCGGCCACATCCTTTCCGCGATAGAAAAGGCGTCCGCCCGAAACGGTGGAGATTGCCGAGGAAAGCACGGGATCGCCCCAGCGGATCGTCTCGGCCGCGACGGTTTCGGCCTTGCGGCGGCCGGCATGGCGATCTGCAAGCCGCCGCACGTCGGCAGCGTGATAGAGGCTGCGGCGCGGATCGGCGGGATCAGGCTTGGCGCGAATGCGCCCTCGGCTGACATTGGCGTAGAGCGTCTGCGGTTTGGTCTTCAGCGCCTGCAGCGCCTCCTCGGCAGTCAGCCACGACATCACGGCCTCACATTGATCAATTGCGTCAAGATTGACGTCAATGAAACTAGGTCGGATCATTCGAGCCGTAAAGGAGAAACCCATATGAAAAACGGCTTGGAAGATGTCATTGCCGCCGAAACGCAGCTGTCGGATGTCGATGGCGAAGCGGGTCGACTGATCATCCGCGGCGTATCGCTGGATCATCTGGTCGCAGACGGCACCTATGAGCGCGTCGCTGCACTGCTGCTCGACGGGTTGATGGAGCGAAGCTTCGATGAGGCGCTCTTGCGCGACTGGCTGGCACAGGCACGAACGAAGGTTTTCGCCCATATCAAAGCCGCCGACGCCGCCTTGATCGCCCTGCCGCCGGTCGATGCGATGCGCGCGCTGATCGCCAGGCTGGCGGATGGTGAGGATTTCGACACCGCCCTCGCCCTTCTGGCAGCACCGGCAGTCTTCCTGCCGGCGATTCTCAGGCTGCAGCGCGGGCAGAAGCCGATCGCGCCCGACGCCTCGCTGCCGCAAGCGGTCGATATCCTGCGCATGCTGACCGGACGATTGCCGACCAGGGAGCAGACGGCGGCACTCGACGCCTATCTCGTGACGATATCAGATCATGGCCTCAACGCCTCGACCTTCGCATCGCGGGTTGTCGCCTCGACGCAGGCCGGCCTCACCTCTTCGGTTCTGGCGGCGTTGAGCGCACTGAAGGGGCCGCTGCATGGCGGTGCGCCTGGTCCCGTCCTCGATATGCTGGATGCCGTAGGAACGCCTGGTAATGCCGGCACATGGCTTGCGGATGCACTCGATCGCGGCGAGAGGCTGATGGGCTTCGGCCACCGCATCTACCGCGTTCGCGACCCGCGCGCCGACGCGCTGAAAGGCGCTCTGAAGCCTTTGATCTCGTCAGGCCAGATCGACAGCGCCCGCGGCGAACTCGCCGAAGCGGTGGAAGCCGCCGCATTGGCAATCCTGAAAGCGCGCAAGCCCAACCGGCCGCTCGACGTCAATGTCGAATTCTATACCGCGCTGCTGCTCGAGGCGCTCGGCTTCCCGCGTCAGGCCTTCACCGGTGTCTTTGCAATCGGCCGTACGGTCGGATGGCTGGCGCATGCCCGCGAACAGGCGCTCGACGGCCGGCTGATTCGGCCGCGTTCGGTCTATATCGGGCCGTTGCCGGCCGCTGCCTGAAATTGGAATGGCGGATTAGCCAGATCGCGCATAACCGCGCGATCTGGCGCCGCATGCGTCAGACGAGACGGCTCTGTTCGGTCGCCGCTTCGATGAAGCTCGCAAACAGTGGATGCGGGTCGAGCGGCCGGCTCTTCAGTTCCGGGTGATACTGCACGCCGATGAACCACGGATGGTCGGGATATTCGATCGTCTCCGGCAGCACGCCATCGGGCGACATGCCGGAGAAGACGAGGCCGCAGCTCTCGAGCCGGTCCTTGTAGTCGATGTTGACCTCGTAACGGTGGCGATGACGCTCGGAAATATCCGTCGAGCCGTAGATATCCGAGATCTTCGTGCCCTTCTTCAGCGCCGCCTTGTAGGCGCCAAGACGCATGGTGCCACCGAGATCGCCGGCCGCCGTGCGCTTTTGCAATTCATTGCCCTTGACCCATTCCGTCATCAGGCCGACCACAGGCTCCTTCGCCGGGCCGAACTCGGTCGATGACGCATCCGGCACATCGGCAAGATTGCGCGCCGCCTCGATGACGGCCATCTGCATGCCGAAGCAGATGCCGAAATAAGGCACTTTTCGTTCGCGGGCAAAGCGCGCCGCATGGATCTTGCCCTCTGAGCCGCGCTCGCCGAAGCCGCCGGGCACCAGGATGCCATGCACCTTTTCGAGATAGGGTGCGGGATCTTCCTTCTCGAAGACCTCCGACTCGATCCATTCGAGCTTGACCTTGACGCGATTGGCAATGCCGCCGTGATGCAGCGCCTCGATCAGCGACTTATAGGCGTCCTTGAGGCCGGTATATTTGCCGACGATCGCGATCGTCACCTCGCCTTCCGGCGTACGGATGCGATTGCAGACCTCTTCCCACTGGTCGAGACGCGGCTTCGGCGCCGGCTCGATGCCGAAAGCGGCGAGCACTTCGTCGTCGAGTCCTTCCTTGTGGTAGGCCATCGGCACGTCGTAGATGTTGGCCACATCAAGCGCCTGGATGACGGCCGACGGACGCACGTTGCAGAACAGCGAGAGCTTGCGGCGCTCGGCTTCCGGTATTTCGCGGTCGGCGCGCACAAGCAGGATATCGGGGTGAATCCCAAGCGCCTGCAGCTCCTTCACCGAATGCTGGGTCGGCTTGGTCTTGAGCTCGCCGGCCGCCGGAATGTAAGGCATCAGCGTCAGATGGACGTAGACGGCGGTGCCGCGCGGCAGATCGTTGCCGAGCTGGCGGATCGCTTCCATGAAGGGCATTGCCTCGATGTCGCCGACCGTGCCGCCGATCTCGCAGATGACGAAGTCGTAGTCCTGATTGCCCTCGGTGACGAAATCCTTGATCTCGTTGGTGACGTGCGGGATGACCTGCACCGTCGCGCCGAGATAGTCGCCGCGGCGTTCCTTGTCGATGATGTTCTTGTAGATGCGGCCGGTGGTGATGTTGTCGGTCTTGGTCGCCGAACGCCCCGTGAAGCGTTCGTAATGGCCGAGATCGAGATCGGTTTCCGCGCCATCGTCGGTGACGAAGACCTCGCCGTGCTGGGTCGGGCTCATCGTGCCCGGGTCCACGTTCAGATAAGGGTCGAGCTTGCGAAGCCGGACCCGATATCCACGGGCCTGCAGCAACGCTCCGAGAGCCGCGGCCGCAATTCCTTTTCCGAGGGAGGAAACCACGCCGCCAGTGATGAATACGTATCGCGCCATGGGCTTCACCGGATACCTTTTCAAAAACGATTCCGCCAGCCCCAAAAATTCTTTTCCGGAATTTTCGGAGGGTGGCGCGGGAATCTGAACAAAAGAAAACCGGCAGACCCGAGGGCCTGCCGGCGGTTTATGTCGAAGATCGGTTTACTGTCCCGTCGGGACGCCCGAAGGCTGCGCCGGCGCCGGCGCGGCCGGAGTTGCGGGCGCTGCCGGGGCAGTTGTCGCCGGAGCCGTCGCTGCCGGCGCAGTTGTTGAAGGCGCGGTGGCAGCCGGGGCCTGTGCTGCCGGAGCCTGCTGTGCGGGCGCAGCTGCACCGCTGCTCGGAACGCCATTGCCAGCCGGCTGGTTCGCCGGGGCCTGTGCACCGCCGCCGAGCGAATCGAGAATGCCGTTGCCCTGGCCGCTCGTCGCGGGGATGCGGTTGAGAATGTCGCTCGGACGACCCTCGTAACGCGTCAGTATGCCGAGGCCGAGCGAGGTGAGGAAGAACAAGGTCGCAAGGATCGCGGTCGTGCGAGTCAGCGCATTGGCCGTCCCGCGGGCCGACATGAAGCCCGAACCGCCGCCGATGCCGAGGCCGCCGCCTTCCGAGCGCTGGATGAGCACGACGCCGACGAGGGCGAGCACGATCATGAGATGGATGACAATCAATACTGTCTGCATGGGTCCAGTCCTGCCCGTCTGGAGACGGACATAAATAAGAATTCTGGCGGCTCTTTACATGAGGCTCTCGCCTATTCCAAGCCCTTCTGCCGGAATAAACCGAGCTATGAACAACGCGTCAGGCGAGCAGCGCCTCATAGGCCCGGTAGATGGCGAGGAAGTCGGCGGCTTTCAAGCTCGCTCCACCGATCAGCGCGCCGTCAACATTGGCGATGCCAAGAAGTTCCCCGGCATTGGCGGGCTTGACTGAGCCGCCATAGAGAAGCCGCATCTTGCGGCCTTCGTCGCCGAAGCGGGACACGAGCTCCGCACGCATGAAGGCATGCGCCTTCTCAACATCCCCCGATGTCGGCGTGACACCAGTGCCGATCGCCCAGATCGGCTCGTAGGCGATGACTGTATTCTCGGCGGTTGCGGCATCGGGAACCGAGGCGGAAAGCTGGCGCTTGATGACGTCAAGTTCCTGCCCGGCGCGGCGTTCTTCGGCCGTCTCGCCGATGCAGATGATCGCAGTGAGATCGGAGGCGAAAGCCGCCTCCGCCTTGGCGCGGACCAGATGGTCCGTCTCGGCGTGGTCGGTGCGCCGTTCGGAATGGCCGACGATCACATAGGTGCCGAAGCTATCGGCGATCATCTCGGCCGATATGTCGCCGGTATGCGCGCCGGACGGCTTCTGGTGGCAGTCCTGCGCGCCGATCGCAAGCGGGCTGTCGGTGCAGAGCGCGGTTGCCACGTAGAGCAGCGTCGTCGGCGGGCAGATCAGCGCCTCGACCTTTTCGGCGAACGGCGGACGAACACCCTCGGCGATCGCCTTGATCTGATCCAGGGAGGCACGCGTGCCGTTCATTTTCCAATTTCCCGCCACCAGCGGGCGCACGTCAGGTGTCATGCCGGCCTTCCACAAACTTCATATCCCTGGCCGCATTATCAAAAGCTTGCGGCAAAGGAAAGCATCATGCCTCTGACGTAACGGGAATCTCTGCGATCTCGCATATTTTTTGCCGAAATCCTTCGTCAGCGGCCGAGAACCCAGTTCAGAACCCTCCGCCAGTCGATCATCCGGATCGGCGTTCCGTGGTTTCCGGTCTGAAACAACGTGAAATGCGTCGGATATTTCGCCTTTTGCAGGCTCTCGAACAGCGCCTGCTGGTCGGCGGCGGCGTAGACCGGATCGCGGCTGCCATGCGCGAACCAGAGCGGCAGTTTCGCCTTGTAAAACGCGCTCCTGGTGAAATCGGGATCGGTGACACCGCTCATAACAAGCATGCCCTTCAGCCGCTTGACACTGTCGCCGTCACGCGCAACGCCCCAGCAAATCTGACTGCCCATCGAAGCGCAGGAAAGCACGATCGGCCGGCCGGGCGATTGCGCGCTGGCATAACGGATCAGTCCTTCGATCGCGGCAACGCCGTTGCTGTCGAAGCTCCTGACCGTCGGCGAATAATAGACCCCGCCATTGCCGGCGACGAGGTTCTTCAGCCGGTTGAAATTGCCGCCGAAGCTGTAATCATTGGCCCCGAGCCGGCGGTCGCCATCGCGGCCGTGAATGAAAATCACCGTGAAGGCGGCATTCTGAGATGGTCCCACCCTGGTGACATCGAGCCTGATGCCGTCGAGCGAGAGGGTTTCGTCCGCCTGGGTCTTGCGGATGCCGAGCGACACATATTTCTGCTGCGCCCGCTTCTCCGGAATCTGGTCGCGGCCGTTGATATCGCGCATCTCGTCGTAGTCGATCACCTCGGAGGCGCCGCCGTCGCTCGTCTGCAGCACAGTCTGCGTCGAGAACAAATCGTCCTTGAAAGGCGGCAGGACGTCGGCCGCCCGTGCCGGTCCGCCGGCGGAAAGAACGGCTGCTGACAAGAAAAACGCCGCAATTGCGGTGAAAACAGTGCAATGACTTGTGGACATTCGCATGCGGATGGTTTCCTGAAGCCTGCCGCCGCTTGCCATTCCGCGCCCGGCAACGCAAATCATGTCTCAAAGGCCGCCAAAAGAGGCGGTGTCGCGTATAGAGGTGCTTTCTGGCAGAATCTGCCTGATTCGCAAACGTGACGTGAAATGCGGTGATTTTGGGCCGGCGGCGGATGCCAGCTCGAGACAGGATAAAGATCTGAACGGCTCCATGGACGACAGCAACGACCTTTTTTCCGGACTGCCCCTTTCCGAAAAACGCGAGGAGGCGCAGAAGCCCGCCGCGCCGAGCGAACGTCCGCCGGCGGCCGCTCCCTTAACGACCGTGCCCTCGGCGCCGGCGCGCCCGGCGCCTGTCGCCTCAAACGCGGATGACTATGGCGCCTCGTCGATCCGTGTCCTGGAAGGCCTCGAGCCGGTGCGCATGCGCCCGGGCATGTATATCGGCGGCACCGACGAAAAGGCGCTGCATCACCTCTTCGCCGAAGTCATCGACAACGCGATGGACGAAGCGGTCGCGGGACACGCCAATTTCATCGAGGTGCATCTCGACCTGCAGGGCTATCTCACCGTCTCGGACAACGGCCGCGGCATTCCGGTCGAAAACCATCCGCAGGTCCCCGGCAAGTCGACACTCGAAGTCATCATGACCAAGCTGCATGCTGGCGGCAAATTCGACGGCAAGGCCTATGAGACTTCGGGCGGCCTGCATGGCGTCGGCGTGTCGGTGGTCAATGCGCTCTCCGACTTCCTCGAAGTCGAGGTAGCGCGAAACCGCAAGCTTTACCGCCAGCGCTTTTCCCGCGGCCTGCCGCAGGGCGGGCTCGAAGAACTGGGCGACGTCCACAATCGCCGCGGCACCCGCGTGCGCTTCCATCCCGATCCCCAGATCTTCGGGGAGCACATGAAGTTCGAGGCCGCTCGCGTCTTTCGCATGGCGCGCTCCAAGGCCTATCTGTTCGGCGGCGTCGAGATTCGCTGGAGCTGCGAGCCTGGCGTACTGCCTGAGGGGTCGGAGGTGCCCGACAAGGCCACCTTCCACTTCCCCGGCGGCCTGAAAGACTATCTCCAGGCGACGATGGGCAAGGAATTCACCGTCACCCGCGAGATCTTCGCCGGCAAGACCGAGAAGGCCAGCGGCCACGGCTCGATGGAATGGGCGATCACCTGGTATGGCGGCGATCCGCAGGTGCATTCCTATTGCAATACCATCCCGACTCCGGAAGGCGGCACCCATGAGGCCGGCCTGCGCATCGCGCTGACCAAGGGGCTGAAGGCCTATGCCGAGCTGACGCAGAACAAGCGCGCCGCCCAGATCACCACCGACGACGTGATGATCTCCGCCGTCGGCATGCTGTCGGTCTTCATCCGCGAGCCGGAATTCGTCGGCCAGACCAAGGACAAGCTTGCGACCGTCGAGGCCCAGCGCATCGTCGAGAACGCGCTGCGCGATCCCTTCGACCACTATCTCGCCGACAACCCGAACGAGGCGGCCAAGCTGCTCGACTGGGTGATCGAGCGCGCCGAGGAGCGCCTTCGCCGCCGCAAGGAAAAAGAAGTCAATCGCAAGACGGCGGTGCGCAAGCTGCGCCTGCCCGGCAAGCTCGCCGACTGCTCGCAGAATACCGCCGAAGGCGCCGAACTCTTCATCGTCGAGGGCGATTCGGCAGGAGGTTCGGCCAAGCAGGCGCGCAACCGCGCCAACCAGGCGATCCTTCCGCTCCGCGGCAAGATCCTCAACGTCGCCAGCGCCGGCCGCGAGAAGTTCGGTGCAAACCAGCAGCTCGCCGATCTCATCCAGGCGCTTGGCTGCGGTACGCGCTCGAAATACCGGCAGGAAGATCTGCGCTACGAGCGTATCATTGTCATGACCGATGCCGATGTCGACGGCGCCCATATCGCCTCGCTGCTTATCACCTTCTTCTACCAGGAAATGCCGGAACTGGTGCGTGGCGGCCATCTCTTCCTCGCCGTGCCGCCGCTCTACAAGATCACCCAAGGGGCGAAGTCCGCCTATGCGCGCGACGACAATCATCGTGCCGAGCTGATGCAGACGGAATTCAAGGGCAAGGCCAAGGTGGAGATCAGCCGCTTCAAAGGTCTCGGCGAGATGATGCCCGCCCAGCTCAAGGAAACCACCATGGACCCGGCCAAGCGCACCTTGCTCCGGGTGCTGATCGACGAGGTGGATTTCGAGGGCACGCGCAGCGCCGTCGACGATCTGATGGGCACCAAACCCGAGGCCCGCTTCCGCTTCATCCAGGAGCGTGCGGCCTTCGCCGAAAACCTTGATATTTAAACACGTCTCAGGCGCGCCGAACGATCTGACAGATACGCCCGGCGCGCCGCATTTTAGCATCTGCGATTTCACGGAACTGACGAAGAACCGTAACAACTCCGTCAAATAACCGGCGCATGAAGCGGACGGCGCGCGGACCTCCCCCGGGAATGGCGCCTGCGCCGGTTCGAGCCGTTTTCAACCTTTGCCGGATTTTGCCATGACCAAGCATTTTGCTGCGACCGCCGCTTTCGTTCTCCTGTCCAGCACCGTCACCGCCAGCGCCACCGACATCGGCGCCACCTTCGAAAGCGCCTGCCCCTTCGGCGATTGCGCCGCCGGCATTTCGCTCTCCTATCTCGGTGAATTCGTCATATCCACGGGGCACATGGAAAACGGCGTCGACGCCACCGACATATCCGCCATCGCCTCCCTCGCCAACAGCGCCCAGCGTGTGGTCCCCGCCCGCAAGAGCCAGGTTCTCGATCTCAGGGCAATCGGTCTCGTCCCGGACAATATCGAGGCGATGTCGCTCGGAAAGGCCAAGGACGGTACCGACGTCCCCATCCTCGGCTCCGACAATAATTTCTCGACCCATCAGAAGACGCAATTCTACGCCTTCAAGGTTCTCAGCCGCCTGCGGCAGAAAGACGCCGCGTCTGACGGCCGAACAGTGATGCTTTATATCGGCTTTCGCGGCGCGGACCTTGAAACCGCCGGGTTCATGGCCCATAACCAGAGTACAAGAATAAGAAGAGGC
Source organism: Rhizobium sp. NLR8a (assembly GCF_019685235.1). Taxonomy (NCBI): domain Bacteria; kingdom Pseudomonadati; phylum Pseudomonadota; class Alphaproteobacteria; order Hyphomicrobiales; family Rhizobiaceae; genus Rhizobium; species Rhizobium sp. NLR8a. Next base: position 46,829 of record NZ_JABDWI010000019.1, read on the forward strand.
GCGCGTGGGTGTGTTCAACCGTCAGAAAACCAATCATGAGCCGCGATGGCTGGGGTCATCGGCGCCGACACGCACACCGCTGATTCCCTCCATTTCGGCGGCGCGCTGGCTGCTGGTGCTGGTCGCCGCCGCCGGCGTGTATTTCTTCTACGGCTTCCTCGTGCCGGTGCTTGCAGCCCTGGTCATCGGCTTCGCCAGCTGGCCGCTCTATCGCAAGCTGCTTGCCCGGGTCGGCGGCAATACCACGGTCGCGGCGACCATCGCCATCATCATGATCGTCACTTTCCTGGTCATCCCGATCGTGCTTGCGATCACCTATACGACAGGCGAAGTGCGCAATTGGGTTGCCTGGGCGATCCACGCCAACCGCGCCGGCGCCCCGACGCCGGACTGGATCGTCGCACTGCCTTGGGCAGGCGCCTATCTCGATGAGATCTGGACAAAATATATCGGCAGTCCCGGCGCCTTGGGTGAGGTCATCCAGGCGGTTAGCGGCGCCAATATCGGCAACATCTATCGCGCCGTGCTGGCAGCCGGCGGCGGCGCTTTCCATCTTCTCCTGACGCTGCTCTTCATGCTGATCGCGCTGTTCTTCGTCTATCGCGACGGCTTCTCCTTCTCCAAGCAGATCGACATGCTGGGCGAGCGCATCCTGCCGAACCGCTGGGAACGCATTTCCCGCGTCGTTCCGGCAACGATCAGCTCCACCGTCATGGGCATGACGCTGATTGCAATCGGCGAAGGCATCGTGCTCGGTGTGGCTTATTGGATCGCCGGCGTGCCGTCTCCGGTAACGCTCGGCGTGCTCACGGGGGTGATGGCCCTGATACCCGGCGGTGCGCCGCTCTCCTTCACGCTGGTTTCCATCTATCTCCTGGCGAGCGGCTCGCATGTCGCCGGCGTCGGCCTGTTCGTCTGGGGCACTGTCGAGCTTTTCATCGTCGACAAGACGCTGCGGCCGAAGCTCGTGGGCGGCCCGATCAAGCTGCCCTTCCTGCCGACCTTTTTCGGCCTTGTCGGCGGCGTCAAGACGATGGGCTTTCTCGGCCTGTTCATCGGCCCGGTGCTAATGGCGCTGATCGTCGCCATCTGGCGCGAATGGATCCACGAGGCCCGCAACGCCGAGAGCAACGAGACGATACCGCCGATCGTCATCGACGAGCAGGCACCGCCGGCGAAGCCGGTCCCGCGCGTCGCCGAAGGCTGACCTGTCTTCAAAGACCGCTATCCCAGCCGCTTTTCCATGAACAGGCTGAGCGGATCCGGTAGATAGGTGCCGAAAGCCTCGATCTCCCGATATCCGTATTTGCGATAGAGGGCGATCGCCTCCGGCTGATAGATGCCGGTCTCGAGCCGGACTGCCGTCAGCCGCTTTTCCCTCGCGATCGCCTCCAGCGCATTCATCAATCCGCTCGCAATCCTCAATCCCCTCGCCTGCGGGTCAACGAACATGCGCTTGATCTCCGCCGTGCCGTCGCCGGCCTCGACCAGCGCGCAGCACCCGACGATCGCCCCCTCATTGCGGGCGACGAAGAAGCTTACCGAAGGTTTCTCCAGCAAGGAGAGGTCGACCAGGTGGTTGCTCTCCGCGGGATAGAGCGACGCTGCATATGCGTCGGAGAGATCGAGAAGGCGGATGACGCCGTCCTGGCGCGGCGGCTCCTGGGCGATGGTGACGGACATGCTAGTTTCCAATGTTTGCGGGAGGCGCAAATTTTTGCTGACCTGACGAAGAGTTAATGCCTTCGCCTTCTTTCGGTTGGAATTGGGCCGTCTAAGGCGATCTCAGGGTTCAATAGCCAAGGAGGCAGAATATGCAAGCGGTGCTCATCGCAATGACCATTCTCGGTTGCGACGATTCCGTCAGCCAATGCAGCTATGTCGCGACGGTCGACAAGCGCTGGGAGACCGTTACCGCTTGCGATGCCGAAGCCGAACGCCGGCTCAAGGCCTATGCCAATGCCAGCTATCCCTCGGTGATCGCCGTGTGCGAGGCGCCGAAAGCGCTTGCCGCCGCCGCACCCCCGAAACCGGCGCCCTTGCCTGCCGCCGCGGGCGACGCCGCTCCTGCGGCACCTGAAGAACCAACAGGACTCGCCAGCTTTGCTGAAAACATCGCCGGCCAGGTCCGTTCACATCTGCCATCCGGCCGTGACGTCAAGGAGACGCTGTCCAAACCCGTGCATTTCGTATCCGCCAGCTATTCCTGGGTAGTGACCCGGCTGAACGACTAGGCCGCCGCAAGCGCCGCATAGACACGGGCCGATTGTCGCTGTTCGGCGACGTGAAGCTTTTCCACCATGTCGAGCAGTTCTCCGGCCGCGCCGTGTGCGCCATGGTGATGGCGGAATTTTTCGAGAAGACGGCCGCCGACGGTGCCCAGCACGCTGCCCGGGGCTTTTCGAGCGGCCTCGCGCCACAGAAGCGTCGCCTCGACGAAGATCACGCTGATATCCCTCGGCAGGCCGACGGATTCGTAGAGGGCGCGCACGGCATGCATGCGCCCGGTTGCCAGGATCGAGCGCACCCTTCGCTCGCTGCACGCCGTCAGATCGACGATCGCAGCAGCGAAAAAGTCCAGCTTACCAGCGCAGAGCGCATGCATTAGCAAGGACGGCGTCAGCCGGCCGTTGAGGCGCAGATGCTCGACGAGATCCGGTATCTCCCGCGGCGCAATATCCCCGGCGATCGAAACGATGGCTGCCTCGGTCGCCTCGCGGCTGATGCGCTGGAGCCGCTGCAGGCCGATCGCCGCCTGCGCCAGCGGCAGGCCGACCAGCGCATTGCTGACATGCTGGGTGAGCAGCTGGCGGGCATCGGCCGGAAGATCGCTGCGGTCGAGCAGCAGGTTGCGGATATCACAACAATCGCCAAGCCGCTCGGCGATGCGCTTCAACGACTGGCCGGAGATGGCCGCGCCGTCGTTTTCGAGCAGGCAGAGCAATTCGTCTTCATCGCCGACCTCCGCGAGTGCAGCCGAGACCGGGCGCGTGACATAGGCCCTGGCCGCAATCAGCATGCGGGTGGCGCCGCTGCCGCGTGCGGCGAGGTCGACGAGATCGGCGTCGCTGAGAAGCGGCGAACAGGTGACGGCGTGGCAGGCAACCTCGGGCTGGTCCGCGGCAAGCGAAAGGATCAGGCTGCGCGGCGCGTCGGGCGACCAGGCGATCGCCTCGGCCAGCGCAAGCCGCACACGCGGCGACGGGTCATCGAGAAGAAAGGTCATCGCCATCTCGGCTGCCGCCCGCTCCTCGCCGCTAATCTCGGATTGCAGATAGGCTCGACCGAGCGCATTCGCGGCCCTGGCCCGGTCGCCGGTCTTGGCAGTTTCTATCCAACGAAGGAAAGCTTCTACGATCACGCGATGCCTCAGCACTTGAACGCGATTCGTTACGCGTTCCATTCAATGCTGTGACCGTAGCGACAAAAGGTTTAAGATTGGTTCACCATATTTCTTAAGCCTTTGTATGCTTTGCGCTCAGACCTTTGGCATCTGCGGCCGGAACATCTCGAAAACATCGCTGCCTTCGCTGTAGTCCATGTAGCCCATGCGCGCGACGGGCCGGGCGATCGACATGTCGAGGCGGCCGTCCCTGACGATCGCCTCGTCGATATGGATGCCGACCACCTCGCCGAAGACGAGAATGTTTTCGGACGGCGCACCCGATAATGTCTTCGGCTCGATGATCTCGGTGACCCTGCATTCGAGCACGGCATATGCCTCACCGACATAGGGCGCGTCGATCAGTTCGGACTGTCTCGGCGTCAGCCCGGCGAAATCGAATTCGCTGTTGCCGTAAGGCAGCGCCGCCGATCAGCGATTCATCTTTTCGGCGAGATCGCGGCTGACGAAATTGCAGGTGAAGGCGCCGGTCTCCGCCGCATTGCGCTGGCTGTCCTTGCGACCGGCGGAGGAAAACATCACCAGTTTCGGCCGGTCGGCAACGGCGTTGAAAAAGGAATAGGGAGCAAGATTGACCGAGCCGTCCCTGCCCTTGCTGCCGATCCAGCCGATCGGCCGCGGCGATACGATCGCCTTGAAGGGATCATGTGCGAGCCCGTGTCGATTGCTGTCGGTGGTGTAGAACATCAGTCCGCTCCGCCGACCCAGGTCACGGTATCGGCAAGCTCCGGCCGCGGCCGTTCGATCGCCGGAAATGTCGTTGAGCCGATATGGATGAAGCCAGCCACCTTTTCGCCGGACTCGAGGCCGAGCAGCGGATAGGCGCGCTGGTCATAGGCGAACCATTCCGTCAGCCAGTTGGCGACGTAGCCGCTGGCATTGGCGGCGAGAATGACATTGAGGCAGAGTGCGCCCGCCGACATCAGCTGCTCCCATTCCGGGATCTTGATATGCGGCCCCGCCTTGCTGACGACGGCGACGACGACCGGCGCTCGGGTGAAGCGGGTGCGCTCGACCTGGATCATCTCTTCGGAAAGCTCCGGCTTGGTCTCGAGCGCCAGTTTGAGAAGCTCCTCGCCGAGGCGCGCACGCTCATCTCCGCGATAGACGATGAAGCGCCAAGGGGCGATCTTGCCGTGGTCGGGAACACGCGAAGCAAGCCGCAGGATCTCTTCGATCTCGGCTTTTTCGGGGCCGGGTTCGCACATCTGGAAAGCGGGGATCGAACGACGCACGGCTAGGTAATCGATCAGCTTGATATCGGATTTCATGCGGGAGAAACTTTCATTTTTATGCTGCTGCAAAGCGTGGGTCTTGAATTTGCCATCGCGTTGGTCTTGAAGTGGCCTTTGCGATTTCAGAAGTCAATCGGTTCACGAAACAGATGTTTGGCATTTCGCCTCTTGCACGCATCGGCCTCGCCATCGCGCTGATGGTATTGATGCCCGTCGGCGCCGGTGCGCAGGATGCCTTCAAGGACTTCAAACAGCTCGATTCGACATCGAAGATGCCGAAGCTCAACGCCTTCATTGCGCCCGGCACCGCGCCCGAAGGAGCCAAGCTGCGCGACATCGAAATGGAAGCCAAGCTGACGGCCGACGGTACGCCTGTCGAGGATGGGCTTTCCTGGTATGTCTTCAGCCCGATCGCTGGCACCGACGGCAAGCTGCCGCTGATCGCCAGCGCCAAGGGCGGACCCGCTGCCTTCCAACTCGCGCCGGGCGATTATTTCGTCAATGTCTCCTTCGGCCGCGCCGGCGTCACAAAGAAGTTGACCGTGCCCGCTGACGGCGAGGTCGACAAGCAGGTGATGGTCCTCGATGCCGGCGGCTTGCTGCTCAACGCCGTCTCCGGCACCGATGCCCGCATCCGCCCCGACCAGTTGAGTTTCTCGATCTATTCCTCGGAAGTGCGCGACGACGGTGAGCGCGGCCTCGTCGTGGCCGATGTCTCGCCGAACACTGTCGTGCGCCTCAATGCCGGCACCTATCACATCGTTTCCGAATATGGCAGCGTCAACGCCGTCATCCGCGCGGACATCCAGGTCGAGGCCGGCAAGCTCACAGAGGCAACGATCCAGCACCGCGCCGCCCAGATGACCTTCAAGCTGGTCTCCGAAGCCGGCGGCGAGGCGATCGCCGACACCGCCTGGTCGATCCTGACGGCAGCCGGCGACAGTGTCGGCGAAAGCGTCAGCGCCTTCCCGACCATGGTCCTTGCCGAAGGCGAATACTCGGCCGTCGCCCGCAACAAGGACAAGATCTATCAGCGCGATTTTACAGTGGTTGCCGGCCGGAATACCGATGTCGAAGTTCTGATGAAGGACCAGCAGCCGCAACAGCCCGAGAGCCCGGCGGCCCGCACGGTGCAGCAGGCGCCGGCCGGCACGCCGCCGCCCCCGGGTGTCCAGCCGGCTCCGGAGGAGCCTCTGCCCTCCTACGAACAGCTCGTGCCGCAGGGCGGCGGCGACGGCGCCAGCCTGGATTGATTCTGCCGGGCACGCTTCTGCGGCGTACCAGCGATCAAGCCGATCGGCCGGCGTTCTGCAGCGCCGCGCGTCTGATCAGACGCGCAACGACGCTACCATTTTGGATCTACGCATTGGCCGATACCGCTAGACTAAGCGCGCATTTCATTCATTGGCAGGAAGATTTGGAAGTGGAGACGGGAGGCGCACGAGTGGCTGCCCCTCGCGAAAGACATTTCCGACAGCGCCGAAATCGGCGCTGTCGTATTCCCCCTATTTTCAGGCCGCCTTGACTTTCTTTGCCTCGGCCTTGCGACGGACGTCGGGCGGCGTCGCCTCGAGCATGAGGCTCTCGACGGCGGCGTCAAGCTCCATCGAAACCTGGTCCTGGCTGCCGAGGCGGCGGATGTTGACCGTGCGCTCCTCGGCCTCCTTCCTGCCGCAGACGATGATGACAGGAACCTTGGTGACCGAGTGCTCGCGGATCTTGTAGTTGATCTTCTCGTTGCGGAAGTCGGTCTCGACGTTGAGGCCGGCATCGCGCAGCGCCTCGGCGACTTCAAGCCCATAGGCGTCAGCTTCGGAAGTGATCGTTGCGACCACCACCTGCAGCGGCGATACCCAGAGCGGCATGTGACCGGCGAAGTTCTCGATGAGGATGCCGAGGAACCGCTCCATCGAGCCGCAGATGGCGCGGTGGATCATCACTGGCTGCGTCTTTTCGGAGTTGCTGTCGATGTAGAAGGCGCCGAAGCGTTCCGGCAGGTTGAAGTCGACCTGCGTCGTGCCGCACTGCCATTCGCGGCCGATCGCGTCCTTCAGCGTATATTCGAACTTCGGCCCGTAGAAGGCGCCCTCCCCCGGCAGGATGCCGGTCTTGATGCGGCCCTCGGACTGCGCCTCGATCGTCTTCAGGACATCGGTCATGACGGCTTCGGCGCGATCCCAGAGAGCATCGGAGCCGACGCGCTTTTCCGGCCGGGTGGAAAGCTTGACGACGATTTCCTTGAAGCCGAAGTCTTCGTAGACCGACAGGATGAGATCGTTGATCTTCAGGCATTCGGCCGCCATCTGCTCGTCCGTGCAGAAGATGTGCGCGTCGTCCTGCGTGAAGCCGCGCACCCGCATCAGGCCATGCAGTGCGCCCGAAGGCTCGTAGCGATGCACGAGACCGAATTCCGCCAGACGGATCGGCAGTTCGCGATAGGACTTCAGGCCATGCTTGAAGATCTGCACATGACCGGGGCAGTTCATCGGCTTCAGCGCAAAGACGCGGTTATCAGCCTCCTTGTCTTCCGGATGCGTCATCGCATGCGCCGATTTCACGGCGAACATGTTCTCCTGATACCAGCCCCAGTGACCCGACGTTTCCCAAAGCGAGGTGTCGAGCACCTGCGGCGCGTTGACTTCTTCATAATCAACAGCGAGTCGGCGGCGCATATAGGCGACGAGCGTCTGGAAGATGCGCCAGCCCTTGCCATGCCAGAAGACGACGCCCGGGCCTTCCTCCTGGAAGTGGAAGAGGTCCATCTCGCGGCCGAGCTTGCGATGGTCGCGCTTCTCGGCTTCGGCCAGCATATGCAGGTAGTTGTCGAGATCGGCCTGGTCTGCCCATGCCGTGCCGTAGATGCGAGACAGCATGGCGTTGTTGCTGTCGCCGCGCCAGTAGGCGCCGGCGACCTTCATCAGCTTGAAGGCGGTGCCGACCTGGCCGGTGGAGGCCATATGCGGGCCGCGGCAAAGGTCGAACCATTCGCCCTGGTTGTAGATCTTCAGATCCTGCCCTTCCGGGATCGCATCGACGAGCTCGACCTTGTACTGTTCGCCCTTGGCGGCGAAGACTTCCTTGGCCTTTTCACGCGACCAGATCTGCTTGGTGAACGGCGCGTTGCGGGCGATGATTTCCTTCATCTTCTTTTCGATCTTCGGCAGATCGTCGGGCGTGAAGGGTTCGTTCTTGGCAAAGTCGTAATAGAAGCCGTTCTCGATGACGGGACCGATCGTTACCTGCGTGCCGGGCCAAAGCTCCTGCACGGCTTCGGCCATCACGTGCGCGGCGTCATGGCGGATGAGTTCCAGCGCGCGCGGGTCCTTGCGGGTAATGATCTCGATCTTGCCGTCGGTAACGGCATCGGAAAGGTCGCGCACGCCGCCGTCGATCGCAATGGCGACGGCGCTCTTGGCGAGCGACTTGGAAATGGATTCGGCGACATCCCGGCCGGTGGCGCCAGCCGGGAAGCTGCGCATGGAACCATCAGGGAATGTTAGGGAAATGACTTCAGACATCGAAATTCTCCTTGTCCAGTCCCGCCAACGAATGCGGGTGGTTGCAACGACAGCGCTTCTCTTTGTTCGATGCGCTGCCGCCTGATACTCAGATTTCGCCCGGGAGTAAAGAAGCAGCCGGCTCACATGATCATCTGCGCAAGACCGCAAACGGTGTTCCAGTTGCGCATGGTTCCGACGCCGAGGCGCTTGGTCGTCAGCGCCGAAAGCAGTTTCGATTGGCTCGGTTTGCCGGCGAAATCGATCCAGAGATCGCCGCCGACGACGGCGAGGCGTTGCCCTTCCGCCATCAGCGGTTTCAGCGCCTCCACCTTCTCAGGATCGATCGGCAGGCGCATCACCCGGACGATCACCTGGTCTCCGCTGCCGTCCCGGAAGGGATTGGTGCCGCAGAGCGCCATCCAGGTGCAGTCGCTGCGCACGATGATATCGACATGTTTGCCGAACTTCTCTTCGAAACCCTCTTCCAGCGCGACCTCGAGTTCATGCGGACGTATTTGGTCGGCCTCGAAAACCAGATTGCCCGTTGAAACCAGCGTGCGCGGCTCGCGATAGCCGAGTTCTCTGGCAAGCGCGCGCAAGTCTTCCATGATCACCCGGCGGTCGGGCGAGAGCACGATGCTGTGCAGGAGGGCGACAAACATGCTCATGGCCACTCGCTCTCCTCCTCGCAGTCGTAGTCACCGAACAGTGACCGCGCCTCTCGCATCATCGCTGCCCTGACCTCCGAAACACAATGATGTTCGCTGAGCATCGTCACTGCGTTCACCCATTCTTGCGTCCAAGGGCGAGATAGCGCCATGGGGTCCACCAGCGAAAATCGTTGCCGAGTGTCTCAGGCACCGGGTCGAGGCCGCTGGTGCCGCCCGGACCGCAGCGGCCGACGCGAAACAGCGTCATCCAGCCGCCAGCCCATAATCCGTGACGGGCGATCGACTCGTAACCATATTCCGAACAGGTCGGGATATGGCGGCAGGAGTTGCCGACAAAGCCGGAAAGCGTCAGCTGATAGAGACGGATAAGCCCCATGCCGAGCAGGCGGTCCGGGGTCTTGCGGAACGGCCCGCTATAATTGCGGGAGCAGCGTGCGGATTTTTCGATCGGCCGTCTCGATCCGGCCGCGCCGCCATCGTCCTCATCGTCAGCCTGCCGGACGCAGAACTCGCACATCTCGGTTACGCCTCGACAACTTCCGCCTGTTTCGCCTCGATCTGCCCGATCGCGTCGACGACCGCGTCGAAGGTCAGCATCGTCGAAGCATGGCGGGCCTTGTAGTCCCGCACGGGCAGGAGATAACGCATGTCTTCGAACCGTCCGCCGGGCCCTGCCCCATCCGCCTTCAGCATGGCGAGCATGTCCAGACGCGCCTGCCGCAATTCGCCCGATGTCGCGCCGACAACATGGCGGGCCATGATCGAGGACGAGGCCTGGCCGAGCGCACAGGCCTTCACGTCATGGGAAAAACCGGTCACGACATCGCCATCCATCTTCAGCCAGATCCGCACCTTTGAGCCGCAAAGCCTGGAGTGCGCCTGGGCGGTCGCATCGGCATCATCAAGCGTCCCGGTCAACGGAATATTGCCGGCGAATTCGAGGATTTTGCTGTTGTAGATGTCGTCCATGCTGGATTTCCGCTCCAAAATCGCTGCGGATCGGCCTAGATCGGGCTGTCATTGTCGTTGAAACAAAAAACACACCGTGTCATCTGAGGATACTTACATATAATGGCCGTCTTCCTATATGTATGTCGTTCCAAGGCCATGAAAATGCAATGGCCTTGTGTAAGTTTGATTGGGAAACCGTGCCGGATGGGCGCTTGAATTAGCCCTGAAAGCCCCGGAGCCTGCCAAAGGTGCATGAATTCCCGCATGGGACTGACCAGTGGCGATTCCGACAGATGGGTCCGCGACGCGGGCCAGGAGACCATTGATCATGGACGCCATCGTAAAGAACTTTCCGCAGCCGAACCGCGACTCGGACCGCCCTTCCCAGCAGGAGGCCGAGGAAGCCGTTCGCGTTCTGTTGCGCTGGGCCGGTGACGATCCGACGCGCGAAGGCCTCATCGAGACGCCAGCCCGTGTCGCCAAAGCGTACCGCGAGCTTTTTGCCGGTTACGACATGGCGCCGGAGGATGTGCTTGGCCGAACCTTCGAGGAAGTCGCCGGTTACGACGACATGGTCCTTGTCAAGGACATTCCGTTCTACTCGCATTGCGAACACCATATGGTGCCGATCATCGGCAAGGCCCACGTCGCCTACATGCCTGATGGCCGCGTCCTCGGCCTGTCGAAGATTGCTCGTGTCGTCGAGATTTATGGCCGGCGCCTGCAGACCCAGGAAACGATGACGGCCCAGATTGCCCGGGCCATCGACGATACGCTCAATCCGCGGGGTGTTGCCGTACTGATCGAGGCCGAACATATGTGCATGGCGATGCGTGGCGTTCAGAAGCAGGGTTCGACCACCTTGACCACGACGTTTACCGGAACGTTCAAGACCGAACCGGCCGATCAGGCCCGTTTCATGAGCATGGTGCGGAGCCGCTGATACCGGCTCCCTCAGGAGGGCCGAAATGAGTCAACTGATCTTCAATCAACCATCCGAGGACAAGTCGGCGTTGGAAGACGCCGGCGATTTCACGCCGCGTTTCGACGACCGCGGCCTGATCACCGCGATCGTCACCGACGCCGGCGATGGCGAACTGCTGATGGTGGCGCATATGAACGCCCAGGCCCTGGCGCTGACCATCCAGACGGGCACGGCCCATTATTTCAGCCGGTCGCGTGGCAAGATCTGGAAAAAGGGCGAGACCTCGGGCAATCTTCAGACGGTGAAGGAAATTCGAACCGATTGCGACCAGGACGCCATCTGGTTGAAGGTCGAGGTCGCCGGCCATGACGCCACCTGTCACACCGGCCGCCGTTCCTGCTTCTATCGGACGGTGACGCTGCGCGACGGAAAGCCGATGCTCGACATTGTCGACGACGAGCGTCATTTCGATCCGCACGAGGTCTACGGAAAATAGACTGAAAGTCCCCGCATTTGCCCCTTATTGTGCCAGAAACCGGTTCTATATACCTTTTGGCAACCGATCGGGCACACTATCGTGACATACGTGTTCTGCTGGAGGGGAGAGCGCAATGCTGAATTGGAGTCTGCACCGTCAAAGCGCTGAAGGCGAAGGCTCCGGTTCCGGCATGTCGACGATACTCGAGACGATCCCTGCGCCCGCGCCTGTCAACAAAATCAAGATCGCACTCGCGCTTGGCGGCGGCGCCGCCCGCGGCTGGGCCCATATCGGCGTGTTGCGCGCCCTCGACGAAGCGAAAATCGAAATCGGCATGATCGCCGGGACATCGATCGGCGCGCTGGTCGGCGGCTGTTATCTCGCCGGCAAGCTCGATGAACTCGAAAGCTTCGCGCGCTCGCTGACCATGCGCCGCATCGCCAGTCTGCTCGATCTGACGATCGGCGGCAGCGGCCTGTTCGGCGGCATGCGGCTGACCAAGCGTATGCAGGAGCATCTCGAGGGCCTGAACGTCGAGGATCTGGACCGGCCGTTCGTCGCGGTCGCCGCCGAGGTCAATACCGGCCACGAGGTCTGGATCGCCAATGGTTCGCTGATCACGGCGCTGCGTGCCTCCTATGCGCTGCCCGGTATCTTCGAGCCGGTCCGCAGCAATCACCGCACTCTGGTCGACGGCGCGCTCGTCAATCCGGTTCCCGTCTCTGTCTGCCGCGCCTATGAGCAGCCGCTGGTGGTCGCCGTCAATCTCAACTACGATCTCTACGGCCGCTCGGCGGTCGTCCGGCACAATGCCAGCCTCTCGCAGCAGGAATTGCAGAAACAGGAAGAGGCGCCCTATGCCCGCCTCGGCATGACCGGAGTCATGGTGCAGGCTTTCAACATCATCCAGGACAGGATTGCCCGCGCCCGCCTTGCCGGCGATCCGCCCGATATTTCACTGCAGCCACGCCTGAGCTATATCGGCCTTTCGGAATTCCACCGCGCAGGCGAGGCGATCGAACGCGGCTATGAGGAAGCGAGAGCCAGGCTTCCCGAGATCAAGCGCATGCAGGAAGTCTACGCCAGCCCTCCATGAGGCGTCGTCCCGCGACGGCGGCTGGGACGACGGCATCATTCAAAAAACCGAAACTTCAGCCGGCGATATAGGCCTTGATGTCCTCGGCCTCGCGCTCAACTTCGGCGATCCGGGATTTCACCACGTCGCCGATCGAGATGATGCCGGCAAGCTTGCCGTTGCTTTCCACCGGCACGTGGCGGAAGCGGCGGCTGGTCATCAGTTCCATCAACTCGTTGACGGTCGTCTCCTCGTGGCAGCGGTAGACCTTTGAAGTCATGAGCTGAGAGAGCGGCTGATCGAGGCCATCCTTGCCGTGCTTGGCGATGGCATGCACCAGATCGCGCTCGGTGAACATGCCCGAAATCCGGTTCTCCATGCCGACGACGACGATAGCGCCGATCTTCTTCTTGCTCAGAATGGCGGCCGCCTCGGCGACAGTGGTGTTCGGCCCGGCGGTGATGACGTCCCTGCCCTTCAGGTCGAGGATTGCTTTGACTGAACTGGTCATTCGAACCTCCTATGTCGAGCCTGTGACGTGTGTCACAGGCATCCGCGGCGGTTGCTCCCCCCAATCGCGGATCGTTCGATGGTGCACTGCCCGGCTTAGGATTGCAACATATCCTTCTCCGTTCCCGCCGGTTCTGCAGGCGGCCGTGGCGCCCGGTCAAACAGCGAAAACAAAAGGAAGCCGAAGACGAAGCCGCCGATATGCGCGTCCCAGGCGATCTCCTGGTCGCTGTCGCCGACGAGCGGAATGCCGGCGGCGATGAGCGCGTTGCCGACCAGCCAGAGAAGCATGAAAATGACGACGGTCCGGCTCTTCAGGGCGTCAATGATGGAAAGCCGGGCGTTGAGATGCGCCACCGGCATCGGTCGCCGATCGGCCGGAAAGGCGAATCGGCAGGCAGCCCCCATCAGCCCGGAAATGACGCCCGATGCGCCGATCAGCAGCGATACGTCTCCCCAATTGAGGATCGCATGCAGGGCGGCGGAAGCGACGGCGGACAAGATCCAGAAGAACAGGAACCGTAACGTGCCGATGCGGCGCACGACCGGCGCTCCGAAGGCCATCAGCCAGAAGGCATTGAAGAGGATATGCTGGGTGCTGCCGTGCAGCAGCGAATAGGTAACGGGCGTCCAGAACAGCTCCAGCCCCTGCTGCGACAACGGAATCACGTAGCGAGCGGGGACGAAACCGAAGGTAAACAGCAGCCAGCCCACTGCATCGTCCGAGAGAACGAGCGCCTGCACCGCATAGATAAGGATGAGCAGACAAAGGCTGAAGAGCAGCGCCGGCGGAAGGTTGAAGACCGGCACGCGGGGGGGCCGCGCCGGCGGCCGGGCCTCGGAAAGTCCGGGCGTCTTGTCTGGCTCGCCCGTCTGCTCGTTCATCTTTATCGCCTCGTTGAGGGCCTCAGCCATACAGGAGCGCCTGTCAAAAAAAAAGCCGCCCGTAGTGCCGGGCGGCGTAACCCGAATTCCTGAAAAGACCCAGGATCGGCAGATCGTGCTGAACTCCGAAAGTCGAAGCGATGGCTGGACATTGTCACGACAGACGTCGCGCCTCAACCGAAACCCTTTCTTAACCTTAACGGCCTGGATCTGGCATGAAATCCGCAAGGTAGAAGCTGTACGGGCAATGACTGCCCGAAAATGCTCCGGAATGGGACAGGTTGGTGTGAAATGCGTGTGCAAACGACCATCGAAATTTTTGACTATTGGAACCGTATCCGCGGCGCTGCCGATGCGCCGCTGAAATCACAGGTCGAACCCTCTGCCGTTCCCCATCTTCTGCAAAGTCTCTTCATCCTTGAGACGCGCGACGGCGGAGACATCGTTTTCCGGCTCGCAGGCACCCGCATCTGCGATTTCTTCGGGCGCGACCTGCGCGGTGAACGTTTTTCGTCGCTTTGGGCGCATGGCCAGCATGCGGACATTGAACGCACGGCGATGGGCGTCATGAACCATGCCATGCCGGCCCTGTTCAACACCACCGGCTACAGCACCGTCGGTCATCAGGCCTCCTTCGAGATCATCATGATGCCGCTGCGCTCGCCGGATGGCGCCTGCGACCGGCTGCTCGGCGCGATCGCACCGACGGCGGCTGCGAGCTGGCTGGAAATCGTGCCGCTGGAATTCCTGGCGCTCGACCGCAGCCGTCTGCTGCCGGAAAAATTCAGCAAGGCCGCGCCAGCCGAACTGCGCTCGATCAACGAGGTCGTCGCGGCAAAAGGCATCGGATTCGGCCAGGCCATGCGCCGCATGGTGTCACAGCTGCTGAGTGCCGAGGCGCGTTGAGCGTCTCGTTTCAGGACAAGGCGCGCACTCGTTTTCGGCCATGTCACAATAAGGCGAAACAACCTTCTGTTAATGGATTGGAGGTAAGGATTAATCTCTCCAGTTTTTATGAAGAAGCCCTTTGATGCACTCGTTCCAGCCAGCTCAGACGCAACGACCTGCGCCGCGCCCTGAACAAGGCGTTTTTCAGCGCGTGCCGATCAATATGCAGGGCCGGCTGATGCTTGCGAATTACGAGGAATTCGAATGCATGGTGATCGATATGTCGCCCGGCGATATGTACGTCACCTGCACCGGCCGGCCGCGCGCCAACGAACGCGTCGTCGCCTATATCGACCATCTCGGGCGCGTCGAAGGTTATGTCCAGACGCTCGACGGCCGCGGCTTTACCATGTCGATCAATGCCACCGAGCGCAAGCGCGAGAAGCTCGCTGCCCAGCTCACCTGGCTTGCCAACAAGCACGAGCTCGGCCTGCCGGAAGATCGTCGCCACGACCGTCTGACGCCGCGTGATACAAAGACCGAACTCACGCTCGAGGATGGCACGCGCTATACCTGCCGCATCATGGACCTGTCGCTGTCGGGCGCCGCCATCGATGTCGAGATGCGTCCCTCGATCGGAACGGCGGTGCGCCTCGGTAACATGCGCGGCCGCGTCGTGCGTCACTTCGTCGAAGGCGTGGCGATCGAATTCTTGTCGATCCAGTCCCGCGAGACACTGCGCGAATTCCTCTGACAGCCTAAAAATCACGATGCCCTGCGGCGGATCAATTCGTGGCCGATTGCTTCGAAAGCGCGTGCTAGGTCCGGGGCGCACCGGGTCGAGTCGTGTTGAAAGCGGGAAGCACCACGGCAAGCGATCTGCAAGCGGCGGCAGATCCGGCTTTGGAAGGCTGGCGCGAAATCCTGTCGCAAGTCGTTCCAATCAGTAAATCAGGTAGAATTATGAGTGGAACAAGCTGCGACACCGGTCGGGCCGAAGCGGCCGCGCGAAATTAGGCAGAATCTTGCATCGAGGAATTTCCGTCGGCCGTCCATCTTCCCTTCGTCATGAACATGATGGATAAGGTCCGCCTCGACCGCAGGTGCACCGATGCCAGCCCTCTACCCGGAAATCGAACCCTGTGATCACGGCCTGCTCGATGCGGGTGACGGCAACCTGATCTATTGGGAAGCCTGCGGCAGCCCGATGGGGCGGACGGCGCTCGTCCTGCACGGCGGGCCGGAAAGCGAGCTCGTAATCCTTCCGCACGCTTCCCATTCCACTGCAAACCCCGATATGAGTGCGGCAATCGTCGCCGCCACCGATCGATTTCGCGATTTTCCTCAAAAATAATTTTAATGCCGAACCCCGGAATCCGAGCGATATTCTGCTTTCGGCCCGTTCCAACCGGCCGATTCCACCGGCATCGCCACCGCAAGCATCCCGCCGCGGCGGCGCCGGCTTTTATCCGGCTCAGCGAAAACTCTTAACGACGCAACGGCAACGCAGGCTTTCCCTGGGCGAAGTCCTTGTCGCGTCCACTGCAATTTTAATCGATTTCGACACAAATACGCGCTGAATTTTATTCGCATTCGAGCCAAGTTTTATCGGCATTTGATTCAACTAAGCATTTAATTCTATTGCGTAATTTTGCGTGGGATAAAAACGTCCATGTCATTGTCGTCTCAACTTAGGGGAGACGGCAATGACAACTGCGAACATCCTGAAAGGCGGCCTTCTGGCCAGTGCGATCATGATGGCAATGGCGAGCTCGGGACAGGCAACGCCCGGCAGCATGGCACTGGCGGGCAATGCCAGCCCGCCGATCGGACACTATGAATTCTGCAAGGCCAATCCGGCGGAATGCACCTATGCCGGCGGCGATGCCGGGCCGGCCGTCCTCACGGAGGATCGCTGGAAGGAAATTCTCAAAATCAACTACACGGTCAATTCGTCGATCCAGCCGGAGACGGACGAACAGATCTACGGTGTCGAGGAACGCTGGGCATATCCCACAACCGTCGGCGATTGCGAGGACTATGCCCTGCTGAAGCGCAAGATGCTGATCGAGGACGGCTTCTCGCCATCCGACACGCTGATCACCGTCGTGCTGCAGCCGAACGGCGAAGGTCATGCCGTGCTGACGGTCCGCACCGATCACGGCGACTTCATTCTCGACAACATGCGCAACAAGGTGCTGCTGTGGTCGGACACCGAATACACCTATCTGAAGCGCCAATCCGCCACCGATCCGGCCCGCTGGTCGAAGCTTCAGGACGGCCGCGCTGTCGCGGTCGGCAGCGTCAGGTAAGCCAGCCCGCCGGCAAAGCCGGCACAGGTTTCGGCCCGGTCAGTCCCCGCATCCCGTCCCCGACCGGTGCCCAAGAGCCGTTCCCGCTGTCCCGGGAACGGCTCGCTCCTTTTTGGGACAAGGGTCCATCCCGGTGCGACCCAAATCTTAGCGAAGTATTAACCCTGCCGGTTCGATGATGGCGATCAGATTCATCATCGGCACCGGCGGCTCATGTTCTTCCTGCGGCGGACCGAAACGCGAAGAACCGCCATGAGCCAAGCCGCCCAAAGCGCACCCGACGAGCAGCCGCTTCTTTCCATGAGGTTGCTCCTGCGCACGATGGCGGTGATATCAGTCCTGGCGGTCCTGACCGTCGCCATCAGCATCGCCGGCCGTTGGTTCGGCCGGCACATCTCCCTTGCCGGCAATACCGACAGCACGACAGAAATCACGCTGACCATCGGCCGCGACACCGTGAAATTCCCCGAAAATACCATACGCTTCCCGAGCCAGAGGCATGACGGCGCCGCCGAACGCGTCGATCTCTACCTCGCCTGGCCCTCCATGCAGGGTTACGGCAAGGACAACCATCTGCGATTCGACGACATCGCCCAATCCTCCAGCCTCATCTTCCTGCAAATCACTCAAAGCACCATGTCGCGCGACATGTCCGGCCGGCTGGAGCCGATCTATTCGCATCTGATCGAAGGAGCAGCCGAGCCGTTCCGGGACGGATTGACCCTCCATCGACTTCGCGCCGACGCCGGTTATGGCGGAGAAGTGCTGCTCACGGCACCGGTCAAAGGCGGGCCGGACTACGTCGTGCGCTGCATATTGCCTTCAACTCAGGACAAGGCCGCAAGCGGAGATTGTCAGCGCGACATCAAGGTCGGCAAGGATCTCAGCGTCCTCTACCGCTTCTCCAGCAGCCATCTCGCCGACTGGGAACATATTGATGCCGCGATCCGCCTCTTTGTGGAGCCGCGTCTTGTGAACCGTTCTGTGACAGGTCCCTAAAATGCCGCCGGAGAAGGCATGAAACGATTCATCATAAACGGATTGGTAACGCTGAATCGGTAATTTCAAAAGACGAGCTGTGCGGCGGGGGTGTGCGGTTCCCGCCCAATATCTGAAATGCAAAGCGAAGAGTGGAATAGTGTCAAGGTCAGTCTCCTCCGTATCATCGTCCCGGTCCGGCAGCTTTTTCGCAAAGCTCCTGGCGATCCTTTCGATGGCTCTCACGGTCGTCCTGGTTGATTCGGTCAATGCCGACGCGGAGGCGGCCAATCCGAAATATGCGGGCATCGTCGTCGACGCCAAGACCGGCAACGTTCTCTACAGCGAGAATGCCGATCGGCTGCAATATCCCGCCTCGCTGACCAAGATGATGACCCTTTATATGACCTTCGAGGCCTTGGAGCAGGGTCGCATCCGCCTCGATACGCCGGTTCCCTTCTCCGCTCACGCGGCCGCCCAGGCGCCGACCAAGCTTGGCGTGCGCGCCGGCGGCTCCATCACCGTCGAGCAGGGCATCCTCGGTCTCGTCACCCTGTCGGCCAATGATGCGGCAACCGCGCTTGGCGAGATGCTCGGCGGCAGCGAAGACCGCTTCGCCCAGATGATGACTGCCAAGGCGCATGCACTCGGCATGACGCGCACCACCTATCGCAACGCCAACGGCCTGCCGAACACGGCGCAGATGACGACGGCGCGCGACCAGGCCCGCCTCGGCATCGCCCTTCGCCAGCATTTCCCGCAATATTACGGTTATTTCTCCACCCGCGCCTTCAAGTTCGGCACCCGCACGATCCGCAGCCACAACCGGCTGGTCGGCTCCGTGCGCGGCGTCGACGGTATCAAGACTGGTTATACGCGCGCCGCCGGCTTCAACCTGGTGAGTTCGGTACAGGTCGACGGCAAGTCGATCGTCAGCGTCGTGCTCGGCGGCACGTCCGGCCCGGCTCGCGATGCCCAGATGCGCAATCTGATCGCCACCTACCTGCCGAAGGCGTCGAGCCGCGGCGGAAATTCGGCGCTGGTGGCCCAGGCAGCCCCTGCCCCTGAAATGATCGAAACGCCCGCTCCGGTTCAGCCGCAGAAGGCCCGGCTGCAGGTCGCCCCGGAACAGGTCGCAAAAACGATCACTGCGACGCAGCCGCCCATTTCTGTCGCTGCCGCCGATCTCAGCCTGCCGCATAAGGGCCCGCTGCCGGATGCCCGTTATCAGGTGGCCGAGGCCGAAGTCGCCTATACCGAAACATCGGCGCCGAAATCCGAGAACCCGCTGGTTGCCCAGACGATGCCGGCTGCGACCAAGGTCAAGACCACGAGCTTCAAGCAGCAGGCTCCGGTCGTCGCACCGGCTGCACAGGACAACGCCGCCGTCGACCACGTCACGACCGCTTCGACCAACGCCACCCCGGCAAGTGCCGCGCCTGCGGGCTGGGTCGTCCAGGTCGGCGTCTCGCCGAGCCGGCAGATGGCCATGGACCTCCTGGAGAGCGCGAAGAGCAAGGGCGGCAAGGCGTTGGCCTCGGCAAAGCCCTTCGCCGTCGCCTACGGCGCAGGCAACGACCAGGTCTACCGCGCCCGCTTCGGCGGCTTTGACGATCAGCGCGATGCGGTCAACGCCTGCAAGGCCTTGAAGAAGGCCGGCATCAAGTGCTGGGCGGCAGCACAATGAGCTATTCGGTGCCGCCTGCGACAAGGCCGGCGGCATCTGGAACGGCCGGAATCGGTGTTTGCGTTTCCGGCTATCGGTTTGAACTCGATCAGTAGTGCGTACGGGGAAAACTATGGCGATCAATGAGAATGTTCCGGGAATGCCAGGCGACCGCCGCGGCGGGGCCAAAGGGCGTTCATCCCTGCATCCGCTGCACGAAGCGGCGCTGCGACTTGCCGAAATCGGTCTGCAACGGCCGAGGGCGAAGTCTGCCAAGACCCGGGATCTCATCAATCTGCTGCTTTGCCATGGCGCCCGCGCCTGGCGCTATTCGCAGCCGGAAGCCCGCATTCATCTGCATGTGACGTCGCCGGACGGCAGCGCGCCGGTGCAACTGCGTCTGCGCTGAAATCCGCATGCCGTCGTCCGAAACCGGTATCTTGGGCGATAGAATTAGAGCAGGCCGAGATCTGTCAGTTCGCGGCGCAGTTCCGCGGGCATTTCGGCGATCCCGGCGCCCAAGCTCGTCAGATCGGGCGGCACGTCATCCTGCGTGTAGTAGCGCCAGCCCTGAAAAGGCCGCTTCGGCTGCACCGCGGTTTCGATGACCTCGGGGCCGAGCATCAGACGGCAGCGTGAAATCCCTTCATCGTCTGTGAACGTCTCGATGTCGAGCAGCCTCTGCCTCGCCTGCACCTGCCCCTTGATCACCCAATAGAGCGAGCCGCCGTCAAGAAGCTCCTCCATGCGTTTGGGCACCATGCGCGTGGTGTGAACCGAATGCGGTTCGAGCCCGGCGGCAATGGCGCGCAGCGAGCGCTCCGCCACCCATTCGCGCAGGTCCTCGATCGAGTCGGCGCCGACACAGAGTTTGATGAGATGCAATGCCATGCCGCCGTTCAAATCCTTTTGGCGGCGGGCGTCAAGTGTGAAGCGAAGGAGTCCGCACGCTCAGCATTCGACGACGTTGACAGCCAGGCCGCCGGTCGAGGTTTCCTTGTATTTCTCGCTCATGTCGTGGCCAGTCTGGCGCATCGTCTCGATACAGGCGTCAAGCGGCACGAAATGCTGACCATCACCTTTGACGGCGAGCGATGCCGCGGTGACGGCTTTGACGGCGCCGAGCGCATTGCGCTCGATACAGGGAACCTGCACGAGGCCTGCGACAGGATCGCAGGTCATGCCGAGATGATGTTCGAGCGCGATCTCGGCGGCATTCTCGATCTGCTCCGGCGTGCCGCCCATTACGGCTGCAAGGCCTGCAGCCGCCATCGCCGCGGCCGAGCCGACCTCGCCCTGACAGCCGACCTCGGCGCCAGAGATCGACGCATTGTGCTTGATGATGCCGCCGATCGCCGCTGCCGTCAGCAGGTAGTCGCGGATGCCGTTCTGGTCCCAGTCCTCGTGGAAATGCTCATAATAACGGATCGTTGCCGGAATGACGCCCGCCGCGCCATTGGTCGGCGCGGTGACGACGCGCCCGCCGGCGGCATTCTCCTCGTTGACGGCCATCGCATAGACGCTGAGCCAATCATTGGCAAGCAGCGGATTGACGCGATTGCTACGCCACTCCTCCTGCAGCTTGTCGTGAATGCGGCGGGCGCGGCGCTTGACGTTAAGGCCGCCGGGCATGACGCCCTCGACCTTGAGGCCGCGCTCGATGCAGGAGCGCATCGCTTCCCAGATGCGGTCGAGCCCCTGATCGAGCTCCTCTTGGCTGCGCTGGCTCTCCTCGTTCGCCCGCTTCATCTGCGCGATCGAAAGCCCGGAGCGCTCCGCCATCTCCAGCATCTGTTTGGCGGTCGAGAAGGGATAGGGGACGCGCACGCCGCCCGTGGCATTCTTCTTCGCCCGCATCTGTTCCAGCTCGGTGTCGGTAACGACGAAGCCGCCGCCAATCGAATAATAGATGCGCTTGAGGAGCAGCCGGCCGTCCTTGTCAAACGCCGAAAAGATCATGCCGTTGGCATGGCCCGGCAGCGGCTGTTTCTTGTCGAAGATCAGGTCGGTCTTCGGCTGGAACTGGTAGGCCGGATGGTCTGCAGGGGTGATGCGTCCGGTGCGCTCGACGGTATCGATGATGCCGTCCATCCTGTCGGGATCGACACTGTCCGGCGCCTCACCCATCAGTCCGAGAATGACGGCCCTGCCCGTTCCATGGCCGATTCCGGTATGAGCGAGCGAACCATGCAGGCTGACCTTGATCGCGGCGACCTGCGCGCCCGATGAAGGGCGTGGCCATTCATTCGACAGGATCAGATCGAGAAACCGGTTGGCAGCCGACATCGGACCCATGGTGTGCGAGCTCGACGGCCCGACACCGATCTTGAACACGTCGAATACCGAAAGAAACATGGATGCGCCTTTTGAATATGAAGTTGTAAGCTTAAGCAAGGTCGGTTTCGAACCCGCGCGGGCCACCGACATCGCCTGCAGCCGATGCGACATTCCCGGGACCATACACCCGGAGTACGATGCCGAAAAGCGGCAGCAGTTTCGGACAGTATCATGCGCTAACTATTTAATTTGGAACAGGATTCAAAGCTCGAGCCGAGCCGGCCCGAAATAGTCCTGTTTCAGCGCATCGGCCGGAATATCAGAATCGCTTTTCGGAAAGTACGATGTATCGATACAGAGCGTTGCAGCGTGCTTTCGGACACGCCAGGCGCCGAAATCCGGCGGCCCGGCCTTCCGGTCATTGCAGCATTTCGATGCATATGTAAGGTGGCCGCACTTCATGCGGAGACTGAATCACTGATGACGACGGCGGACTACATTGCTCTGGCCTTCTTTGCCTGTGTCTGGATGGGCTATTCCTGGCTGCTCAAGGGCCGCACCTTCTTCGGCCGCACCAGTCTGACGCATGCGATGACCGAACGGCGCCGCGAGTGGATCTACAATTCGCTACGCCGCGACCTGAAGATGATCGACACACAGATCATGGCCGGCTTGCAGAACGGCACGGCCTTTTTCGCCTCGACCTCGATCTTCGCGATCGGCAGCTGCTTCGCGCTGCTCGGCGCAACCGAGAAGGTCGACGCCGTCTTTGCCGACCTGCCCTTCGTGCTCCATGGCGGCCATGCCGCCTTCGAGATGAAGGTCGGCGGACTGGCGGCGCTTTTCGGCTATGCCTTCTTCAAGTTCGGCTGGTCCTATCGGCTGTTCAATTACTGCACCATCCTTTTCGGCTCCATCCCGATGATGCGCGATGCCGAGAGCGACATCATCGCCGCCGAGCGGGCCGCCGAGCGCGTCATCCGCATGAATGTCATCGCCGGCAGCAATTTCAACGAGGGTCTCAGGGCAATCTTCCTGTCGATCGGCTATCTCGGCTGGTTCATCAATCCTTACGTCTTCATGCTGGCGACGGCGACCGTCATCTTCGTGCTGACCCGGCGACAGTTCTTTTCGGAGGCGCGGCTGGCGATCATGGATGCAGGCCCGCCATCAAATCTCCACCTTTCTGCTATTCGCCGCGACACGCCGTCGAACGACGGAAATGATTCGACCAGGGGACTTTGATGACCATGCCGGCAATGCACGCCGATGCGGTGGCAAAACCGCCGCGCATCGGTCTATTGGATACGGCGCGCGGCGTCGCGCTGATCGCCATGGCGAGCTACCATTTCACCTGGGACATGGAGTTCATGGCCTATCTGGCGCCGGGCACGGCCGAGACCGGCTGGCTGAAGATCTATGCCCGGGCGATCGCCACGACCTTTCTCTTCATCGTCGGCGTCAGCTTGGTGCTCTCCAGCACGCCGACGATTCGCTGGCCGTCCTTCTGGAAACGTTTCGGCATGATAGCTGGGGCCGCCGCGGTCATCTCGGTCGCCACCCGCATTGCAATCCCGGACACCTGGATCTATTTCGGCATCCTGCATTGCATCGCGGTACTCACGCTCATCGGCATCGTTTTTGTCAGATTGCCGCTCGCCTTGACGCTCCTCGTCACCGTCGCGCTCCTTGGCGCCTGGATCCTCGACAACTTCGGCACACCGGGCCTGCTCCGCTCATCCTTCTTCGATCCGAGATATCTCGCCTGGATCGGGCTTGCCGAAACGCCGCAACGCTCCAACGATTACGTCCCACTGTTTCCTTGGGCTACGCCGTTTTTCGTTGGCTTGAGCATCGCCTTGATCGCCATCAGAACCAGGCTGCCGCATCGGCTCGCGGCCATCGGCACAGGCTCCTGGTGGCCGGCGAAGCTTGGCCGCCACAGCCTTGCCTTCTACCTCATTCATCAGCCGGTGCTGATCGCGATCGCTTACGGACTTTCCATTGTCGTCCCGCCGCCGCAGCCGGATCCGGTCGAAACTTACCTTAGGCAATGCAACTCCGCTTGCGTCATGCAGCAAGGCGAAGCGCTCTGCCGCAGCTTTTGCCAGTGCACGCTCGACAGATTGCAGGCCCAGGCGCTGCTGATACCGTTTCAGGCCGGCAAGATCGATCTTCAAAACGATGAGCGGGTTCAGACGATCGCCAGCGAATGCAGTGCCGAGGCGCAATAAAGGACCGGCAACCGTTTTGCGGCAAGTCTCAGGTGGTAACGCCGATTTCGGCGAGGCGGCCGAGGCAGGCCTCTTCGATATTGTCGAGCTCCGTCAGCGTGTCGTCTATGTCCTTACGCTTCTGGCGCAGGTCCTCACGCTTCTCGTCGACGCGCTTCATCAGAAGCTTCAGCTGGCCGAGCTCGCCGGGCGGCTCCTTATAGACCTGAATGATCTCGCGGATTTCCGCGATGGTGAAGCCGATCCGCCGTCCGCGCAGGATTTCTCCGATGAGCCGTCGGTCCGCCGGCCGGAAGAGACGCGTGCGCCCCCGCCGCTCCGGATGGATCAGTCCCTCGTCTTCGTAGAAGCGGAGCGTGCGCGTCGAGACACCGAATTCGCGGGTCAGCTCCGTTATGCTATAATATTTGTTCACAGGCATGTGTTCCCCGTCGTCGAACCGGCAATAATATTGACTTTTACGTAATAGTCAATTTCGGCGCCCGTCAGATGCCGAACCACCAAGTGGCGATGCCGAGAAAAGCGAAGAAGCCGGTACAGTCGGTCACCGTCGTCACGAACACCGACGAGGCAATCGCCGGGTCCGCTCCCACCTTGTCGAGCAGCAGCGGCAGCAGGATGCCGGCAAGCGCGGCCGCCATCAGATTGATGATCATCGCCGCCGCGATCACCCCGCCGAGCTGATAGTCGTGAAACCAGATACCGGCGATCGCGCCCATGATCGTCGCAAAGACGGCGCCGTTGAGAATGCCGACGCCGGCCTCCCTGCGGATGATGCGGCCGGCATTGTAGATGTCGAGATCGCGGGTGGCGAGCGCACGCACGGTCACCGTCATCGTCTGCGTGCCGGCATTGCCGCCCATCGAGGCGACGATCGGCATCAGCACCGCCAGCGCGATCATTTTCTCGATTGAGGCGTCGAACAGGCCGATGACGCTCGCCGACAGCATCGCCGTGCCGAGATTGATCAGAAGCCAAAGGAAACGCGATCGCGCCGTCGAGATCACGTTGTCCGACAGTTCTTCATCGCCGACGCCGCCGAGGCGCTTGATGTCCTCGTCCGCCTCTTCGTGGATGACGTCGACGACGTCGTCGATCGTCAGCACGCCGACCAGCCGGCCGTTCTCGTCGACGACGGCAGCCGAGAGCAGGTCATATTGTTCGAAGAGCTGGGCGGCCTCCTCCTGATCCATCTCGGCGGGAACCGGATGGTTGGTCTCCCGCATGATCTGCTCGATTTTCGTCTGCCGCTTGGTGCGCAGGATCTGGTCGAGATCGACGGCGCCGAGCAGCTTGAAGGTCGGATCGATGACGAAGATCTGCGAGAAGGAATAGGGCAGATCCTCCTCGTCGCGCATGTAGTCGATCGTCTGCCCTACCGTCCAGAATGGCGGTACGGCGACGAACTCGGTCTGCATGCGGCGGCCGGCCGAGCTTTCGGGATAGTCGAGCGCCCGGCGCAGCCGCACCCGCTCGGTAAACGGCATCTGGGCGAGGATTTCTTCCCGGTCCTCCTTGTCGAGGTCTTCGAGAATGTAAACAGCGTCATCCGAATCGAGCTCGCCGATCGCCGCTGCGATCTGTTCGTTCGGCATTTGGTCGACGATCTCGCGGCGGATCGCCTCGTCGACCTCGGTCAGCGCCGTCATGTCGAAATCTTCGCCGAGCAGGCGCACAAGCGCCAGGCGCTGATCCGGCTGGATGGATTCGAGCAGGTCGCCTATTTCGGATTCATGCAGGCGGGCGACATTCCCACGCAGGAACAGCGTATCACGATCGGCGATCGCCGCACCAACGAGCGCCAGGAAATCGCCGCGGACATTGCCGTCCTCGTCGTAGATATCCGCTTCCTCGTCATCGCGCCGGCGGATGCGGTCTTCCCCATCGGTCGTGGTCATCTGCCGCCCTCGCACCTGGTTCGAATTTCAACGATTACCGCATCGCATTCGCAAATGTCGGCCGAAAACACATTGTCAACAAGCGGATAAGCGAATCCCGCGCGAAGCGCCCGCAGCCGGAATTCTTGGCCCCTGCTAGCTCAAAGCATCCTTGTCGTAAAGCGCCAACCGTGCTTCGTGATGACAATGTCTGCGGCCGGCGATAGTTTCCCCGCCGCTCAAACAGAGGGGAGCCTGCCTCATGCCCATCCGTCCGATCCTGCGCTATCCGCATCCGGGCCTGAAGACCGTCTGCGAACCGGTGACGGTCTTCGATACGTCGCTGGCAGCGCTCGCCGACGACCTGCTGGCGACGATGCGCGCAGCCCCCGGCGTCGGCATCACCGCCGCCCATGTCGGCGTCTTCCTCCGTGTGACGGTGCTGGAGCTCGACCGGGCCGACAGTGCGCGCCTCTACGTCAATCCGCAGATTACCTGGAGGTCGCAGGAGACGATGAACCATGCCGAGGGTAGCGTCTCCATGCCCGGCGCGACCGAAGAGCTCACACGCCCACGGGCGATCCGCTTTCGTTATCAGGATGCCGGCGGCGTCGTGCACGAGGAGACCGCCGAAGGTTTCCTCGCCATCTGCGTCCAGCACGAGGTGGACCAGCTCGACGGTATCTTCTGGCTGCAGCGGCTTTCGCGGCTGAAACGCGAACGCCTCGTCAAAAAATGGGAGAAAACCCAACGCTGACAAATCGCCCGCGACACCGAACCATTCGCCCCTGTCGGCGTTGTCACGAGAGAAACTAGGAGCGACTATAATGGCAAGGATCGGTGACAAGACCCCGATTTCACGCGAGGCCCCCGAGCTTTCCCGTGAAGAAGATTATCGCGACCTCGAGGAACGCAATCTCGATGATGGCTGGCCTTATGCCGATGGCACCGCTGCCAGCGACCCGGCAAACCGTCCCTATGGCGAGACTGCGGCAAATTTCGACAGCGATCCCAACACAGGGTTCCGAGTCGATGGCACAGACCGAGACGGCAACGAGAACCGCCTGAAGGATTCATTGCGCGCCGGTATGATCGATCGCGATGAAAGCGACGAGCTCGAGGCGCGGGTGAACGACGCTCTCGAAAACATTCCCGAGGTCGATATCAACAGTATCGAGGTTCATGCGGACGGTCACGTCATCACTCTCGAAGGCTCGGTCGAGACGATCGGCATTGCGCGCAAGGTCGAGCTCGGCGCGCTTTCGGTCGACGGCGTCCACCATGTTCGCAATAAGCTGCAGCTGACCGGGGTTGACGCGCATATCCCGAACGAGGACTGATCTGTGACGCCCATGGTTATCATTGAACGGAGGCGGCGTCGCCTCCCGTCCGGTCTTACCTCACATTACCAAAAGTTAACAATTTGCGATTGCAGCATGAGCAGGCAGTCTGCCGTCCATTTGGTCCGGTGGCTGCCGTAACGGAAGCGTCACGGTCATTGACAACACCGTGATTTCATTTGAAGAAAAGCAGTGAATCGGCCAACTTCCGTTCACAATATTGCCGCAATTGGCGCGCGAAATCTTAGCTGCCGGGGATGGTTTATGTTGTTGTATGCAACAACAGATTGAGGAGAAGTACCATGCGCATCAGATTTGCCCTCGCCGCGTCCCTGTTTGCCGTCAGCCTTGCCGGCGCTGCCTTCGCTCAGCCGACTTATTCCGATGATTATACCAACGACAGCGATGGCTTTGCGCCCTCAAAGATGGCGCAGCCTGCCCCCGTGCACTATGGCAACAATCACAAGGCTCCGGCCTATTCCAGCGACTACACCAATGACAGCGACGGCTTCGCCCCGGTTGCCATGACGAACCCGGCGATCGACAAGACCGCGACCGCAAGCATCAAGACCCTGCCCCCGTGCCACAGCATGATCGGCCCGAGCGGCTCCCATACCAAAGGTGCCGACAGCGGCGCCTCGCGCACCGAAGCCTGCCGCGCAACGCATTGATCGGCCACAACAGACGATCGGGACGAAAGGGCCGCAGTCGGCCCTTTTTTCTGTTCAGCTGTCCGGTGCCGTGGCCGGGGACGCGCTGATTTCCTGCGTCGCGGCACTCTCGCGTATATCTGGGAAATCAAGACATAAAAAAACCTCGTGGAACCAAATGGTCACGAGGGTTTTTTAATAATCTGGTGCGGTCGAGAAGACTCGAACTTCCACGGGTTGCCCCACAGCGACCTCAACGCTGCGCGTCTACCAATTCCGCCACGACCGCATCGTGGTAGATGCCGATTTGCGTCGGCGGGGCAGCATGTAGCAAAAGCATTTGGGGTGCACAAGGGCGATATGACAGTTTTTTTGAAAACCTTTCACGGCATTTGAATTGGCCGGAAAACGGGTCCATATAGGTCTCCTGCCGCCCCTATTTCGTCAGGCATTTGGGACAGGCGGCAAGGAATGGCCATGCTTCGCACCGATCTCGAATTCTCCATGCTCCCGAAACTCGGCACCCGGCCGGTGCGCTGGCGCATCGCCGATGAACTCGTTGCCTATGAGGCGGCGGTGGCGACGATGGAGCGCGAGGTGGCGGCGATCGGAGAAGGCGGCGACGAGCTTGTCTGGCTCGTCGAGCATCCACCGCTCTATACCGCCGGCACCAGCGCCAATGCGGGCGACCTCGTCCAGCCGGACCGCTTTCCGGTCTTTGCGACGGGGCGCGGCGGTGAATATACCTATCACGGACCCGGTCAGCGCGTCGCCTACGTCATGCTCGACCTGAAGCGCAGGCGCCAGGACGTGCGCGCCTTCGTCGCCGCTCTCGAGGAGGTCGTCATCCTCACGCTCGACATGATGAACGTGCGCGGCGAGCGGCGCGAGGATCGTGTCGGCGTCTGGGTCCGCCGCCCGGAAAAGCCGTTGCTGCCGGACGGCACGATGGCTGAAGACAAGATTGCCGCCCTCGGCATCCGGCTGCGCAAATGGGTGACCTTCCACGGCCTGTCGCTCAACGTCGATCCCGATCTTGATCATTTCAGCGGCATCGTGCCCTGCGGGATATCGGCCTATGGCGTCACCAGCCTCGTCGATCTCGGCCTTCCCGTCATGATGGCGGATGTCGACATCCGGCTGCGGGCCGCTTTCGAGACTGTTTTTGGTGAAACGGCGAATGATCTCTGACCGCTTGAGCGGTTTCACGGGCTTGATTTGTCCGGCTTTCCCGTGATTGATGGGCGCTGTTCCCACAAGAATCGGCAGCCATGTCAAAGCCCCCTGAAAATTCCCTGCAGGGCATGGCCATCATGTCCGGCGCCATGTTCATCCTGCCGGTCATGGATGCCATCGCCAAATACATGGCGACCTTCGAATCGATGTCGCCGGCTCAGGTCACCTTCTACCGCTTCTTCTTCCAGATCGCCTGCACCCTGCCGATTCTCTTTGCCATTTTTGGACGCGAGGCGCTTTCCGCCAAGCGGCCGTGGATGAATTTGCTGCGCGGCGTACTGCACGGGGCTGCGAGCCTGCTGTTCTTCGTCGCCGTCAAATACATGCCGCTTGCCGACGTCTTCGCCATCTATTTCGTCGAGCCCTTCATGCTGACCGCCATGTCGGCCCTGTTTCTCGGAGAGAAGGTCGGCTGGCGGCGCTGGATGGCAATCGTCGTCGGTTTCGGCGGCGCGATGATTGTCATCCAGCCGAGTTACGAGATTTTCGGCCTGAAGGCGCTGCTGCCGGTAGCCTGCGCCTTTCTCTTCTCGCTCTATCTTTTCCTCAATCGCGCGATCGGCGAGGCTGATTCACCGCTCACCATGCAGACGATGGCCGGCATCGGCGGAACGATCTTCATGGCGGCCGCCCTTCTCGTCGGCAGCAGCGCCGGTAATGGGGACTTCGCCATTTCCCTGCCCTCCTCCGGCCTCGGCCTTGCGCTGCTTGTCGCCCTCGGCTCGATCTCAGGATATGCGCATATGTTGGTGGTGCGGGCTTTCCGGCTTGCACCGCTGTCGCTGCTTGCCCCGTTCCAATATTTCGAGATCATCTCGGCCACTGTGCTCGGCTATGCGCTGTTCAATGATTTCCCGAATTTCTCCAAATGGATCGGCATTTTCATCATCGTCGCATCCGGCCTCTTCATCATCTGGCGAGAGCGGCTGCAGGCGCGATCGCTAAAATCTTCGTGATTGGCGCAGCAGGCGGTTAACTCCCCTTCTTGAGGGATCGTCAATTCGCGACCGCTAAAACTGTTTCCGGCTTCATGATGAAGCCTGGAGTTAAAACATGAGCGAATTTCGTCTCGCTTTTCCGGCCTGTGTCGTGGCCGGTAAGCATCGGCTGACGGCCGAAGATATCGTGCTGCTGCGCAAACATGCTTTCCCCGAGGGGATCCGGACGTCTCAGGATGTCGTTGCAATGTTGGCGCTCAACAATTCCTGTCCCGAAAAATGTGCCGAGTGGAACGCTTTCTTTGTGGAGCAGATCGCCGGTTTTATCGTACATTACACCTATCCGCAGGGCTCGCTTGATGAAATCAACGTTGCCTGGATCATGCGCATGTTCACCACCGACGGCGTCGTCAACTCGGCGCTGGAGCTCGAGCTCATTCTCCACGTCATGGAGATTTCGACCAATGTCCCGGGTGAATTGAGAGCGCTTGCCCTCGACCAGCTTCGCCTGGCGATCACCGACGGCATCGGCGGCTATAATCTGTCGCGCGCCGTCGACCGCAAGAACATCACGCGCCAGGACGTCGATTTTGCGATGCGCATCTTCAGAGGCATCGCCGCAGGCGGCGTCATCGCCGTGTCGCCGGCTGAATATGGCGTCCTCAATCAGATCGAGCAGGCAACGCTGCCGGGCGCCAACCATCCGCACTGGGCTGGGATCATGGCCTCCGTCACGCTGCGCGATCGCCCGGAACCGCGGCGCAGCCGCTGGCTGCGCATCGTCGATGAGGAATCCGTTGCGGAAGCCGCTGTCGCCTGACATTCGGCGGCTTAGTCCCACATCTCCCGCGTGCCGGCCCCAAGCCGATTGTGCGTTCCGGTATTTTATGCGTAAAACTCCGGAACGCATTTCTGGGTGGAGTCTCGATGTTCAAGAAAATCCTGATCGCGAATCGCGGCGAGATTGCCTGCCGCGTGATCAAGACCGCGCGCCGCATGGGCATTTCGACCGTTGCGGTCTATTCGGACGCGGATCGGGACGCGCTGCACGTCGAAATGGCCGATGAGGCCATCCATATCGGCCCCGCCGCAGCGTCGGAAAGCTATCTGGTCGCCGAGAAGATCACCGCCGCCTGCAAGGCGACCGGCGCCGAAGCGGTGCATCCGGGTTACGGCTTTCTGTCCGAACGCGCCTCTTTCTGCGCCGAGCTGGAAAAGCAGGGCATCGTCTTCATCGGCCCGAAGCCGAAGGCCATCATGGCGATGGGCGACAAGATCGAATCGAAGAAGTTCGCCAATGCGGCCGGCGTCTCTACCGTGCCCGGCCATCTCGGCATCATCGAGAACGCCGCGCATGCGGAAACGATCGCTGGCGGGATCGGCTATCCGGTCATGATCAAGGCGTCTGCCGGTGGCGGCGGCAAGGGCATGCGCATTGCCTGGAACGAAGCCGAGGTGCGCGACGGCTTCGAGCGCGCCCGCTCGGAGGCGAAGAGTTCCTTCGGCGACGACCGCGTTTTCATCGAGAAGTTCATTGTCGAGCCGCGCCATATCGAGATCCAGGTGCTGGCGGATGCGCATGGCAACGTCGTCTATCTCGGCGAGCGGGAATGCTCGATCCAGCGGCGGAACCAGAAAGTCGCGGAAGAGGCACCCTCGCCTTTCCTCGACGAAAAGACCCGCAAGGCCATGGGCGAACAATCGGTGGCGCTGGCGAAGGCCGTCGACTACCAGAGCGCCGGCACGGTCGAATTCATCGTCGACCGCGACCGCAATTTCTATTTCCTCGAAATGAACACCCGCCTGCAGGTCGAACATCCCGTGACCGAACTCGTCACCGGCATTGATCTCGTCGAGCAGATGATCCGCATCGCGGCGGGAGAGCCGCTCGGCTTCGGCCAGGAGGCTGTCAGGCTCGATGGCTGGGCGATCGAAAGCCGGCTCTATGCTGAAGATCCATACCGCAACTTTCTGCCTTCGATCGGCCGACTGACGCGCTACCGCCCGCCGGCGGAAGGCAAGACCGGCAACATTGTCGTTCGCAACGATACCGGCGTTTTCGAGGGCGCCGAGATCTCGATGTATTACGATCCGATGATCGCCAAGCTCTGCACCTGGGCGCCGACGCGCAGTGAAGCGATCGAGGCCATGGGCCAGGCGCTGGACGGCTTTGTCGTCGACGGCATCGAACACAATGTTCCCTTCCTGTCGGCGCTAATGAAACATCCGCGCTGGCGCGAGGGCCGGCTTTCCACCGGCTTTATTGCCGAGGAATATCCTGACGGTTTCGCGCCGATGAAGCCGGACCGGCAGGAGGAAGCCACGCTTGCCGCAATCGCGCTGTCTGCCTCGCTTATCGAAGCGAACCGCCGCGACCGTTTCGCCGATCGACTGCGCGCCGCATCGGCCACACTGCCGGAGCATTGGGTGGTCAAAACAGGAGGCAGCTACGTCGCTGTCAGACTGCTCGATGGCCTCGTCACCATTCCCTTCGATATGGAGATGGAATTCGAGGATGAAAGCCGGAGCATTGTCACCGATTGGAGACCGGGTGATCCGGTCTGGAGCGGCAAGGTCGGCGACAAGGATATTGCCGCGCAAATCCGTCCCGCCCTCAACGGCGTGCGCATCGACTGGCAGGGACTGTCGGTGACCGCCAAAGTCTTTTCGCCGCGCCACGCGGAACTCGACAGGCTGATGCCGGTGAAGCTGCCGCCCGACACCTCAAGGCTCCTGCTCTGCCCGATGCCCGGCCTCGTCGTGTCTATAGCGGTCGCCGAGGGCCAGGAGGTCAAGGCCGGTGAAACGCTTGCGATCGTCGAGGCGATGAAGATGGAAAACGTCCTGCGCGCCGAACGCGATCTTGTCGTTTCGAAGATCAACGCCGCTCCCGGTGAAAGCCTGGCCGTCGATGCCGTGATCATGGAATTCGCCTGAAGGAACACGGCAGGGGCGGCAGCAGTGCCGGTCGGCGTTTTCTCTTGAGCCCGGCTTGCCTGACATGCCAAGGTTCGTCTGATAATGTTACAAGGGAGATTGGGAAGATGGACGTTCGCGCCGCCGTTGCCGTTCAGGCTGGAAAACCGCTCGAAGTGATGACCGTGCAACTCGACGGCCCGAAGGCCGGCGAAGTGCTGGTGGAAGTCAAGGCGACCGGCATCTGCCACACCG